>NZ_CP054836.1:2541666-2859375 GCF_013358405.1 Oricola thermophila
CCGAGCTTCTTGATGATGTTGTGAATGTGTATCTTGACCGTGTTCTCCGACAACTCCAGATCGGCCGCGATAACCTTGTTCTGGCAACCCTGCGCCACCATGCACAGGACTTCCTGTTCCCTGGTCGTCAGCTTCTCCAACATGCGCCGTGCAGCTTCCGGCCTGGCCGCGCTCGCCAGATCGGCCTGGATGCTTGCGGAATCCGCCACTCGGTGATGAGCGCCCTGCAGCTTGCGAATCAGGTTCGGCGGGATGTACTCGCCACCCTTCAGCATGATCTGCAGAATCGACAGCCAAATATCGAGATTCACATCCGTCGGCAGGATGCCCTTCACCGCCCCCGACAAGATACGACTCACCAGGAAATCGTCCGGATCAAGATGCATCGGCGCCATAACAGCGACCGTGGATGCCGGATCCGGAAACCGGGCCTCGTCGTCGAGGCTCGCAAATTCCGCGTAACAGGCCAGGTCGATCAAAATCAGCTGTGTGTTCGATTGCGCCAGTTCCCGGGCCTGAGCGGCTTCGGGAATCAACCGAACATCGAGCCATGGAAATGCCCTCTCCACCGCCGCATGCAGGGCATCGGACATCGTATCCTGGCGTGCGATGATGAGAAGCATCCGTCGCGACCCGCCAGCCGGAGCGGGCCCGCCCGGTGTGGAAAAGATGCTGTTGGACAAGTTTTTGGGTAGAATAGCATTCTGGAACATTCTGGCCCTCCCGACCCTGAATTGAACAAGGGTTAACTCCCAGACATGCCCCTAGGGAAGAAAATCTAAACCATATCAATGGGAAGAGGAATAGCCCGATTGGTCTATGCCGATGAAATCCTACCCATTCGGGTTAATCATTTATCCTCCAAATTGACGCTTGGCCGAGCTTCCATTTCTTGGGAGCCGCCGACCAAATAATGCTCAATACCAAGATTTAACAGTGAAATCTGGCCTGCTGATTCGCGAGTTTCGGGATGCGCGAATCAGCTTGGGGCCAAGCTTCTCGACTTCCCAAGCGTTCGTTCTTCACACAGCTTTTTTCGGCCAGGTCACTCGCCGCGACATTATCCCCAGCCGCATCACCGCCGCGAGTCCCGATATGGCACACATTCCTTCGCGGAAACCGCTGCCGGACGCCCGGAATAGACCTATGGGTGTAGCGCGAAATGTTGTCTTTAGCGCTGCCAAGGTCGGCGCGACACTCCCTCCGTTACATGGGGCGGGAATATCAGGACAAAGCGTTCGGCAGCTTCCCGATTCGTGCCTTGCCCCGATTGGCCCGCCTCCACCTGAAACATCAGGATGGGAGGACATCCACGACGACAATTCCAAACACGATTCCGAGGTGCACGCCGCGTAGGCTCGCGTCCGCGCCCTCGAACACCAAGAAATCCTAGAAACAGACCGAACGGCAAAGACCCAAAACAGATGAATTGCGGTCACGCTGTCCCGGTCTTCCATAAAGGAAGAAGACAATGAACAGACATTGGTTCCCATGGGACTGGCAGAGACAAGACCAGGATCAAGAGCAGGATCAGGATCAGTGGCAAGATCAGGATCAGTGGCAGGTTCAATTCGGCAAATCGATCAGTGAAGCCGATTCGGACTCTGATGCCGATGCCAAGTCCGAAAGCGAATCCGAAGCGGATTCGGATGCCAAGTCGGAATCGGAAAGCGAAGCCGAGGCCGAAGCGAAGTCCGAAAGCGAATCCGATTCCGACGCCGACGCCAAGGCTGACGCAAACGCAGACGCCGATGCTGACGTCGACGTGAAGGTCGAGAACGAAAACGAGAACAAGAATATCAACATCAACAAGGCGGAACTGGAGAGCAAAACCGATGTCGATGTTGATGTCGACGTGAACGCCGATCTCGACCCGTTCTCAGACATCGAACTCGAAGACTCCGATGTCGAGAACCTTATCGTCAACAAGAGCGGAACGGTCGACCTTGATCCCGGCGACGACATCGACGTCGCGATTTCCGGGCTCAACAACTCGCTCAACGGCGTCGGAAACGACAATGCCATCGTCATCAACCAGGTCGCGACTCTCGAAGACAACGACAAGCTTGATGAAGCCAAGGTCGATAACGACGGCGGCTTCACGCAGCGCTTCGATGTCAGGGGTGGTACGGCCGAGGCATCCGAAGGCATCGAAGCCGGCGGAACGGGCGGCGACAGCGACGGCGATGCCAAGAGCGAAGGTGGCGAAGGCGACGATGCCGATGCCAAGGCCGACGACGCCTATGCCTATGGCGGCGCCGGTGGCTACGGCGACGGTGGCGAAGCGACCGGAGGCGATGGCGCGATTGGCGGCGATGCCGGCGCTATCTCGGCGGCCCTCGGCGCGCTCGGCGTAGGCCTCGGCAGCGGCGGAGCGTCCAATGACGGCGGCGACGGCGGCAAGGCCGAGTCCGAAGGCGGCAATGCCGACGCCTGGGATGGTGGAAAGGCATCCGCTGATGGCGATGACGTCAGCGCCAGCGACGCCGGCAACAACTCTGCCGACGGCGGTTCTGAAACTGGTGGAGCAGTTGGCCTTGGTGCTGGTGTCGGCACCGGTATCGGTGGCCTGGGTCTCGGCGCTGGCAACGGCTTCGGGGCCGGTTCCGGCACCGACAGCGGCAATGCCGGCAACGGTGGCGGCAGCGGTACCGGCGGTAGCAATACCGCACAGGGTGGCAATGGCGGCTTCGCACTGGGTGGCGACAGCAAGGCCTTCGGCGGTGACGGCGACGATGCCGACGGCGGCAATGGCGGCGATTCCGAGGGCGGCAACGGCTTCGGCTCCGGTTCGGCCTTCGGCAATGCCATGTCGGCTGCGGGCGCCATTGGCGGCGCAGGCGGCTCAGGCGGAGCAGCCACCGGCGGTGAAGGCGACGGTGGCATGGGCACCGGCGGCTTCGCGATGGGCGGCGATGCCATTGCCTGGAGCGTCGGCGGCGATGCCGGGAATGCCTCCTCCGGCGACGGCGGTGCCGGCGGTGCCGGCGGCATGTGGGGTTCGAACAATGGCGACGACGGCTTCGTCGAAGGCCATTCGACCGCCACGGCCGATGCCATTGTCGATACCGAGGCGTTCAACATGGACCTCGTGCTCGGAGCGAACCTGCAGCAGAACGCGGTCGACATGACCGTGGTCGGCGGCAGCCTCACCAGTTCCGTGTCGTCGGTCGGTGAAGACGATGGCGTCGACGGCGTGCTGGGCTAGCAGCCTCCTGGCCTGATCAAGAGATGGGCTGCGCGGTCTCCGCGCAGCCTCCTTTTCCGGGGCAACAAGATCAAACGAGTCTAACCAACCGACCCAAAACAGGGGGATATCATGATCCGCGACTGGATTACCGAAGCTATCGCCCATTTTGTCGGTCTGTTCGAGACGATCATAGAAGCAGCCCGATCGCGGGAATCCTATGACGAATTCCGTGCGGCCCGCGCTGCCGAGGAAGAAACCAGGCAGTTGGAACAAAGCCGGCCCGACACGGAAGTCGAGCTCGAGCAGGAGGAATTCGAACCCGACTCCGACTACCAGCCGCTTCCTCCGGAAGTCGAGAAGCTGGCGATGGTGAACGCGGTCCGGTTCGAACAGCCCGATCCTGCGCAGATCGGGGAGAACGTCATCTATCCCGGCTACATTTCACAATCCGGCCAACCCCAGTCCTCGTCGGCCAAGGCGCTACCGCCCGAATTCGAGCCGATAGGCTCCTACGCGGTTGTCGTGAACCAGTTGAATCACCTTTCCGACAACGACAATCTGTCCATTGGCGGTTCGGGACTTGCTTTCGCCAATACCGATGACAGCAGCGAAAGCCTTGAACAGCTGCTGTCCGAAGCGCTTGAGCTCGCACCGCTTTCCGAACTGGAAATGCCCAAGACCGAAGCGGACATCCCCTCGGTCATCGAGGCAGCGAGCGGGAACCTCAACGATTTCATCGACGCTCACGGCGACGACGAGGGTGTCTCCGTCACGAGCAGCGGCGCCATTCAGGGTACTTTCGTCAACGGGAAGGCCGCGGAAGCAGCGCCCGAGATCAATGATCACTGGCACAAGGAAGAGCCCGAAGTGGACTTCACGCCGGAGAAGGTCAACGGCACCGACGAACCCGCGATCGAACTTGAAGCCGGCGGGAACGTTGCGGTCAACGAAGCGGTGATCATGAACAACTGGGTAGTCGCTCCCGTGATCGTGGGCATGGGCGACAGCTACGAGATCAACGCTATCGTGCAGATCAACGCATGGTGGGACCAGGATCTTGTCGCCACCGAGGCTTTCGACCATCACGACATGAAGGGGCACGGGCACGGCGGCACGAAGGCTTTCAACGTAGCCGATTTCGACCGTACCGATCCGTCGAAGGAAGGAAGCTCCGGCAGCCATTCCGGCGGCGACGATTCCTTGCAGTTCCCCGCCCAGTGGGCAGTCAGCTCCATCGAAGGCGACCTCGTCATGATGAACTGGATCGAGCAGATCAACTTCATCCTCGACAACGACCAGGCAGTCCTCGCATCGAGCGGCGTCAAGGCGAGCGTCGTCGCCGGCGGCAACTCCCAGTTCAACATCACGTCGATCGAGGAACTCGGTTCGTATTACGATCTCATCATCGTCGACGGCAGCATGTACGATGCAGCATTCATCCAGCAGATGAACGTTCTTGTCGACAACGACATCGTCGGCGCAGTCAACGGATTCGCGACCTCGGGCACAGCCGACACCACGATATCCGGGACGTCCGACAACCTGCTCTGGAATCAGGCAAGCATCACGAATATCGGCGGTTCGGACCGGTTCGACCCGATGTCGGACATGTACCAGCAGTTTGCCGAAACGATCGCCAATGGCAGCATGAGCGTGGCGGGCGGCAGCTTCGCCGACAGCGCCTTCGCAGGCCTCGCCGGCATCCGCGTGCTGCACGTGAAGGGCAGCATCTACGACCTGAAGTACATCAAGCAGACGAACATCGTCGGCGACAACGACAAGGTCGCCCTGGCGCAGAGCCAGGTCCTGTCAAACGATGCGGCGGACTGGGACATATCCACCGGCTCAAACGACCTGATCAACGTCGCCGCCATCTACGATGTCGATGCGACCGGATCGACACATCTCCTCGGTGAACACTATTCCCAGGAAATCCTGATCCAGGCCGATATCATCTCCTGCGATCCGGACCTGGGCGGGCAGGATCCGAACGTGCTGATCAACGAAGCGATCGCCTTTCTCGACGATCAAATGGTTGGCTCGGAAACCGAAAGCTCCGAAAATCCGGTGGGTGCTCCCGCGCCATGCGACACAACGCATCCCGACGTCATGCAGTCGATGCTGGCCTGACGGATAAAAGGGGGAGCAACAGGCATGAAAACATACCGTGAAGGCTTCCGCAGTGTCGGCCCCGAGCGCAGGAAATGGGAACCACAGCGTCGTATTGAACCCACGCCGGGAGAGCCGCCATCGAAAACCATGCCTCCGGATGAAGGCCTGCGCAACCGGCTCGCCAACCTGACGCAGAAAACCGAGCACAGCCTCGACGACATCGACCGGTCCGTGGACGCGCTACGCTGTGCCACTTATGCAGGACCGACGAAACGCCTGCGGCCAGAAGCCAGGATGGCTGCCCAGCCGCGCACGGAACGGATGATTCCCGCCCCGCCCGCCGAGTCTCCGGCGGAAAGCGAAGCCACGCCGGACGGCGCGACAACCGCCGACATTGATGCAAGGGCCCGTCGTGACAACGATATGCCGGCGGCAGAACCGCGCACGGAAACAACGGCGCCAGCCGAACCGGCGGACGACAACGGCGCGACGAACGATGCCGGGACCGATCCGGGAAACGGGCCCGCGCTCGGCGCAAACGACTCCAAGACAGCGGATGATACCCCGACCGGAAAAGCGCGGACGGAAGCGAAAACGGAAGTCTACGAACCGGGGAAAGTGGTCCTCGACGGAGACTCCGGCCCGGTCATGGCGCGGCCGAAGGATCCTGACAAGAAATCCCCGAAGACAGTCGACGGTGGCGGTAGCGGAGCCGGATCCGGCAGCGGTGATGGCGGCGGTGGTGGCCATTTCCACAAGCGTCTCGGTCCGGTGGACTTCAGCGCCAGCCTGAAGGCCGGCAAGCGCGCGATCCGCAAGAACATGGCGGTCGTCATTCTGTTCACCATCGCCACGAACATTCTCGTGCTGGCCATCCCGATATACCTGTTCCAGATTTCCGATCGGGTGCTGACCAGCCGATCCCACGACACGCTGGTCATGCTCACTGCGGTGATCGTGCTCGCGGTCATCCTGCAGGCCGCCTTCGACGCGATCCGCCGCTTCATACTCATGCGCACCGCCGTCGAGGTGGCTGTCCAGCTCGGATCCCCGGTTCTGAGCGCGGCAGCACGCGCCTCGCTGCACAGCAACGGCAAGGAATACCAGGTGCTTGGCGACCTGCAGCAGCTTCGCCAGTTCCTCGTTTCCGGGACGCTGCTGGCATTTCTGGACGTGCCCATGGCACCGCTGTTCTTCCTGGCAGTTTTCTTCGTGCATCCGCAACTCGGCTGGATCGTCGTGGTCGCCGCACTGGCACTGTTGTTCATAGCCTTCATCAACCAGAAGACGACCTCGGCGCCGTTCGCCGATGCCAACCAGCATCTGAGCCGCGCAAACCTTCATCTCGACTCGATGTCACGCAATTCCCAGATAATCAATGCGATGGCCATGATCCCGGAAGCGGTGAAGATATGGGGGCGCGACACCGCCAAGTCGCTTTCCAGCCAGGTAAAGGCCCAGGATCGGAACATCGTTTCCGCCGCATTCTCAAAAGGCTCGCGCATGCTGACCCAGGTGGCGCTGCTTGGCTGGGGCGCGAACCTGGCGATCGCCGGGGAGATGACCGGCGGCATGGTCATCGCCGCCTCCATCATCGCCGGACGCGCGCTGTCGCCGATCGAAGGCGCCATCGAGGGCTGGAACAACGTGATCCAGTCTCGCGCCGCATATGGGCGGATAACGCAGCTTCTCACGGCATCGCCCATGAATTTCGAACGGCTGGAACTGCCGCGGCCCGAAGGCCGGCTCGACGTGGAACGCCTGCTCTTCGTTCCGCAGGGGACGAAACGGGTCGTCCTCAACGGCATCACCTTCTCGCTGCAGCCGGGCGAAAGCCTCGCGATCATCGGCAATTCCGGCGCGGGGAAATCGACACTCGGCAAGATGCTCGTGGGCTCCATCCTGCCGACCTCGGGCAATGTCCGGCTGGATCTCATGGATCTGCGCAACTGGGACCAACGCCAGTTCGGCGAAAACATCGGTTACCTGCCGCAGGACGTGCAGCTGTTCCCCGGCTCGATCAAGGCGAACATCGCACGGATGCGCGAGGATGCCACCGACGAGGCGATCTTCGAGGCGGCCAAGCTCGCGGACGTGCACGAGCTGATCGCCAATTTCGCCCAGGGCTACGAAACATTCGTTGCCGGTGACGGCACGCCACTGTCCGGTGGACAGAAGCAGCGGATCGCGCTGGCGCGAGCCTTCTTCGGCAATCCGCGACTGGTCGTCCTGGACGAGCCCAACTCGAACCTCGATTCGGACGGAGAGGCGGCGCTTGCCAGGGCCATGCAGCACGCGAAGAAAAACAAGATCACCGTCGTCACGATCACGCAGCGCCCGAGCCTTCTGCAAAGCGTCGACAGGATACTGCTCCTGACCAACGGAACGGTGGCCATGTTCGGCACGCGCGAGGAAGTCCTGCGGGCCCTGTCCCTCGGCGGCCCGCCACGGACCGGCATCGCCGACAACCGCAACAACTAGGGAGGCTCGACAATGTCACTACCGGTCGCAGCTGGTGATCAGGAATGGTTTGCCGAAGTCCCGCGCTCGATTCGCGGACACGTGATCCTGGGCATAATCCTCATTGTCCTGTTCTTCGGCGGTTTCGGAGCCTGGGCCGCCACGGCACCGCTGGCGGCAGCCGTGATCTCGCAAGGCAGCTTCGTGGCAACCGGCAACAACAAGATCGTCCAGCACCTCGAAGGCGGGATCATCGAGGAAATACTCGTCTCCGAGGGCGAGAAGGTGGAAAAGGGGCAGCCGCTGATCAGGCTTGACGAGACCGCGGCATTCACGCGCGAAAGGCAGGTGTTCCTGCGCCGTGCCCGTCTCGAGGCGGTCGTGGCGAGGCTCAGGGCCGAGCAGGAGGGCGCGGAGGAAGTCGTCTTTCCGCACATCATCACGAGCAATCTGAACGATCCCGACATCTCGGAAATCGCGGAGGAGCAGCGCATCAACTTCCAGACGACCGGCGAGAAGCTGACCAGCGACATCCAGCTGCTTGAACACAACATCGATTCGCTGGAGTTCCGGATCCGCGGCTACGAGGGGCTCCTGGAATCCTCAAGGCGGCAACTGGCCCTGCTGACCGAAGAACATGAAGGCAAAAAGCAGCTCTACGACAGGGGCTTCATGCGAGCTCCGGAACTCAAGGCAATCGAGCGGGCGATTGCGGAGACCAAGGGCAATATCGAGCGGGTAACCGCCGAGATCGACGAAACGCGCTCGCAAATCGATCGGTTCGAGCAACAGATCCGGCAGACCAAGAACGCCTACCGTCAGGCCGCGCTCGACCAGCTGCAATCCGTTGCCGCGGAACTGGATACCGTCCGCGAAGAGGAACGGACAGTGCGAAACATCCTTCACAGGGCCGTGATCCATGCGCCGGTGAGCGGTGTCGTCGTGCGCATGCACTATCATTCCGCCGGCGGCGTGATCGAAAGCGGCAAGCCGATCCTGGAAATCCTTCCCTCGAATGTTCCGCTGATCATCGAGTGCCAGATATCACAGTCCGACATCGACAGCGTGAAGCCGGGACAGCAGGCCATGGTCCGCCTCACCGCCCTGAACCGGCGGACCACACCGGTGCTCTATGGCGAGGTGTTCTACGTGTCCGCGGACTCGGTGCCGGACACGACCGGCCAGCGATACGAGGCATATGTCGTCCGCGTGCGCCTGCCGGCGAACGAGCTGTCGCGTATTGCCGGCTTCAGCCCGACCCCCGGAATGCCGGCCGAAATCCTGATCCAGACAGCCGAACGGACCTTCCTGAGCTACCTGGTGAAGCCCATCCGCGACAGCATGTCGCGCGCCTTCACCGAGAAATGACGGCACAGGCGTCCGGAAGTCCAGCAGGGCGACAGGAACCCCTTGGCATGCACCGGGCGCCAGTTTTCGGTGAACAGCGGACCGGCATGCCGGGTATCGTCTCGCAACGCGCGACCATACGCGCTAGTTTGGCCGCATGGGCGATGACATATTTCCCATAGCCGAAAGGGACCGGGAACGTCTCGGACGGTATCTCGAATGCCGGTCCGCCTTGATGCCACCTGCCCGCGAGCTGATCGAGAAAGCGCTCATGGACGGGTGGACGGCAAGCGAGATCGCCGGTGCCCTGGTCAGTCTGGCCGCCGAGCTCTTTCCCTACGAGGACAGCGGAAACTGAAGCCATGGGCAGCGGACGCGGCAATGCCGACCGGCGCGGTCTCGACCGTGCCGTACCTACAATCCGGTACGCAGATGCCAGAGTTCCGGGAACAGCTCGACGGAAAGCATCCGCTTCAGATAGTTGACGCCGACGGTGCCGCCGGTGCCCCGCTTGAAGCCGATCACGCGCTCAACGGTCGTAACGTGGTTGAACCGCCAACGGCGAAAATAATCTTCGAAGTCGACCAGCTTCTCGGCAAGCTCGTACATCTCCCAGTGCCTTTCCGGCTCGCTGTAGACGACCGTCCACGCCGCGACCACGCCCTCGTCGGCTTCATAGGGCTTTGTCACATCGCGGTTCAGCACGGTCTCCGGCACGGGTACACCGCTTCGCGACAGGCATCGCAGCGCCACGTCGTACAGGCTCGGACGGTTCATCTCCTCCTCCAGCAGCGTCGCGATGTCGGCGCGGTGGGCATGGGGACGCAACATCGCCGGATTGCGATTGCCGACGGTGAACTCGATAAGCCTGTACTGCCAGGACTGGAAACCGCTCGACTGGCCGAGCGCGTCGCGGAAGCGCGTGTAGTCGGCCGGCGTCATCGTGCGCAGGACATCCCATGCGTTGTTGAGCTGCTCAAATATGCGGGCAACGCGCGAAAGCATCTTGAATGCCTGGCGGTGGTGCCCATCCCGTAACGCGGAGCGCGCCGCCCCGAGCTCGTGCAGCGCCAGCTTCATCCACAGCTCCGAGGTCTGGTGCTGGATGATAAACAGCATTTCGTCATGGGCATCCGAAAGCGGCGCCTGCGCGGTCAGGACACGGTCCAGTCCGAGATAGTCCCCGTAGGACATGCGCCCGTCGAAAGACATTTCCGCGCCTTCCTCGGCGGGATCGTATGGCATTGCCGTCATGTAACTGCACTCCTCCTGCGGAATTCCGGCTTGTCCCAGCCGCTCGTGGCAATGATTTCGGCAAGGATCCGGACCGCGCGATCCACATCGTCCTCGCCGACATAAAGTGGTGCAAATCCGAAGCGCATCACGTCGGGCGCGCGGAAATCGCCGATCACTCCGCGCGAAATAAGAGCCTGCATGGCGGCGTATCCCTCCTCGAAGGCAAACGAGACCTGGCTACCGCGCCTTGCGGGATCGCGCGGAGACACAAGCGCAAGCCCCGGACACTCCCCTTCAACACCGGCGATGAACCGCTCGGTCAGCTCTATCGACCGGCGACGCAGGTCGTGCATGTCAACACCGTCCCAGACGTCGAGCGCCGCATCGAGGATCGCGAGCTGGATAACCGGCGGCGTTCCGACGCGCATCCGTTCGATCCCCCTGCCCGGCCGATAGTCCGGGTCGAAGGCGAATGGCGCCTCATGACCAAGCCAGCCGGAAAGCGCCGGCTCGACCTGCTCGGCAAGGTCCGGACGGATATAGATGAAGGCCGGCGCGCCGGGGCCGCCATTCAGGTACTTGTATGTGCAGCCGGTCGCGAAATCGGCACCGGCGCCGGCAAGATCCACCGGCAGCGCGCCCGCGGAATGTGCCAGATCCCAGAGCGTCAATGCGCCAACCTCATGCGCCTTCCTTGTCAGTGCTGCCATGTCATGCATCCGGCCGGTTCGGTAATCGACCTCGGTCAGCATGACGGCAGCGACATCCTCGGAGATGGCGTCCTCGACCTCCTCGGGCGCGACTACGCGCAATTCATGCCCCCTGTTCAGGCTGCGCAGCAGACCTTGCGCCATGTAGAGATCGGTGGGGAAATTGCCGCTGTCGGAGAGAACGACCTTTCTATCCGGGCGCAGATCAAGAGCGGCCGCAAGCGCCTGATAGACCTTGATCGACAAGGTGTCGCCCATGACCACGGTGCCCGGCGCGGCGCCAATCAGCCTGGCGATCCGGTCGCCGACACGACGTGGCATATCCATCCATCCCGCCCTGTTCCAGGCGGTAATGAGCATCTCCCCCCATTCGCGGCCAATCACTTCCCGTGCCCGCTGTTCTGCAGCAAGGGGAACGGGACCAAGCGAGTTTCCGTCCAGATAGATCACGCCGTCGGGGATGTGAAAAGCGGTCCTTGTGATCGAAAAGTCTGTCATTTCCCCTCCGTTTCGTTGCCGATCCCGCCTTTCGCGGAGATGGCCGGGCAAGCGCGCCCGGCCGGCGCGGTCCCGTTTCCGCCAATGCCGGCGCATCCGTTCGAGAAGACAGGGCGCATGTCAAGCGCCTGAAACTTTCAGACAACACAAAAACGGGGGATGAAACGATGTGTCCGCGGGCACTAGGCGGCGACGACAACCTGATCGCGACCGCGGTTCTTGGCCTCGTAAAGAGCCGCATCGGCACGGGCAACGAGCTTGTCGAACGAGGTATCGCCTTTCGCCAAGCTGGCAACGCCGATCGATACGGTTATTCCGAATGTCCCGTTTTCGGCACGTACATCAATGTCGCCTGCCGCCTTGCGCAACTTTTCGGCCAGCGCAACCGTCTGCCCGAGACCATACCGCGGCAAAAGAAGCAGGAACTCCTCGCCACCGATCCGTGCGAAAATCGCTTCGTCATCGCCGACATCGGCGCGCACAATCTCGGATACCGCTCCTGCCAGCGAAATTAACGCCTGGTCGCCGACGCCGTGGCCGTGATTGTCGTTGATCTTCTTGAAATGATCGACATCGAGAATCGCGACCGAAAGCTCGTATTCTCCGTCGACCGCACATTGCATGTGGCGTTCCGCCTCGGTGTAGACGTGGCGACGATTGTGGACGCCGGTAAGTTCGTCGATGATTGAAAGACGCTGAAGCTGTTGTTCCTTGCGCTTCAGGTCGGTCACGTCCTGCAGGAGGAGCTGGACAACCGGCGTTCCCGCCCATGGCAGGCGTGCGGATATCAGCTTGATCGAGATCATGCGGCCGCGCGGACTGTGCAGCAGCGTCTCCTGCTTGATCGGCCCATCGCTGTTGCCGAAAGAGCGGTCGATCTGCTCCAGGACACCCGGGATCTCCCCTTGCGCAACGAAATCGAGAATATGCTGTCCGATCAACTCGTCGCGGCTCGCCCCAAGCATCCGACACGCTTCCTGATTTGCGAACAGGATGCCTTGGCGCGTGTGAATGAGCAGTCCCATCGGCATGATGTCGAGCATCATGCCCATGCGCTCCTGCGTATCTATCAATGCCTGCCGCGTTGCTTTCGCGGCGTCCAGGGAGTCATCGTCGTCAATGAACTCCCGTTCGGCTGCTTCTCCCATAGCATCCCCCGATACCTCGGGAACACATGCCCCGAGGATCGTAAACATAGCGTTTCCCAAGGGGAAGAAAGTGTTCTGTTTCGAACTATATTCCAATTTTGGTAACTGCTTGCCTACGATTCGCCAACCTATTTGCCCCGGAATGACACAGGTTATGGTTGTCGTGCGCCACATAAGCGGCACAAGTCCAACGATCCGGCGCGGCCGACCGGAATTGCATTCGCGCGGCTCAATCCGCTTTTCGGGACCTCCCCGCAGCCAAGCCGCGTTACGTGAACGACGGGATCGCTGCAACGCACAGGGCGCAACCGCCTCGGCCGGATTCCGGACAAGATCGACGGGCTCGCCGGATGTCAGAGCGGCACGCGCGGCGTGGACTTGATCGATTTCAGGATCAGGTTCGTTCGCACCTGCGCCACGCCCGGCAACCGAAACAGGAATTCTTCGAGGAATGCATTGTAGGCGTCCTTGTCCTCGCAAAGCACGTGAACATGGTAGTCGGCCTCGCCGGTGGTTGCGAAAACCTGCAACACCTCAGGTCGGCGCGAGAGGGCATCCAGGAATTCGTCAAGGTGGTGTCGCTCGTGACGCTGGAGCATCACGTGCACGATGGCGCTGAAGCGCTGGCCGATGCGCTCGCCATCAACAAGCGCGACATAGCCGGAGATGACGCCAGCCTCCTCCAGCGCCCGAACGCGGCGCCAGCAGGCCGAAGCGGACATGCCTATCGCGGCAGCGAGTTCCTGGTTGGATATGCGGCAGTCCCGTTGCAGGTGATCCAGCAGTCGGCGGTCCACCTCGGACAGAGCGACGGTATTCTTCATGGTAGATTTTTCCGTTGTTTTTGCATTTTTCGGATAGATGATCCGAAAAAGTCTTTCAAGTCGGTGTTTCTGACAAATTTTCTCCCGCAGTTCTGGTAAATTGATCAATCCAGGCAAGCGGGAGGATTTGCCATGAACAAGCACGTCGACGGAACGAATCTGCTCACGTCATATGACCTAGGCGACCGCTACACGCAGGAGACGGGCCGGGTTTTCCTGACCGGCACGCAAGCGCTGGTGCGCATCGCGCTCGACCAGGCGCGGCGTGACCGTGCAGCCGGGCTGAACACCGCCGGCTTGGTTTCAGGCTATCGCGGATCGCCGCTCGGCGCAGTCGACCTGGAAATGTGGCGCGCACGAGACCTGACGACGAGTCTCGGCATCGAATTCCTACCGGCCATCAACGAGGACCTGGCGGCGACCGCCATCCTCGGCTCGCAGCAGGTGGAAACGAACCCGGACCGGACGGTCGACGGCGTGTTCGGCCTCTGGTACGGCAAGGGCCCCGGCGTGGACCGCGCCGGCGACGCCCTGAAGCACGGCAATGCCTACGGCTCGTCCCCGCGTGGCGGCGTGCTGGTTGTCGCAGGCGACGACCACGGCTGCGTTTCCTCATCCATGCCGCACCAGTCGGACGTGGCCTTCATGACCTTCCTCATGCCGACGCTCAATCCCGCGTCCGTCGGCGAGTACCTGGAATTCGGCGAATACGGCTATGCACTGTCTCGCTTCTCCGGCATGTGGGTCGGTTTCAAGGCCGTCTCCGAAACCGTCGAATCCGGAGCATCCGTCGAACTGTCACCGCCACGCGCTTTCTCCATGCCGGACTACGAAGCGCCGCCCGGCGGGTTGCACTACCGCTGGCCCGACCTGCCCGGGCCGCAGATAGAGGAGAGGCTGGAGGCGAAGAAGCACGCGGTCTTCGCCTTCGCCGAGGCCAATCCGGTCGACCGGCGCATCCATGAAGTGGAGAATGCGCGGTTCGGCATCGTCACCACCGGCAAGGGGCACCTGGACCTGATGGAGGCGTTGCGCCTGCTGGGCCTCGACGAAAACGAATGCCGCAGGCTCGGCATCGACATCTACAAGGTCGGCATGGTCTGGCCGCTCGCCCGCCGCGACGCGCTGGAATTCGTCAGGGACAAGGAAGAGGTCCTCGTCATCGAGGAAAAGCGCGGCATCATCGAAAGCCAGCTGAAGGAATATTTCTACGACTGGCCCGGCCACAAGCCGCGTGTCATGGTCGGCAAGCGGGACGAGGCGGGCAACCGCCTGGTCCCATGGACCGGCGAACTTTCCCCCAGCCTGCTGCTGCCGATCGTCGCAAAGCGACTCGCGCCGTTCTGCCCCGACATGAACCTCGAGGAACGAGCCGCAGCCCTCACCGCCGCAGACAACCGAGTAATCTCGGTCGCCGGCGCGACGCGCACGCCCTACTTCTGCTCCGGCTGCCCGCACAACAGCTCGACGCGCGTGCCTGAAGGATCAAAGGCGCTGGCCGGCATCGGCTGCCACTTCATGGCGAGCTGGATGGACCGGGAAACCTCGTCGCTGATCCAGATGGGCGGCGAAGGCGTCAACTGGGCCGCCTCGTCGATCTTTACCGGAAAGGGCCACATCTTCCAGAATCTCGGCGAAGGCACCTATTACCATTCCGGTTCAATGGCGATCCGTCAGGCGATCGCCGCCAAGGCCAACATCACCTACAAGATCCTGTTCAACGACGCCGTGGCTATGACCGGCGGCCAGCCGGTCGACGGGCCTATCAGCGTTCAGGCCATCGCTCATTCGGTGCGCGCGGAGGGCGTCGAGCGCATCGCTCTGGTCTCCGACCGGCCGGAAAAGTTCACGGCAGGCGATTTCCCGCCGGGCGTGACGTTCCATCACCGCCGCGACCTGGATGCGGTGCAGCGCGAGTTGCGCGACATCGAGGGCGTCACGGTGCTGATTTACGAGCAGACCTGCGCGACCGAGAAGCGCCGCCGCCGCAAGCGTGGCACGATGGAGGCCCCCAAGCGCTTCGCAGTGATCAACGACCTGGTCTGCGAGGGCTGCGGTGACTGCTCGGTGGAATCCAATTGCCTCAGCGTCGAGCCGGTCGATACGCCGTTCGGGCGCAAGCGCAAGATCAACATTTCAAACTGCAACAAGGACTTCTCCTGCCTGAACGGTTTCTGTCCGAGTTTCGTGACCGTCGAGGGTGCGACACGGCGGAAGAAGGCACCCGACACAGACGCCCTGGCGGAGAAGGCACGGGCACTGCCCGAACCGGATCTGCCTTCGCTTGACACGCCGTTCGATCTCGTCGTGACCGGGGTCGGTGGAACGGGCGTCGTCACCGTCGGCGCGATCGCGACCATGGCAGCGCATCTCGAGGGCAAGGGAACGAGCGTGCTCGACTTCACGGGATTCGCGCAGAAATTCGGCCCGGTGATCTCCTACGTCCGCTTCGGCAAGAATCCGGAGGCCATCAACCAGGTTCGTGTCGACGCGGGAGCGGCCGATGCCCTGATCGGGTGTGACGTTGTCGTCTCCTCTTCACCCAAGGCGTCCAACACCTACCGCGCCGGAATGCGCGCCGTGCTGAACACGGCGGAAATGCCCACCGGCGACATCGTCTTGCGACGCGATGCCGAACTCGGGACCGACGCGCGCGTCGAAGCGATTGCCGGCGTCATTGGCCGGGACAAACTGCGGACAGCAGACGCCAACCGGCTGGCCGAGGACCTTATGGGCGACGCGATCTACGCAAACATGATCATGCTCGGAATGGCATGGCAGGACGGCCTCGTACCGGTCGGCATGGCAGCGATACTGCGCGCGATCGAGCTGAACAGCGTGGAGGTGGAGCGTAACAAGGCCGCCTTTGCAATCGGGCGACTGGCTTCCGCCGACCCCGAAGCGCTGAACGTCACCGGCGCCCCGACCGAACCGGAGAGCCTCGACGCTGTCATAGTACGCCGCGCCGCGTTCCTGGCCGACTACCAGAACGCCCGGTGGGCGGACCGTTTCAGAGCGCTTGTCGAACGCATTCGCGCAGCAGAGGCCGGTCACGCAGGCAGCGAATCGCTGTCGACCGCGGTGGCGAAATCGCTGTTCAAGCTGATGTCCTACAAGGACGAATACGAGGTGGCGCGGCTGCACATGCAGACGGGCTTCATCGGCAAGTTGCAGGAGGGATTCGAGGGCGACTTCAAGGTCCACTACCATATGGCTCCGCCTTTCCTGCCGCTGGGAAAGGATCATCGCGGCCGCCCGCGCAAGATCGAGCTCGGCCAATGGATGCAGTTGCCGCTGCGGCTGCTCGCGAAGCTCAAGTTCCTCCGCGGCAGCGCCTTCGACCCGTTCGGCCACAGCGCCGAGCGGCGCATGGAACGCGAGCTGATCGACTGGTACGCGGGACTTCTCGAGATGATGCTGGAAAAACTCCCGCAAACCGGCATTGAACCGCTGTTGCCGATCGCGGAAGCACCGATGGACATAAGGGGCTACGGGCCGGTGAAGGAAAAGGCCGTCGCCGAGGTCAAGGCGCGGGTCGAGGCCCTGTTGGCGGAGATCGACGCAGCAAACGGCCTCAGGCAGGCCGCCTGACAATGTGATTGTCCCAGGCGAGCGAGGTCTTTCTGCCGTCGAGCATGCCGAGCCCGGAGGACAGAAGAAACCCGTCGCCTCGCGGCGCTGCACCGCAGACGTCCCGGATCTCGTGGCAGGCGCACACTTCTTCCGTTCGCCGGTCGACCTCCAGGGCGACATTGCCCTGGGGCGAGGTGAACACCACCGATCCCGCCTTCTCGTTGACAGCGACGGAACCGATATAGCCGCGCATCAAGCGGAGATATTCGCCCGGCAAGTCAAGCAGGCGAAGGCTGCCATCAGGCGAGACGGAGCCTGCAAGCGGCAACAGTTCGTGGACATCGCCCTGGTTCTGCGCGCCGAACCATACAGTGCCTTCAGCCGTCATCCCCAGGTGGCGGATCGAAAGCTTGTGCATTTGCGGCGGCAGTTGGTGGATCGCGACGATATCGGTGGATTCCAGGTCGACCAGCGCCAGGTTCGGACTCATGGTCGCGACATTCAGCACGGTTCGCCCGTAGTCGGGATGGGTCTCCAGTCCGCCATTGGCAACGAGCATAGCCCTTCCGCCGGGCAGGACGACAATGTCATGGGGACCTATACCCCCGGAATCGAACTCGCCAATGCGACGGAAGCCGTCAGTGGCATCATAGATCCCTATGACGCCGCGCGCGTTGTCGAAGTCGTTTTCGGTGGCATACAGCAACCTCCCATCGGCGGAGAAGCGACCGTGGCCGTAGAAATGCCGATCCGCGGGCGCGTGGAATACAGATGGTTCGTCCTCTCTTGCCGTATCGATCACGGCGGCAAAGGTGCCCGGACGGCGCGCGAAAGTTACAAGCCTGCGACCGGTCGGATCGAACACGGAATCATGCCCACGCCCGGGCAAGACATAGCGGTGGACGATCTCGCCGGCCTCGGTGAACAGGGCAATACCGTAGTCGGTGTAACCGTCGAAGTAGGCCGAGGCATAGACCGCATCGGCATTGGCAAGCGCCGCCGCCGCGCGCGGAGCCAGCCCGGTAAGGAAGGCGCCTCCCGCGGCCTTCAACAAGACACGGCGCTCAATCAAACCCGTGGAACGACACAACTCCATCAGTCACCGTCCAGCGAGGAAAAGCCGACCGAAAGGCCGAGAGTCGCAGTCAACTGCTCGCCGAACAGGCTTTGCAGGCTCTGCGACAGGATGACGAGATACCCCAGATCGGCGACAAGCTCATCGCTGGCGACGATATCCGCGATCGGCATGTCCAGACGCGCCAGCACTCTCCCGGCATTGCCGAACTCGAACTCCACGGAACGGGTCTGCCAGCGCGCCTCTTCCGGAAGAAGATCCGCGATCTCCGCCGTCTCGAAATAGACCCGCAATCCCTCGAATCCGGCCGCAACGAAATCCATCGAAAGGCCCGACCGCCAAAATAGCGCCCGCTTCGGATTGGACTTTCCGTTTTCCGGCACGACCGGCTTCAGCCGCTGGTCACGGATGATCTCGAAGGCCTCGGACGGAATGGAGAGCAACTCGCCGACTGCCTCCTCGGCATTGCGGAATGCCGGATTGTCGGGACCCGGATGCATCCAGGCCGCAGCATAGCCATCCTCGTCCCTCCATTCCGCCTCCAGCTCGAGAGCGATCGAATGGATGTTTTCGGCTACGGCGGTCGCGAAACCGCAACGATGGCCTGCTTGCCTGGCGAGGTCATCCGATCCGGTGCCGAACAGCAGATATTCCAGGGCGGTGAACCCCTGCACCCCGACACTCTTCGCCGGCAGGTTGGCGGCATCCGTGACACTGTCGTCGGCTTCGGCGAGCGCCGCCTGGACCTGGCGCAGCGCGATGCCGCGGCGATCCGGCCAGAACAGCAACCGTTCCAGGCGGTTGTGACGGATGAGCGGGCCGACCCTCAGGAATTCGATCCGGGCCAATGCACGAACGCTGTCTCGGAATGCCCCGCGCGTCGATGCGAGAGCCTGCTCTCCCGGCGCCCCGCACAACCCCGCGGCGGCAACCGCCAGACGTTCCGTATCAGAGGCAAACCGCGCGAATGACGGTCGGATGTATCCGGCCACCAGCTTGCGCACGGAAGCGGCTGCCTGTTCCCCATCCATGGTCAAAGCGCCCGCAGGCGACACCAGCGTGCAGCCAAAGACCAACACCATTGCGAGAATGCGGCTCATCAAAGCGACTCCAGAAAGCGGACAAGTGCCTCGCGATCCCGTCTTGCGAGCGAGGCAAAGCCGTCGCGCGCATCTTGCGCCTCGCCGCCATGCCACAGGATCGCCTCGGTCAGATTGCGGGCACGCCCGTCATGCAAAAAGAAGGTGTGCCCGTTCACGGTCTCGGTCAGCCCAATTCCCCATAGCGGCGCGGTCCGCCATTCGCGCCCGGTCGCCACGCCGACCCGTTGGCCGTCGGCCAGCCCCTCGCCCATGTCATGCAGAAGGAAATCGGAATAAGGCCAGATCAGCTGGAAGGCGTGCTGTTCGGATTCCGCATTTCGGCTGGTCACGTATTTCGGACGGTGGCACGACGCGCAGCCGAGCGCGTAGAACATCTCCTTGCCACGCAGGACCTGCGGATCGTCGTAATCCCGCCTGACCGGAACAGCGAGATGCCTTGAATAGAATGTGACGAGTTCGAGCACCGGATCCGGCGCCTCGGTGTCACCGAGACGCGGCTGGACGCCCGCCGGCATGGCCAGGCACTCCCCCTGCTTCGGCGTGCAATCGCCGTGACTGTCGGGCAGATCCGGAGTCGAAATGCCGATATCATGGGCAAAGGCGTTGGCGGACTGCATGCGGATCGTCGGATTCTGCGCCTTCCAGCCGAAACGGCCGATTGCAATCGGCGAGCCCGGCGTCGCGCGAAACAACTGCACGCGCCCGGAGATTCCGTCCCCGTCGGCGTCGTCAGGATCGGCATTTGCAATGATGTCTGCCGGTTCGATTGCCTCGATCAGCCCGAGGCCGATCATCGGAGGCGCGATCCGCGGCGAAAGGGTCGTCTGCGGGTGCAGCGGTCCGTAGGCGAGATCGTCGACGGAATAGGCGGGCTTGCGCAGCGATACCACCTCGCCATCGGCCAGCATGACCGGCATTTCCTCGTATCCGATGCGCATGTGCCCCTCGGCCCTCAATCCGGGGACCGCATGATCCTGCAACTGCCCGCCATAGACCGGATCCGGGAAATTCATTGCCAGATGGTTTTCGAGGGCAGCGCGTTCAGCGTCCGATTCCGCCGGCCGCGCAAGACGCAGGAACATGGAGGTTGCGTCCGCATCGCCTTCCGGCGGGTGACCGCGACCGTCCTTCAGGTGACAGCTCTGGCAACTGCGCGCATTGAACAACGGCCCCAGCCCGTCTGACGCCTGAGTCGAAGAGGGAGACGACACCCAAAGCTTGCGAAACAGCGCATTGCCGAGATGGAAGTCCTGCTGCTGTTCAAAAGTCAGATTGGCAGAGAAGTGCGAGAATGCATCCCTGTCGACCTTCTTGCGCGACGTCGCGGCGCCGCCGGACATCGCCTCGAAAGCTTCCGGCGCGGAAAATTCCGTCGCCGGTTTCGTTGCCTCGCGCACGCGCACCAGGTCCCCGGCGGACAAGTCCGTGCGCTCGGCCGGCAGGTCGCCGGCCAGTGCTGTTCCGGCAATACCCGCGACGAGAACGGCGGCGAGCGCTCTAGTCGGCCTCGTCGGCACTCTTCGCATTCAACAGTCCGTATCTCTCCTCGCCAAGCTTGCCCAGCAACTCGATCTGCGTTTCCAGAAAGTCGATATGACCCTCCTCATCCTCCAGAAGCTCCTCGAACAGCTTCATGGTGACGAAGTCATCTTCCTCCCGGCAGATCTCACGCGACTTCTTGTAGGATGTGCGCGCATCGTATTCCCCGGCGAGGTCCGCCTCGAGCACTTCCTTCACGTTCTGGCCGATGCGCAGCGGTGCAACGTTCTGCAAATTCGGATGCCCTTCGAGAAAGATGATGCGCTGTACCAGCCTGTCGGCATGGTGCATCTCCTCGATCGATTCGGCCCGCTCCTTGTCCGCCAGCTTGCCGTAGCCCCAGTCTTCCAGAAGACGATAGTGCACCCAGTACTGGTTGACCGCGCCCAGCTCGAGAAAAAGTGCCTCGTTCAGGCACTCTATGACCCTGTCCTTGCCCTTCATCGCATTTCCTTCCGAGGATGAATCCTGTCGCAAGACAGGCCTATACCCGGCTTTCCGCCATCTCAAGCCGCCGTTCGCCGCAATCTTGCCTTTCGCGCAATCATGCGCGCGGTCTCGCACCGTTCGTGCTCTTCACGTATCCTCGCGATGAAGGGGACGATTTTCTCGTCGGGCGTTGCGCGCTCGCGGTGATAGCGCTCTGTCGTCTCGACAATGACCGAAATCACGTTCGGAAAGCAGCCGCAGCACCGTCCACGCTTCTTCAGGGCGTGATACACGGTGCCCGGCGTGATCAGCCGCCAAGCGTCCTCTTCGAGAAGGCCAACGATGGCCTCCTCGATTTCCTTTCGCATGATGACGTTGCAACTGCAGACGATCATGGCGGCAAGACCCTACTGGAAGACAGCCTCGGGATCGTCGAGACTGTCCGATCCCTCGATCTCGATGGAGCCGAGATCAAGAAGCGTGACCACCCTCTCGATCGAGCGGGTCTGGTCGACCAGCGCGTCGATGGCCGCCTGCACGATCGCGTTTCCTTCTGCATTCCCCTCGCCGATCATCTGATCGTAGGCTTCCCCTGCATCCGCGCGCGCGGCCATGGCCGTCATGGCATCGACTGTCGCCTGCAGCTTGCCCTTCAGTTCGGCATCGAGATCGGCATCCCTGGCAGCAACGAGTTCCGAAAGCGACGGTCCGGAAACGACGGAACCGTCGACGCGCTTGTAGGAGCCGAGATAGACATTGCGGATGCCGACGGCGTCGTAGAGGTGCGACTTGTCGGTGTTGTCCGAGAAACAGTCGTGCTCTTCCTCCGGATCGTGCAACAGGAGTCCCAGCTTCATGCGCTCGCCGGCCAGTTCCCCGTAGGAAAGAGACCCCATGCCGGTCAGAATCGCCGACATCCCGGCCTGCGGATCGGCCATCAGTTCCTCCCGCGCGGCGCCACCTTCCTGCCAGTTGCCGACCATTTCCTCCAGATCGGCGACCAGCAAGTCCGACGCAGCGGCGAGATACTGCGCGCGGCGATCGCAGTTGCCGTTGGTGCATTCGGTGGTGGAATAATCGGTCCACGGCCGGTTGCCCGCGCCGGGACCGGTGCCGTTCAGATCCTGCCCCCAGAGCAGGAACTCGATGGCATGATAGCCCGTCGCCACATTGGCCTCGACCTCGCCCGCCTCGTGGAGGACGGAGGACAGGAATTCGGGCGAGATGTTGGATGCGTCGACTTCCTCGCCATTGATCGTCAGCTTGGCATTCGCGATCACATTGGCAGTGTAGAGGCCGTTCTCATCGCTCTCGGTGCCGTAGGAAGCATCGACATAGTCGATCAGCCCCTCGTCCAGCGGCCAGGCATTCACGCGGCCTTCCCAGTCATCGACGATAGCGTTGCCGAAACGATAGACTTCGGTCTGCTGATACGGAATGCGCGCAGCGATCCAGGCATCCTTCGCCGCCTGCAAGGCCTCGGCCGACGGACTGGCAATAAATGCATCCACCGCCTCATCGAGCGCCTTGGCGGTAATCAGCGAATCCTCGTATTTGGCGAGCGCCAAATCCGCGTAGTGCGTAACGACGGCTTCCGGCGTGACATCGGCGGAGGCCGGCAATGCCAGCGCGCCGGCAAATGCCAGCCCGGCCACAAGCGTTACGGTTCTCGGTACAATCATCATATTCTCCCGGTTATTGGTTCAGTGCAGCGTCGGGCTTGGCCGCCCTGCGTATGCCGAGGCGCGCGAGCGGTCGAGAATGTCACGTACGACATGCGCCGGAATCGGCAGAAGCGTCTTGTCAAGGCCGCGCAGCACCAACGCGAAGGAGCCCGCCGCCAGTGCAACCTCGTCGCAGCGCGAGGCACAGGACAATTCCGTCAGACACAGCGACGCGGCAGCTTCATCGTGATTCTGGATGCCGGCAATCAGCCCCATGACCAGAACCTCGTCGCGGCAGACATGGTTCGAACCGCTTTCGAAGGTTTTCAACGGACAGGCGGCACAGCGCCCCAGTGCGGTGACGAATTCCGACAAGGCATGCAACGCCGTAGTCGCGCAGCGGACACCGAGCGTATCGCTGTAGAGAAGAGCGGCCTGGTCCCACGGCTCGCGGCTCCGGGTCGCAAGGCCGCGGGTCCAGTGCCTGTATCCCTCGAGAACGAGACGCTCAGGCTGCCGCGCAAAATAGGCGGCGCTTGCTCCGTTCTGGCAATTGAAGCGATCGGTCACTTTCGGCTCGCGGATAAACCTGACATCGATGATCAGGTTTATGCCGCAGCCGAAAAGTTGTGTCAAACACTCTAGTTTTGAAGGATTCTAAACTTCGTCCTTCCGTACTCAGGCGGCGGCTCTTCCCCGCGCGGACTCGTCCCCGGCAGCGGTCGCCACTTCCGTGCGGAAGCGCGCCATTGCCGCGTTGAGTTCTCCTATCTCCTCGAGCAGTGCATGTACCGAGGCCGTGGTTTCCTCTGCCATCGCGGCGTTTTGCTGGGTCACGCGGTCCATCTGGCGCACGGCCTCGTTGACCTCGTTGACGGAACTCGATTGTTCGCTGGACGACTGCACCAGAGAAGTCACATTGGTGTTGATATTGGTGACGTGCTCTCCAATCTGCGACAGGGCATCGCCGGTACGGCGAACCAGATCGGCCCCCTGCCGGACGAACCTGTTGGAAGATTCGATGAGCGCCTCGATCTCGCCGACGGCGGCAGCCGAGCGTTGCGCGAGCTCCCGCACTTCCTGCGCCACGACAGCGAAACCGGAACCGGCCTCGCCCGCCCTCGCCGCCTCCACGCCGGCATTGAGCGCCAGCAGATTGGTCTGAAAGGCGATCTCCTCGATGGTGGAGATAATCTGGGTCATCTCCTGGGAAGACTTCTCGATCGAGCTCATTGCCTCAACCGCCTCAGAAACGACCTCCCGCGACTGCGTCGTCAATCCGGTCGCTTCCGCCACCATGCGTCCAATCTCGTCGGCGTTCTGGTGCGCAATCTTGACGGTGGCCGCAATCTCCTCCAGCGCAGCGGCGGTTTCCTCTATGGCAGACGCCTGCTTCTCGGTGCGCGCCGACAGTTCGTCCGCCGAACCATTCACCTCGTCGGTACGCGCACGGATCCTGTCGCTGCTGCCGGCAATCGTGGACAAGGCCTCCTTCAGGCTGTCGACGGTCTCGTTGTAATGCTGGCGCAGTTCGTCGAGCTTGCCGGCGAAAGGCGTTTCGATACGCTGGGTGGTATCGCCCGCGGCCAACCGTGCAAGCCCCTGGCCGAGCCCGTCGATCGCTTGCTGAAGCTCGGCCGCGCGCCGTGTGCGCTCTTCCTCCTGACGCGCACGTTCTCGCTCCGACAGCTTGCGATTGCTTTCCGCTTCCTGCTCGAGCTCGACATTGCGCAACAGCGATGTACGGAACACATCGAGCGCGGAAGCCATGGAGCCGATTTCGTCACCACGGCCGACAAAAGGAACCTTCGTGCCGTGCTCGCCCCGGGCGATCTTCTCCATGGAACCGGTAATCGATACCAGGGGACGAATGACGTTCATCCGCATCGCGAACGAGATCCCCGTCGATATCAGGATCAGCAACAGGAACAGGCCGGCAGCGGCCAATTGCCCCTTGGCCGCAATGGCATTGTAGCTGGTACGATCGACGGCGATCACCGCGGAACCGATCACATTGCCGGAGAAATCGCGCACCGGAAACACGGTTCCGGCATATCGGTTGTCGGTGCCGGGCAACGACACATAGGTCACCTCTTCTGCGGCCGCCTCGGCGCTTTCCGGCAACAGGGCGGCAATATCGGTGTCGATTTCGATAGTGGACCCGATCACTTCGGCGCCATTCTCGCGCAGGGCATAGATCGCGGTCTGGTATCCCGTACCGTCCGTGAACTCGTCGACGAATCCCTGATGCAGGCTGAGGCCGAACTCGACGGTACCAAGATGCTTGTCGCCATCACGGATCGGCGCCACGCCGCGAATGCCAATTCCCGCCACGCCCGCTTCCAGGCCATTGACGACCCGGCTTTCGTTGTTGGCCGCGAGAACCGTCTTGCGGAAGCCCGAAAGGTCATCGCCAAACTTCTCGACCTTGTGCACGCGAAGGAACGAAGTGGCCGGGGGCACATGAAACTGGAACTGGCGCACGTCGTATTGGCTCTTTATCGACTCGAAGGGGCCAACGAATTCGCCGGCGAGCGAGTCGCGATCACCGGCAGCCATGGCCTGTTTTACCGAGGCCTGTTCGCCAACGAGAATCGCCATCATTGTCGCGGCCCTCTGGCTGGCAGCCAGTTCCGACGCGAATTCGCTGCGGACGCGCTCGAGCTTGTCGCGCATGGCCTGGTCAACGAACTGGTTTGAGAGGAAGAAAACGGAACCGGAGACGGCAATCGCAGATATCAGCGCTCCACCATAGAGCAATGCATTGAACTTCTTGCCGATGGTGAGATTTTTCACGATGTCCCCCGATAACAACAAGCTGAATTGCGCATCTGGCATTCAATAATATGAATGTTCCGATGGATGCTTTATCGAAGGTTAATCAAAAACCGGAAATACCGCCGTTACGCTAGGTAAATCAAAAGGTTGCCGGCATTCGTCTACGCAAATGCGGCGCCATTACACGGGCGATCCGCGGCGCTGGTAGCGCCGCTGTGGCATTATGTCGCGTCAGGCTGTTTCGATGGATGGGCCTCGGCAAACGCCGGCAGTGCTTCGCATGCATCGTGGATTCCGCGAACCAGCGGCATGGCCGCCAGGTCGACTTTGAAACGGTGTGCGGAGAATACCTGCGGTACTAGACATATATCCGCCAGACCGGGCGTCTCGCCGAAGCAAAAGGTCGTCTGCTTCTCGCGACGCGCAAGCAGCTGTTCGCAGGCGGCCAGGCCGTCTCCGATCCAGCGCTGACACCAGCGCTCGACGCCTTCCTGGTCCTCGCCATAGTTCTCGCGCAAGTAGGAAAGCACCCGCAGGTTCTGCAGGGGATGAATGTCACAGGCGATGATATCCGCGAATGCGCGCACGCGGGCTCGATCGTCCGGGTCATCCGGCAGGAAGGCGGGCTCGGGATACTTCTCCTCCAGCCATTCGAGGATGGCCATGGACTGGCCAACAACCATGTCGCCGGCCTCGAGTGTCGGCACCAGCATCTGCGGGTTCCGCTCGCGGTATTCGGGCTTCTTTTGCTCGCCGCCGTCCTTCAGCAGGTGCACCGGAACGAAATCATAGTCGATACCCTTCAGGTTGAAGGCTATGCGGCAGCGGTATGAAGACGACGAACGGAAATATCCGTAGAACCGGATCATGAGATTCCCCACCGTGGCGGCCCGCCCCTAGAGGCCAAGACCGCCGATGCAGACATACTTGGTATCGAGATATTCGAGAATGCCTTCCCTGCCGCCCTCGGAACCGAGACCGGATTCCTTGTGGCCGCCGAACGGCGCCTCCGGCGTGGTGATTACACCCTCGTTTACACCGACGAGACCGTAGTCGAGCCCCTCCATCACGCGGAAGGCCTGACCGAGATCGCGGGTATAGAAGTAGCAGGCCAGACCGTATTCGGTGTCGTTTGCCAGCGCGATCGCCTCCTCCTCGGTTTCAAACCGGAAGATCGGCGAAACCGGGCCGAATATCTCCTCGCGGGAGAACCGCATCTCGGCAGTGGCATTCGCAATCACGGTCGGCTGGAAGAAGGACTGGCCTAGCTCGTGGCGATTGCCGCCGGTCAGTACCTTGCCGCCCTTCGAGACGGCATCGGCGATCAGTTCCTCTACCTTCTCGACAGCGGCCATGTCTATCAACGGCCCCTGCTGGGTGCCTTCCTCGGTGCCCGGGCCGACCTTCAGGCTCTCAGACTTTCTCGCCAGCTTCTCGGCGAATTCGTCATAAACGCCCGCTTGGACATAGAAGCGGTTGGTGCACACGCAAGTCTGGCCGGAATTGCGATACTTCGCGGCAACGGCACCCTCTACCGCCTTGTCGACATCTGCGGAATCGAACACCAGGAACGGGGCATTTCCCCCGAGCTCCATCGACACCTTCTTTACGGTGTCGGCACACTGCCTGAGCAGAATCTTGCCGACATCGGTTGAACCGGTGAAGGTGATCTTCTTGACAGCAGGGTTCGAAGTCATCTCCCCACCGATCTGCGATGCAGAGCCGGTAACGATGTTCATGACACCTTCCGGCAGTCCGGCCATCTCGGCGATCACGCCCCAGGCGAGACCGGAATAGGGCGTCTGCGAAGCGGGCTTGATGACTGCGGTACAGCCCGCCGCGATCGCCGGCCCGATCTTGCGGGCCAGCATGGACGACGGGAAATTCCAGGGCGTGATCGCACCGACAACACCGACCGGCTCCTTGCGCACGAGGATGCGGCGATCTGCCCATGGTGACGGCACGATGTCTCCATAGACACGGCGTCCCTCCTCGGCGAACCACAGAATGTAATTGGCACCGACAGTTATCTCTCCCTTCGCCTCGGCCAGCGGCTTGCCCTGCTCCAGGGTCAGCAGTTCCGCTAGGGCATCGACATTCTCGATCATCACGTCATGCATGCGGCGCAGCATCGCCGCGCGTTCGGCCGCTGTCGTCTTGCGGAAGCGCTCGAAGGCCGTCGCAGCGGCCTCGATGGCTCGCGCCGCCTCCGCCTGCCCGGCATTGGGAACGGTTCCGAGTACCGCGCCGGTTGCCGGATTGGTAACGGCGAGGGTGTCACCGGAATCCGCGGCGACCCACTTGCCACCGATCAAATTTGCCTCCTTCATGAAGGCACTGGTTCTTGTGAGCATCTGCATTTCCTCCGGGCGGCACTCGCAACCACTTGTTCTGCGAGAACGATCTGCACCAAGCGGGACAGTCGGTCAATGCTCGGCAACTGCGGCGATTGCGCTTACCCTCTCCGCATTGTCCGCAGCGACGGAACCATCGGCGTTCCACAGGCTGTTCTCGAAACCGACCCGCACCTTGCCACCGGCCTCGAATGCGGCAGCCAGTGCCGCCGTCTCGCCGCGTCCGAACGCGCAAACCGCCCAGTCCGCCTCCAGCCCGGACCGGGCCAGTTCTGAGAGAAACGGTTGCAGATCTGCCGGATCGCTCTCCTGGTTCACGGCATAGCGCCCGAGAACGAATAGGAGCTGCATGTCTTCCCTCGGCACGACGCCGACGGACACCAGGGCGGCCAGGCGGGCAATTTCATCGGGCGCATAGAGAATGTGCTGAACCGCGATTTCCGCCTCGTGTGCCCAGGCATAGAACCGCGCCGCGTCGGCGGTGTCGTCGTCATCGGGTAACATCTCGCGGAGCGAAACAGAGACCATTTCCGGCATGACAGCGCGTACAACGGCACGCTGTTCGTCCGGGGTATAGCGACCCACCGCTTCGGTAGTTATCTGCACCGCCATGCCGGGGACCTGGCGCGCCAGTTCCCCGGTCAACTCGGAATATAGACCCGCATCAAGCACATGGCGCTGGTCGGCGTCGCGCACATGAGCGTGGATGCCGCCCGCACCGGCCGCGTAACAGGCTTTCGCCGTATCGACGATCTGCGGGATCGTCACCGGCAATTCCGGGTGGTCAGCAGTGGTACGGCGCGCTCCATTGGGCGCGACCATGATGTCTGGAAGCGACCGCGCGCCCATTTTCAGAACACCGCCCGCATGGCCGTGTCGAGCTTGCCGACGACCTCGTCGATCTGTGCGTCCTCGATGATAAAGGGTGGTGCGAGCAGGACGTGATCGCCCCTTGCACCGTCAATCGTGCCACCCATGGGGTAGCATATCAAACCTGCCTCGAAGGCATGCTTCTTCAAGCTTTTCGCGATGCCGCGTTTCGGATCGAACGGCGCTTTCGTCGCGCGGTCCTCCACGAACTCCATCCCGAGAAACAGCCCCCGCCCCCGTATGTCGCCTACATGCGGATGCTGTCCGAAGGCATTTTCCAGTTCGGCCCTCAATCTCGCGCCCCGATCTTCCACTTTTGCAAGCAAACCGCGCTCGATAATCGCCGTGACCACCGCACCCGCCGCTGCAGTGGCGACCGGATGTCCCATATAGGTGTGACCGTGTTGGAAGAACCCGGATCCGGCGGCGATCGCGTCATATATCTTCGCCGTGCACATCATGGCGCCGATCGGCTGGTAGCCCGCACCAAGTCCCTTGGCAACGGTCACGATATCCGGCGAAATGCCCTCCTGCTCGCAGGCGAAAAGAGTCCCGGTACGGCCCATGCCGCACATCACCTCGTCCAGGATCAGCAGGATGCCGTACTTGTCGCAGATCTCGCGGATGCGCCGGAAATAGCCCTCGACCGGCGGCACGGCGCCCGCCGTCGCGCCGACGACCGGCTCGGCGATGAAAGCAAGTACCGTTTCCGGTCCCAGCCGCTCGATTTCCGCTTCCAGTTCGTTAGCCACACGCTGGCCAAACTCGAAGGCGCTTTCGCCCTGTTCGCGGCCGCGATACTCATAGCAAGGTGATATATGCGATGTCTCGACCAGCAACGGCGCGAACTGGCGGCGACGCCATTCGTTCCCGCCGGCAGCAAGCGCGCCCAGCGTGTTGCCGTGATAGGACTGGCGGCGCGCGATGACGCGATGACGGTCCTGGCCGATCTCGAGAAAGTACTGCCGGGCAAGCTTGATCGCAGCCTCCACGGCTTCCGATCCGCCGGAAACGAAATAGACACGGTCGATGCCTTCGGGGGCATATTCGACAAGAATATCCGCCAGTTCCTCCGCCGGATCTGATGTGAAGAATCCGGTATGGGCAAAGGCGATCCGGTCGAGTTGCTCCTTGATTGCTGCGGTCACACTCGGATCGGAATGCCCGAGACAGGAAACGGCAGCACCGCCGGAGCCGTCAAAGTAGCGCTTGCCGGTCTTGTCGATGATGTAGCAGCCATCGCCCTGCGCTGCCACCGGCAGCGTGCCAACAGTCGAACGGCCGAATATATGCGATCCCATGGATTTTCCCTCCGGCGACCAACTCGGCGGCACCAATCCGCCCGGTCAATTGCGCGGTGGCGCATGCGCCGCAATTGAGGCCGAAATGCGAATGTCGGGAAATGTCTATTCGCGGACGATCAATACCGAGGCGGAAGTGTGTCGAGCGACGTGATCGGCATTCGGACCGATCAGGATGTCAGCCAGTTCCGGACGATGCGATGCCATGACGATCAGGTCACAGCCATTGTCCTCCGCAACGCGCACAACCTCCCGATAGACCTGGCCAACCGCAACGTGCTCGGTGACATCCACGCCGGGCATTTCGCGAGCGACAAGGGCTGTCAGGCCTTCCGCCGCCTTTCGCGTGATCTTTTCCTCGTAGTCATCTGGGAAATACTGCGCGACCATGGCGGTACGGATGTCCTGCACGACCGTTACGACATGCAGCTTAGCCCCAAATGTCATGGCCATCTTGAGCGCCACGGGTATCGCCTTCTTCCATGAGCTCTCGTGCGCCAAGTCGACAGCCAGCAATATTGCCTTGTACATCTTTCTGATCTCCCGCTAGGCGACAGCCTGCTGTTCGCCGGACGCCGGCGGCGCACGACGGCGTTGTGCCCATATGACGAGTGCAAGCAACAGCAGTGCCGGAATGTATATCCAGTATTTCGACGGCGTTTCCGCCGACTTCAGGACGCGAACGATTTCCTGGTCCCAGTCAAGGCCGACATCCTGGGCCGGGGAATCGAAAGCCACATCATCGATGATGGTCTTGCCGTCGCGCTCCACCAGTGTCAGGCCGGCGGCCTCTATCCGTTCTTCTCCGGTGGCCCCGTCGGGCAACTCGAGCAGAACGACCCATTCACGCGTCTCCCCGACGGAATCGAGACCGGATATGCGTAGCCGCAGGTTCTCGCCGGATGGCACCTCGCCGGCCGCAGCCGCGATCTCGGCGGGAGGCACGTCCTCGTAAGGCGGGAACACCATGTCCATCCAGAATCCCGGTCTGAAGAACGTAAAAGCGAGAAGCAGCAGCGCCACCGTCTCCCACAGACGGTTCCTCGCAATGAACCAGCCTTGCGTGCCTGCCGCAAACAACAACATCGCCACGGTCGCGATCACGAAGATGAAAACACCGTGGATCCAGTCCACCTCGATCAGCAGAAGGTCTGTATTGAAGATGAACAGGAACGGCAGCGCAGCAGTGCGCAGCGAATAGAAGAAGGCAACAAAACCGGTACGGATCGGATCGCCTCCCGACACGGCCGCCGCGGCAAATGAGGCAAGCCCGACCGGAGGCGTCACGTCGGCCATGATGCCGAAATAGAAAACAAAGAGATGAACCGCGATGAGCGGCACGAGAAGTCCGTTTTCCTGGCCGAGCGTAACGATCACCGGAGCGAGCAGCGCGGAGACAACGATGTAGTTTGCCGTCGTCGGCAGCCCCATTCCGAGGATCAGGGACAGGATAGCCGTCAGGAACAGGATAGCCAGCAGGTTGCCGCCCGACAGCACTTCCACCACGTCGGCCAGAGCAGAGCCGACACCGGTCTGCGACACGGCGCCGACGATGATCCCCGCCGTTGCCGTCGCAATGCCAATCCCGATCATGTTGCGCGCGCCCGAGATCAGACCGTCGACGAGTTCATCCCAGCCGCGCCGGAAGGCCGCGCCCATTTGGCGCTCGCCGCGGAAGATCGCGAACAGCGGACGTTGTGTGAGCAGGATGAATATCATGAAGGCGGAAGCCCAGAAGGCCGAAAGACCGGGAGAGAGGCGCTCCACCATCAGCGCCCACACAAGCACAACAACAGGTAGAATGAAGTGCAGCCCGGACTTGATTGTAGGACCCGGCAGCGGCAGCGCGCTCACCGGCGCGTTCGGATCATCCAGCTTAGGCTCCGGATAACGGGAACCAAATGCGACCAGCCCGACATAAGCCGCTGTGAGGACAGCGAAGATGACATAGGGCGCGGCAGCGCCGAACGTCGGACGAATCCAGCCCATGCCGTAATAGACGCCAAAGGAAATTGCACAAAGAACCGCCACGCCGAAGACGAAGCCGACGAGACGCCGCATCAGCGGCCCCGGAACATAGGCACGGGGCAGTCCCTCCATGCCCGCCTTCGCGGCTTCGAGATGCACGATATAGACCAGCGCAATGTACGAAATGACCGCCGGCAAAAAGGCGTGCTTCACCACATCGAAATAGGGAATGCCGACATATTCCACCATCAGGAATGCAGCCGCGCCCATGACCGGCGGCATGATCTGGCCGTTGACCGACGATGCGACCTCGACGGCGCCGGCCTTCTCGGAGGAGAAGCCGACCTTCTTCATCAGCGGTATGGTGAAGGTGCCGGTGGTAACCACATTGGCTATGGACGAGCCAGAGATCAGCCCGGTCATCGCCGAAGATACGACTGCGGCCTTCGCGGGGCCGCCCTTCATGTGCCCCATCAGCGAAAAGGCCACCTGGATGAAATAGTTGCCGGCGCCGGCCTTGTCCAAAAGGGCGCCGAAAAGCACGAAGAGGAAGACAAACGATGTCGAGACGCCGAGCGCGATGCCGAACACGCCCTCGGTGCTGATCCAGTGGTGGTTGACGATCTCGCGCAGATTGTTGCCCTTGTGGGCGACGATCTCCGGCATCCACGGGCCCAGCACGGTATAGACCAGGAACAGCGAAGCGACGATGACAAGCGCCGGGCCAAGCGAACGGCGCGTGGCCTCGAGAAGCAGGAGCAGCCCCGCCACCGACACGACATAGTCGATGAAGACCGGCTGGCCGACGCGGTCGGCGATCGGTCCGTAAAACAGGAACAGGTAGGCCGCGCAGAAACCGCCGATGGCGGCCATGATCCATTCGTGGATCGCAACGCGATCATTGCGCGTCGGCAAGGCGCAGGCCGCGGCAACGACAACGGTGATCGCAAGCACGACCCACACCGGGAAAATGTCCCCGGCCGAGAGCGCCAGCAGGCCTCCGAGAACGAGCGGCACGCCAAGCCCGAATATCGTCTGCACGGCACCATGGCCGGGCGGGAAGGCCAAAAAGGCGAGGACAACTGCGAAGGCAAGATGGATGGAACGCGCCTCGGTGTCGTTGAAGACGCCGATACCGACCGCAAATGGCAGCGGCGAGGCGTACCAGAGCTGGAACAGCGACCACAGGAGCGCGATCCCGGCGATCAGCCGACCGATGAAACCTCCGGCGGAACGCCCTCCGGTATCGGCCTGCGCGACGAGTTCATCGATCTCCGCCTGGCTGAGCCCCTCATGTTCCTTCGGCTGCGTTGCATCGACCATGTCCGTCATCCCCGTTCGACCCGCGCATCATGCGGTCTTGAACCTCCCACAGGCCCGAAGGCCCCTAGCAAAACCCCGCGGACCAAGGTCCGCGGGGTTCCGAGGCGGCTTACATCCAGCCGCGTTCCTTGTAGTATTTCACCGCGCCGTCGTGCAGCGGCGCAGACAAGCCGTCCTTGATCATCTGCTCCTCGGTCAGGTTCTCGAAGGCCGGGTGCAGCTTCTTGAAGCGGTCGAAGTTGTCGAACACCGCCTTGACGACCTGGTAGACCACGTCCTCCGGCACGTCCGAGGACGAAACGAAGGTCGCCTTCACGCCGAAGGTCGTGACATCATCGGGATTGCCCTTGTACATGCCGCCCGGAATCACCGCCTTGGCATAGTAGGGATTGTCGGCAACCAGCTTGTCGATTTCCTCGCCGTCGACATTGACGAGAACGGCATCGGTCGTGGTTGTCGCTTCCTGGATGGCGCCTGCCGGGTGGCCGACCGTGTAGATCATGGCGTCGATCTTGTTGTCGCCAAGCGCGCCGGCCTGTTCGGCGGCCTTCAGCTCGGAAGCGAGCGCGAAGTCGTCAAGCGTCCAGCCCTTGGCCTCCAGCACGACATCCATCGTCGCGCGCTGACCGGAACCCGGATTGCCGATATTGACGCGCTTGCCCTTCAGGTCGTCGAAGTTCTCGATTCCGGCATCGGCACGGGCAACGACGGTGAACGGCTCGCCGTGCACGGAAAAGACCGCGCGCAGCTTGTCGAACTTGTCACCCTCGAATTTCGAGGTGCCGTTGTAGGCGTGGAACTGCCAGTCGGACTGGGCAACGCCCATCTGCCGGTCGCCGTTCTTGATCGCATTGATGTTGTCGATCGAACCGCCGGTCGAAGGCGCCGTGCACTTGATATTGTGCTCCGCCGTGCCCCGATTCACCAGCCGGCAGATAGACTGGCCAACGACATAGTAAACGCCTGTCTGACCACCGGTACCGATTGTGATAAAGGTCTCTTCGGCGGTTGCCGCGGCCTGCGTGCCGAGCACCAAGGCGCCAGCAACAATGGTTCGCAGGAGCATATTCATTTCATTCTCCCTTTTGGTAAAGCGGGTACAATTGCGCGATCATTGCGAGAAAGCAAATCCCGCCGGACCGCCGGAGTCTCCGTTTTCCACAACCGGTTGATTCAGACGGTTTTTCGCGTGACGAGGCCCAGCAGAACGGGCAGGATTGCTATCAGCAAGACTATCCGAAAGACATGATGCGTTGCAACGTAAACGGGGTCGTACCCCAATGCCAGCGCCATCGAGGACATGCCCTCGACACCGCCCGGGGCAAACGACACCCAGGTCTGCCCGAACGGCAGATCAAGCAGCATGGAAACCGCTCCGGCTCCAAGGACGGACACCAGCACCGCCGCGGCCGTGGAAACCAGCCCCGCAACGGCAAGCCGCTTGAGGTCGCCGGCCGAAATGCCGGCAAAACGCGCGCCGATGACCGTTCCGGTTATCGAAAATCCGAAAAAGGTCACCGCGTCGGCGAGGCGGCCGGAGACGAGTCCGGATCCGTGCGCAATTCCGGAGACGAGAAGGCCGGCCATGATGAACGGCGCGGGGGCGCGCATCCGTGTCATTGCCATGCCCAGTGCGAAGGTTGCGACGAGCAGGAGCGCACTCCAGCCATGGCCGAGATGCGGCAGATCGACATGCGGCGCATTGCCGACCCCGCCGCCCGCATAGCCGATCATGGGCGGCAGGAGCATGGTGATGAGGAACAGGCGCAGGCTCTGCAATACCATGACGAACCGCAGGTCTATGCCCCGGTCGGCTGCCAGCGACAGGGTATAGGACAATGCGCCCGGCGAAGTGGCTAGCAGCGCCGTCGGCACATCGCAGTCGAAGATCTTCCGCAGGATCAGACCGCATACCAGGAGCACGGCCAGAACGGTCAGGGCCAGCATCGCGATCGACAAGGGCCAGCGGGCAATGTCGGACCAGATGTCCGGAGTGACGCCGGACCCCAGCGAGACGCCGATAACGCAGAATCCGATATCCCGCAGCAGGTCGGGAACCGCCGGTTCGAGCCGCCGTAGCGCCGCGACCGTTACCGCGAAGGTACTGCCCAGCAACGCGGCTGCGGGAAGACCGAGAAACAATGCGAAAAGCGCGCCACCGAAACCGGCGGCGAGCGCTATCGCCAATCGCTTCCAATCGGATTTCATCACCGGGCCCTGCCGTTCAGATTCGAGCGCATGGCGTCACACAGCAAGGCGTCGGGCCATCGCGCCACCGGCGATCAGGCCCGCAGTTGCAACGTGCCTCGTCACGGGCGCGCAAAGGTGCACATATGCGCCGAGCGTGCACCCGACCGGCAATAGGCGAGAACAAGGCCATCGGCCTCGGACAGCGCCTTTTGCATCGTATCAACCATGTCCCGCGTAATCCCGGCCTGGCCTACGGGGACGAAATAGAAGGCAATGCCCTGCTTTCCGGCCTCGGCCTCGATCTCGGCCGCCGTCGGCTGACCGGGCGCCTCGTGGTCCGGACGGTTGCATATGATCGTCGTGTATCCGGCTTCGGCCAGCGCGGCGACATGCTCCGGAAGAACCTGGCCGGAAACGAAAATGCCATTCGCGACCTGACGCAGGGCAGCGGGCAACCGGGCGGTGTCTGCACTCATTCTCGACTTGCTCCATAGTCGCGTCCGATTATCAGTTTCTTCACCATTCCGGCAAGTCACGAAACGGCATTTCCATTTTTTAACGCCGTTGAGTCAGCGTGCGCAAACGCATGATTTTCAAGGCGGAGTCCATGCACGAAACAGCGGCACCTGAACAAACCGAAAGTCTCGGTGTAGCAGGCAGCATCCGCTTGTCCTACTGGCTTGCCATCCTTCTGATCGCAGCCCTTGCGACGGCGTCGTTCGCGATCATGAACCGCGAATTGCGAAACCACCCGACCGACAAGGAGCTGATCCGCTTGGCTGGCGAACAGACCATGCTGTCGCAGCGGATCACCGCACTCAGCCATGCCGCCCATGGAGCCGAGCATGTTTTCGCGCATGCCGCCACCCTGAACGAACTGCGCCGCAGCATCGACGAGTTCGAAGCCAATCACCGCCGTGTCGTCGAGGCGTCGGAAGCCGGCAACGAACTGGACCGCCAGGCGGCCACACGGCTCAAGACACTCCTGACCGATCAGCCCTACACCGTGGATCGCCTTGTCCGCGAATTCGTCGACGACGCACGGGCCTTCGTGGCGCTGTCCGCCGATCCCGCGAAACGCCTGCTGGCGGACCCCGTACCGCTGGATTCGGCCACGGCGGCGCTATCCGGCTACCACCAGATCGTCGATGTCATGTCGCAGAATGCAAGGATGACGGCGGAAAGGACCGCAACTCTCTCGCGCGCGCTGTTCTCAGCAATGATGCTCGTCCTGGCAGCGGCCGTGTTGTTCATATTCCGGCCCATGATCCGCAATGTCGCCGAGCGGACACACGAACTGATCGACGCGCGCAACGAGATGGCGCATCTCGCTGCGCATGACCGGCTAACCGGCCTGCGCAATCGCGTGTTCCTGACCGATCACTTCGAGCACATGATCGAGGGCGCCAAGCGGCGCGGGGAACGGGTCGCGGTGCTGCATCTGGATCTCGACAATTTCAAATTCATCAATGACACCTACGGCCACATGGCCGGCGATCACGTGCTCAGCGAGATCGGCAACCGCATCAAGTCGGTCGTGCGCGCGGCCGACATTCCGGCCCGCATCGGCGGAGACGAGTTTGTCATCCTCCTGAACGCACCCGGCGAGAGCGCCGATATCGAGCGCATCGCCACGAGGATCATCGAGGCCGTCACGAGGCCAATCGAATTCGAGTCGACGGTTCTGCGCTGCGGCGCATCGATCGGCATATCGGTCTATCCCGACGATGCGGACAACCCGGCGGATCTCCTGGTCGACTCCGATCTCGCCCTCTACCAGGCCAAGGAAGCCGGGCGCGGCCATGCGCGCTTCTTCTCCGACGAATTGCGCAGGGAACACGAAGTCCGCCGGGAACTGGAATCCGACCTGCGAAAGAGCCTGCAACGCAAAGAAATCAATGTGCACTACCAGCCGCAGGTGTCACTTGCGACGGCGCGCGTGACCGGCATCGAGGCTCTCGCACGGTGGAACCGCAACGGCAACGAATACGTGCCGCCGCAGGTGTTCCTGCCGGTCGCGGAGAAATCCGGATTGCTTCTGGCCATTGGCCGCCACGTCATTTCCAGTGCGATCGCCCAGGCGGCCGAATGGCATCATGCCGGTCTCGAATACGGCCGCATCTCCGTCAACGCCGCGCGCGCGGAGCTGACGAAGGACGATTTCGTCAGCTTCGTGCTCGACACGGCGCGCGAGCACGACCTGCCGGCCAACAAGCTGTCGGTCGAGATTGCCGAAGGAATGATCCTAGAAGACGACAAGCGCAATGTTGCCGACAACCTGCGCCGCTTGCGCGCTGCCGGCGTCCAGGTGGAACTCGACGATTTCGGTTCCGGGTATGCCTCGCTGACGCACATCAACTCCACCGAAATCGACCGGCTGAAGATCGACGAACGCTTCATCCGCAACATCGACAAGGATCGCGGCAAGCGGCGAATCGTGCGCGGGCTGATCGAGATGGCCAAGGGACTCGACATCGCGGTCGTCGCGGAAGGCGCCGAGACGATCAGCGAAATGGAAACCCTGCGTTCAATCGGCTGCTCGAACGTGCAGGGATACGGCATCGCCTTCCCGATGGATGCCGCGCTGGTCACCGAATGGCTGCACATCCACAGCCCATGCTCGCCCATCCCGCTCTACGACGATGAAATGGCCTCGGCCTGACGGTCAATCGAGTGGTTGAAAGCGGCGGCGCGCCATTTCGCTGCGGCCCGCGCCAGCCTATATTGCGGGGATGGCGCATCCCAGAATCCACCGACTCGACGACACGGTCGTCAACCAGATCGCTGCCGGTGAAGTCATCGAACGGCCGGCCAATGTGGTCAAGGAACTGGTCGAGAACGCCCTCGATGCCGGCGCAACGCGCATCGAGATCCTGACGGCGGCGGGCGGCAAGACCCTGATCCGCGTCACCGACAACGGCGCAGGCATGACCGCGGCGGAACTGCCGCTGGCCATTTCGCGCCACTGCACGTCGAAGATCGACCGCGACCTGACGGCGATCGCCACGCTCGGCTTCCGCGGCGAGGCGCTGCCCTCGATCGGCTCGGTGTCGCGGCTCCTCATCCGTTCGCGACCGCGGGACGGGGTCGAGGGCGCGGAGATCGAAGTCGACGGCGGCGCCATCAGCGGGCCGCGTCCCGCACCCGGCAATCCGGGCACGATGGTGGAAGTGACCGGACTGTTCCGCAGCGTACCGGCACGGCTGAAATTCCTGAAATCCGACCAGGCGGAAGCGAACGCCATCACCGACACGGTCAGGCGCATCGCGATGTCGTGGCCCGGCGTCTCCTTCACGCTGGCCGGCTCCGACCGTTCGACGCTGGAACTGCCGGCCACCGGGGAAGGCGGAGACGCGCTGATCGCCCGCATCGCGCAGATCCTGGGCCGCGACTTCCGCGACAATTGCGTCGAGATCGCCGCCGAGAAAGAGGGCGTGCGGATCGCCGGTTTCGCCGGCCTGCCCTCGTTCAACCGGGCATCGGCCAGCCATCAGTATGTCCATGTCAACGGACGCCCGGTGCGTGACCGGCAGCTGTCGGGCGCCCTGCGCGGCGCCTATTCCGACATGCTGGCGCGCGACCGCCACGCCGTCTGCGCCATCTTCATCGACACCGATCCGCGCCTTGTCGACGTCAACGTGCACCCCGCGAAGGCCGAGGTGCGCTTCCGCGATCCGGGCCTGGTGCGCGCGCTGATGATCTCCGCGATCCGGCGTGCGCTTGCCGACACGGGCATCCGCGCAACAACGACGGCGGCCGAGGCGATGACCGCCGCGTTCCGACCGGGCACAACGCCCCATGCGCGCCCGGCCTTCACGCACGCGCCGGCCGCCCCTTCGCCAAACCGGCCGCTCGACCTGCAAGCCGGATTCTCCGAACGGCCGCAAGCTACATTCGACGGCGGCAATGCCGGCGGCTTCGCGCCCTCGGCGGCGCAGGCGGACGTGCCGGACGCGACCATCGCCCCGGAGGCCGAAGGCTACCCGCTCGGCGCCGCGCGGGCGCAGATACACGAGAACTACATCATCGCCCAGACCGCCGACTCGCTCGTCATCGTCGACCAGCATGCCGCGCATGAAAGGCTCGTCTTCGAGTCGCTCAAGAAGGCGCTTGCCGAGCGCACCCTTCCCTCGCAGATGCTGCTGGTGCCGGAAATCGTCGACCTGCCGGTTGAGGATGTCGAGCGGCTGGTGGGGGAGAGCGAAACGCTCGCCCGGTTCGGCCTTGAGATCGAACGTTTCGGCCCCGGCGCGATCGCCGTCAGGGCAACGCCTGCCATGCTCGGCGAGGTGGACGCTCAGGGCCTCGTCCGCGACCTCGCCGACGATCTCGCCGAGGGCAACGGCGCGCTGCGAATCCGCGACAACATAGAGAAGGTCGCCTCGACGATGGCCTGCCACGGCTCGGTGCGCTCCGGCCGCCGGCTGCGCGGCGAGGAGATGAACGCACTGCTGCGCCAGATGGAGGCGACACCGGGATCGGGCACCTGCAATCACGGGCGACCGACATTCATCGAGCTGAAACTGGCCGACATCGAACGGCTGTTCGGCCGCCGATGACAATGCAATCATTGACGCGCGCGGCATTTTATGGCGCTAAGGACGCATGAACATACTCGACATGCCAAACGCCTCCGAAGCCAGGATCCGCTATCTCGACGCCGACTACCAGGTGCTCGTGCCGGGAACCTTCGTCCGCTGCGCCGTCACCGGAAAGCCGATCCCGCTGGACGAGCTGAAATACTGGAACGTCGCGCGCCAGGAAGCCTATATCGACGCGGAAGCCTCGCTGAAACGCGAGCTGGAAATCAGAGGGGAGGACCGGACCGCCTGATACGGCGGCGATGGTACCTCTCGGCAACCTCCTCGATCAGCGACTGCAGGGCAACCGGACTCTCGAAGGCCAGTTCCACCGCCAGCACATGCGCGCGCCGGCGCAACTCGCCCAACCGCCCCTCGGTATAGGTCAGGCGCGCCGCGTCCTTCTCGGTGGTGACCAGTTCCAGGTTCTCCAGGTCGGCATGGAGCAGCAGATCCTCCGCATCCGCCTCGGTGAAAACATGGTGGTCGCCATAGGCCCGCGTCATGGTCAGCCAGTGCCCCATGCCGCGCAAGGTGTCGAAGAACTTCTCCGGCTCGCCGATTCCCGAGAAGGCCAGCAGCGGCCTGCCTTCCAGCGCCGGCAGCGGACGCGGAACGATGCCGGCGCGCATGATCGGCTTGGCAGCGCGCGCGGCAGCCCGGATCACCGTCTCGCCGGCCTCGCCGTCGCCGATCCTCAGCAGCGCGTCGGCATGGCGCATCTGGTCGATCATCGGGGCGCGCAGCGGACCGGCCGGGATGACCGCGCCGTTGCCGATGCCGCGGCGGGCATCGAGCGCGATCAGGGCGTAATCGTAGTGGACCGAGCGGCTCTGGAACCCGTCGTCCATGATGACGAAGTCGACACCCATCTCGATCAGGTGACGCGCCCCGGCAGCACGCCTCGAGGCGACCACCGTCGGGGCGGTGCGCGCCAGCAGGAGCGGCTCGTCGCCAACGGTCAGCGCGGTGTCGTGGTCAAGATCGACACGATGCGGACCTGTGACGCTGCCGCCATAGCCGCGCGTCAGGAACCCGGCCCTGTAGCCTGCTTCGATCACGGCCTTGCCGACCGCGATCGCCGTCGGCGTCTTGCCGGAACCGCCGACCGTCAGGTTGCCGATGCAAAGGACCGGCGCCATGACCTCGGGGGGACGGGCCCTGTCCATGCGATACCGCGCCACGGCACCATAGGCCCAGCTCGCGGGCGCGAGCAGGCGAGACTGCCAGCCCCGCGGCCGGAACCAGAAGGGCGGCGCCTCACTTCCAGCCAAGGAACCCTCTCCTCGGCCGATCTGCGTCCGTGAGAATGGATTCGCGCTCCCCGCCCTGCGCGTCGCCGCGCAACGCGGCCTCGACGCGCAGTGGATGAACGTAGGGATCGAGCGCCGCCCAGGTCCGGTCGAGCGCGCCCCCCATCTCGGACACGACACGCGCGCCGGCTCGCGCCATCGCCTCGCAGGTCCGGGGCTGGGAAAGCAGATGATGCAGCATTTTGGCCAGCGAGGTCTCGTCGGTGACGAAGCGGGCGCCGCGCGCCGCGATCAGCCGTTCATAGGCTTCCGCGAAATTGGACACGTTCGGCCCGCTGAGCACCGCAGCGCCGAGCATGGCGGCCTCCAGCGGATTCTGGCCGCCCTCGCCGGAGAGCGACTTGCCGACGAAGGCGATGGATGCCAGCCGCAGATAAAGGCCCATCTCGCCGATGGTATCGCCGAGAAAGACGTCTGTCCCCGGCGTCAGCGGCTCGCCGGCGGACCGGCTGGCGACCACCAGACCACGCTCCTCCAGCATGTTGCGGATGGCCGGCGCGCGATCCGGATGACGCGGCACGATAACGGTCAGCAGATCCTTACGATACCGCCGCAACGCCTTGTGCACGCGGGCAGCGACGAGTTCCTCGCCGTCGTGGGTCGATACCGCGGCCCAGCAGGGCCTGCCGTTGATCGACGCCGCAATGCGACGCAGTTCCTCCTCGTCGACGGGCGGCACCGCCACATCAGCCTTGAGATTGCCGGTCACGGTCACCGGGCGGGCACCGAGCGCGCGAAACCGTTCGCCATCCAGCTCGGTCTGGGCAGCGACATGGGCCAGATTCTCGAACAGCGACTCGGCAAGGGCCATGCGCTTCTGCCAGCGGCGGAAGGACCTGTCGGACATGCGGCCGTTGATCAGTATCTGGGGAATGCGACGCGCACCGAGTTCGAGGATCGTCATCGGCCATATCTCGGATTCCGCGAAGATCGCGAGGTCCGGTTTCCAGTGACCGAGGAAGCGGCTGACTGCCGGCTTGATGTCGAGAGGCACGTACTGGTGCAGAAGGTCAGGCCCGAGCCGTTCGCGCGCAAAACTGGCCGAGGTAACCGTGCCCGTTGTCAGGACGACCTCGATGCCAATGCCCCGCAAACGCTGGATCAATGCGGCCACGGCACCGGTTTCACCAATGCTGGCGGCATGCACCCAGATCAGCGGCCCGTCCGGCCGGGCCACCGAGGACCGACCATAACGTTCGCGCCTGCGGCTGTGCTCTTCCTTGCCGCGCGAGGCGCGAAACGCAACATAGGTGCCCATGAACGGAAACGCCGCGGCGCCGAGCCAGCGGTAGGTTTGCAGCGCCGCTTTTGCCCAAAGTTCGCTCATGGCCGCGCATCCACCAGGGCATACGCCTCGTCGAAGACACGATTGAGTTCATCCTCGACCCGCTTGCGGATCGCTTCCAGCGCCGCCTCATCGGCATCGGACGGCACCTCGATCGGCTCACCGATGCAGAAGGCCGCGCGGCCGAAGGGCAGGTTGAGCACAGCCTTGTCCCATGCCTTCTCGAACACGTAACGGCGCGAGGACGCATAGGCGACGGGCAGGATCGGCACGCCGCTCATGCGGGCGATGGAGACGATGCCCTTGCCAGCCTCGCGCGGAGTGCCGTGCGGGATATCCGCGATCATGAACACGGAACGTCCCTCGTGCAGGTGCCTGCGCATGGCCCTGACACCATGCAGCGCGCCCTTCTCGTGCATCTGCCTGGCGGAGCGGCCGCCGGAAGCGCGGACCGTCTGCAGCCCGAAACGCTCGAGAAGCCGGGCGTTCAATTCCGCATCCCGCGAGCGCGACACCATCACCACGCCTGGATGGCCGCGGCGGGAGAAGAACGGCATCATGAAGTGCTGCCCGTGCCAGCAGGTGGCTATGAACGGAGCCTTCTCGTCGATTATGCGGTCCGCAGCCGCCATGTCGTCGCGAAGCAGCCGGTTCGTCCTGTGAACGAGGCGCAGATAGGAACCGAGCACGGCCACCACGAGATCGGCGGCAAGGCGCGATTCGGCAAGCGGCGTACGCATCCGGCGCCACATGCGTTTCATCCAGCCGGCCCTTCTCTGCGGTTTCGTGCCGATCGCGGTCTCGTTTTCCATCGTGCCTTGCCGGATGTCCGGTCTCCGCGACGCGGCATCCGGCCTGTTTCTCTCGGAAATGCGGTATCGCCGCGCCGCAAAGCGCCCGGCGGTCCCGCATGCTTCCACTACGTATCGCTTCCGGGATCGAGAAGGCGATGCAGATGCACGACAAAGTAACGCATGTGCGCATTGTCGACAGTTTGCTGCGCCTTGGCCTTCCACACAGCCTCAGCCGCCTTGTAGTTCGGATAGATTCCCACGATGTCGAGGGCATTGAGATCGCGGAACCGGGTGCTGTCCAGCGACTCCAGCTCGCCGCCGAATACAAGGTGGAGAAGCTGTTTGTCGTCAGCGGTCTCTGACATTGCCTTTTTCCCTTGAAAGATAATCTCGTCGAATTCGGATCACTGCGAGGCGCGAAGCGTTTCGCATATCTGCAGATGCGCTCTATCCGAATGCATCCGCCGTCACAACACCCATCATCGCCCGGACCACGTCCGCCCCGCCGGCCAACATCGCCGGCTTGACGACCGATTCGCCATTGAGAACGACCGGATCACCGTCGAGATCGGTCAGCCGGCCACCAGCTTCCGCCAGGATCAGGTCGGCGGCCGCGATGTCCCAGTCATGCGCAGTCGGCCGCACGACCGTCGCATCCAGAAGGCCCTCCGCGATCATCGCCAGCCGGTAGGCAAGCGAGGGAATGTGTTCGTGGCTCTCGAAGCCGCCCGGAAACGCCCTTTCCAGCTGCGCGAGACACTTCTTCGGCGCGGCAATCACCGGGCGCACCCCCGCCGGACGCACCGCCAGCCGTGTATCGCCCTTCCAGGCTCCGCAGCCGGTACCGGCATGGAAGGAAAAGCCGAGCGCGGGACATTCGAGAACACCGGCAACAGCCTCGCCATTCTCGACGACTGCGACCGAGACACACCACGTTTCCCGTCCTTCGATAAAGGCGCGGGTGCCATCGATGGGATCGACGACGAAGCTCCTCTGCGCCGTCAGCCGCCGGGTGCGCGACACGTCGACGCTTTCCTCCGAAAGCCAGCCGTAATCGGGGCGAGCCTTCAGCAGAAACTCGCGCAGAAATGTGTCTGCGGCAAGATCGCCGGCGCTGACCGGCGAGGTTCCGCCCTTCATGCGCACATCCATTTCCCGGTGTCCGTGGAAATAGGACAGCGCGATGCGTCCCGCTTCCTCCGCCGCAACGCGAATCAGGGCAAGGTCATGCGCAACCGGCGCGAGGGCGCCATCGTTTGCCGCCCCGGTCATGCCCTACTGCCCCGCCAGCGTCATGCCCTCGATCACCAGCGTCGGCGCGGCAGTGCCGAAGTTCCGGTCGAGGTCGCTTGCCGGAACCATTCGCATGAACATGTCCTTCAGGTTCGAGGCGATGGTCACCTCGGAAACCGGAAAGGCGATCTCGCCGTCTTCGATCCAGAAGCCAGAGGCCCCGCGCGAATATTCGCCGGTGACCATGTTGACGCCCTGGCCGAAAACCTCGGTCACGTAGAAACCCGTTCCGACCTCCCCGATCAGTTCTTCCGGCGTCTTCTCGCCCGGTTCGATCGAAAGATTGGTGGAGGAAGCGGAAACGGAGGTACCCGAGCGGGCGCCGCGGCCATTCGTTTCCAGCCCGAGCTCGTTCGCGATTGACGTCGACAGGAACCAGTGATTGAGCACGCCGTCGCCGACCATCGTCAGCTTCGGCCCCTGGACCCCCTCGCCGTCGAACGGCCGCGAGGCCTGGCCGCGCACGCGCGCCGGATCATCGACAACCGTGATCGCGGCATTGGCCACCTGTTCCCCCATGCGGTCCTTAAGGAACGATGTCTTGCGCGCCACGGATGCGCCGTTGATCGCGCCTGCAAGGTGCCCCAGCATGCCGCGAGAAACACGAGGATCGAGGACGACAGTGACCGTGCCCGTATCCATCTTTCGCGGATTGAGACGGCGCACCGCACGCTCTCCCGCCTCCCGGCCAATATCGGCCGGTTCGCGCAGATCGGCAAAGAACAGCCGGGAGGAAAAATCGTAGTCGCGCTCCATGCCGGTGCCCTCGCCCGCGATCACCGAGACCGAGCGGGAAAAGCGCGAACGCCGATAGGCGCCGGAAAATCCGTGCGAGGTGACCAGTACGAGACCGCCGGAACCTGCCGAGACACCGGCGCCCGCGGAATTGGTGACGCCGGGAACGGCGCGTGCCGCCTCTTCCATCGCCAGCGCATCCTCCGTCATGCGCTCCGCCGATATCTCCGTCTCGTCGAAGAGATCGAGATCGGGCATCTCTTGCGCCAGGAGATCCTCCCGCGCCAGGGTATTGAACCTGTCATCGGGCGAAACCCTCGCCATCGCAACGGCACGCTCGGCCAGCGAGTCGACATCGCCGGTCACGTTGGCCGAGACGCTGGCGACCTTCTTCCCGACGAAGACACGCAGCGAGAAGTCATCGCTTTCGGACGCATCCGTGCTCTCGACCTTGCCGAGGCGAACCGACACACTCTTCGAGCGCGAGCGCACGACAACGGCGTCGGCCGCATCGGCGCCAGCGCGCCTTGCCGCCTCGACCAGCGAGGCTGCACGATCGATCAGGCTTTGGGTTTGGTCCTGCATGTCATCTCCGAGGTCGAGCCGGTTTGCCGATTGGCGAAATGCGCTTAGAAAGGGCGCAAGAAGGAACGAGTTCCGGCAGTCATGTATTGCCCGACGCGGTCGGCATCAAGACACGAACCTGATATCACGGAATCGGAACGGACCGGGACAAGGAGAAAGCTCATGGCGGGCGCTGAAGCACCCGGCTTCTATGTCGAGACGGTGGTGCTGCTGAGCGGAGCCGTGATCGCCGCGCCGCTGTTCAAGCGGATCGGACTCGGGACCGTTCTCGGATATCTCGCCGCGGGCGTCATCATCGGCCCAGTCGGCCGGGTGATAACCGGTGCCGAGGAAATCCTTCACGTTGCCGAACTCGGCGTGGTCTTCCTGCTGTTCCTCATCGGTCTGGAGCTGAAACCGGCCCGGCTTTGGACGCTGCGCAGGGACATATTCGGTCTCGGCCTCGCCCAGGTCGTCATTACGGGGCTCGTGCTTTCCGCCCTGGCCCGTTACCTTGCGGGCTTCGGGTTCAATGCGGCCGTCACCATCGGATTCGGATTGGCGCTGTCATCAACTGCGTTCGCCCTGCAAGTGCTCGAGGAGCGCGGGGAGATCAACCGGAGACACGGGCGCAAATCCTTCGCCATCCTGCTATTCCAGGACATGGCTATCGTGCCGCTTCTGGCCCTTCTGCCCTTCCTCGCGCCGTTCGTCGCGGACGACGGCAGCAATGCTCTCAACGACTTCCTCATCGCGATCGCCGCCGTCGCGGCGCTTGTCTTCGCGGGCCGGTTCCTGCTCAATCCCTTGTTCCAGGTCATCGGCAATACGGGTGCGCGCGAGGCGATGATTGCTGCTGCGCTGCTGGTCGTCATCGGGTCCGCGCTGCTGATGAGCTACGCCGGCCTGTCCATGGCGATGGGGGCGTTCCTGGCCGGCGTGATGCTCGCCGAATCTTCCTATCGCCACGAGCTGGAAGCCGATATCGAGCCCTTCCGCGGCCTTCTGCTCGGATTGTTCTTCATGGCCATCGGCATATCGCTGGAGATATCCGTCATCATGGAGAACTGGGTTGCCATCCTGCTGGCGGTGCCCGTTCTGATGTTCACCAAGGCGGCAATCATCTACGCGCTGTGCAGGTCATTCGGAATCGAACACGACGTAGCCATGCGCACGGCCCTGGTCCTGCCACAGGGTGGCGAGTTCGGCTTCGTCCTGTTCTCCACCGCGCTCACCATGAACATTCTTGACGCGGCGACAGCATCCCAGCTTGTCTGCATCGTAACCCTGTCCATGGCCCTCACGCCGGTCAGCGTCCTTGTCGGCAACCTGCTGGTGCGGGAGGAGGATGCCGAGGAGATGGAAGAAGACTTCGAGGACGCCGGCGCCGACGTGCTGATGGTCGGATTCTCCCGTTTCGGCCAGATCGCATCCCAGGTGCTGCTGGCAGGCGGCTATGACATCACCATGATCGATCACTCTGCCGACCGGGTCCGCTCGGCGCAGAAATTCGGTTTCCGCGTCTATTTCGGCGACGGCACGCGCAAGGACGTGCTGGAAGCGGCCGGGATCAAGCGGGCCAAGATCGTCGCGGTGTGCACCCAGAAGAAGGAAATCACCGACAAGATCGTCGATCTGGTGCAGTCGGAATACCCGAATGCCAAGCTGTTCGTGCGCTCCTACGACCGAGCCCACACGCTGGAGCTCAGGGCGCGCGGGGTCGACTACGAGATGCGCGAGACTTTCAAGTCGGGCCTCGAATTCGGCAAGAAGACCCTTGAAGCCCTTGGCAACCCGGAAAGCCTGGCGCAGTCGATTCTCGAGGATGTCGAAAAGCGCGACACCGAACGCCTGTGCATCCAGCAGGCCGAGGGAATATATGCCGGCGGACACATGCTGCATACGCGCCCCGTCACGCCCGAGCCGCTGACCAAGCCGCGCCGCGAGTCGAAGGTGATCGACACGACGGCGAACGGCGACGGCAATGTACTGGAAGAGGACGAAACATGACGCTTGCCCCGTTCCACCTCGCCTTCCCGGTCGACGACCTGGAATCGACCCGCCGGTTCTACTGCGACAAGCTCGGCTGCGCGCCGGGCCGGTCGTCCGATACCTGGTTCGACTTCAGCCTGTACGGGCACCAGATGTCGGCCCACCTCCGCACCGCGGACGACCGACCGGCCTCAAGCGGCGCCGTTGACGGAAAGGACGTGCCGATCCCGCATTTCGGCGTCGTCCTGCCAATGGAAGACTGGAAGGCTCTTGCCGCGCGGCTCGAGGCGACAGACGGCATCGAGTGGATCCACCGGCCAATGATCCGCTTCGAGGGCCAACCGGGGGAGCAGGCGACACTGTTCATTCGCGATCCCTCGGGGAATGCCCTGGAGTTCAAGGGCTTCACTTCCCTCGACGCTGTCTTCGCGCAGCAGGAGTGACCACGTGACGGGCGCGGGCGGCGGAGAGAAGGCGAAATTCACCACCGGCGCCACGATGGGCCACGTCGTGACAATGACGCTGACCGCCTCCATCGGCCTGATTGCCGTATTCGCGGTGGACGCGCTCAACCTGTTCTACATCTCGATGCTCGGCCAGGCGGAACTGGCGGCTGCGATCGGCTATGCCGGCACGCTCATGTTCTTCACCGTCTCCGTCGCCATCGGCCTCACCATCGCCACCGGCGCCCTCGTATCGCGCGCGCTCGGCGCCGGCGATCGCGAAAAGGCGGCCCGGGCGGGAGGCGCGTCGCTCCTCTGCATGGCGGTCATCATGGTGGTCCTGTCGACACTGGCCTGGATATTCATCCCCGAGCTGCTCGGGCTGCTCGGTGCGCGGGGCGAAACCGGGAAGCTCGCTGACGGCTTCCTGCGCATCGTCTTCCCGACGACGCCGCTGATGGCCATCGGCATGTGCACCACCGGCATATTGCGCGGCATCGGCGACGCCAGGCGCGCCATGTACGTGACGCTGGCCGGCGGAATAGCCGCCGCGATCATGGATCCGATCCTCATATTCGGGCTGGACCTCGGCCTCACCGGCGCCGCCCTCTCGACGCTGTTCTCGCGCGTCGTGCTGCTGCTTGTCGGGCTGCACGGCGCGGTGATCGTGCACCGGCTGGTGAGGCTGCCGAACACGGCAACCTTCCGGGAGATGCTGAGACCGTTTCTCACCATCGGCGGACCGGCGGTGCTGACGCAGCTAGCGACGCCGGCGGGCAATGCCTACGTGACCGCGCAGATCGCCTCGTTCGGCGACGGCGCGGTCGCCGGCTGGGCGATCATCGGGCGGCTGATACCGGTCGCGTTCGGCGTCATCTTCGCATTGTCGGGAGCCGTCGGCCCGATCCTCGGCCAGAACTACGGGGCGAAGCTCTACGACCGGCTCTACCAGACGATGCGCGACGCGCTGATCTTCACCACCATATACGTGCTCGCCATTTGGGGCCTGCTGGCGCTGTTCTCTGGCGGCATCGCGGACCTCTTCCGTGCGCAGGGCGAAGCGCGCGAACTGGTGGTCTTCTTCTGCCTCTTCGCCAGCGCGAGCTTCCTGTTCAACGGCGCGCTCTTTGTCGCCAACAGCGCATTCAACAATCTCGGCTACGCCTTCTACTCGACGATCCTCAACTGGGGCCGGTCGACACTCGGCATCATCCCCTTCGTCTGGATCGGTTCGCAGCATTTCGGCGCGACGGGGGTGATCGCCGGCTGGGCGCTCGGTGCCGTGGTTTTCGGCGTCGCGGCCGTCGCCCTGTGCTTCCGCGTCATCGCCTCTATCGAGAGCCGCGACCGACACGACGACGACCTGCTGCCCGGCCCACCGCCGGCGGCGCATTCTCCGTTCACGACCGGCAAGGGCGCAACGCTCGGCTAGGCGGCGCTCACCCGGCTGTCCCGCGGATCCGTTCCTCGATCGCGCGATCGAGCTTGCGCCTGACCTCGTCATAGACCGGCTCGGTCATCCGAATGATCTGCTGCGCCTTGAGAAAGTCCATCACACGGAAATCCGATACGGGCGGCTGGATGAAAATGTCCGGCGGCTGCATGGCGAGCTTCAGCTTCAGGATGGAGCGCATCATCAGTTGCGAAGTGCCGTAGAGACTGTCGATCGGCTTGGGGATACGGCGCGAGTCGCCGCGCGGCGTGCCGACGACATCGATGCCGAGCACGATATCCGCCTTGTCCACGATGTGGTCGTAGGGCACGGGATTGAAGATGCCGCCGTCGATGAATATGCGGCCGTCGCGGCGCACCGGCCGGAAAAGCACTGGAATCGCCGCCGAGGCCGCCAGCGCGGACCAGAGATCGCCCTCGGAGAACACCGTTTCGTGATGCCCGTAGAAATCGGTCGCGACCACGTAGAGCGGTATGCCCAGAGCCGAAAACTCGTGCGGGATGGCATCGGGCATGAAGTTCCGGACTATGCGCTGGACGTCGAACTGGCCGATGCGGAAACCGCGGTCGACCGCAGCGGCTACCGACGCCGGGCGGCGGAAAAGGCGGGCGACGATATCGGCGCGATTTCCGGCCAGGCCGAGCGTGTATTCGCGGATTTCCTCTCCGGTCATTCCGCTGGCCATCGCGGCGCCCATGATCCCGCCGATGGAGGCGCCACTGATCGCGACCGGGCGGATGCCCATGTCATCGAGGGCGCGGATGATGTGGATGTGGGCCAACCCGCGCGCCCCGCCGCCGCCGAATGCCACTGCAACCGTCGGTTCGCCGGAAGCCCGCTTCGCGGGCGTCTTGTGGTCGCTAGACTGCTTGTCCATCGTCGTCACGGGTCATGAAGTACATACGGGTGTCGCCGAAATCGCGCGCGTCGGCAAGTGCAAAGCCTTGCGGTGGCGCAAATCCGGCGTCGGCCGCCTCCTCGACCACCAGCAACGCCCCCGGCTTCAGCCAGCCGCCGTCGAGCAGCGCGGAAAGCGCGCGTTCGGCGAGCCCCTTGCCGTAGGGCGGATCGGCAAAGACCAGGTCGAACGGCTCCATCGTGCCGATCTCGCCCATGCGGGTCGCATCCCGGCGGAACAGCTTCGTGCGTCCCTGCAGGGCAAGCGTCTCGACATTGGAACGGATCAGGCCCCGCCCCTGGACGGAATGCTCGACGAAAAGAACATGCGCCGCGCCGCGGGAAAGCGCCTCGATACCCACGGCACCCGTTCCGGCAAATAGATCAAGTACGCGCGTTCCATCCAGCTTTTCCGGCCAGCGGTGCACAAGAATGTTGAACAGGCTTTCGCGCGTGCGATCCGTGGTCGGACGGATGTCCGTCGCGCCCGGTTTCGGTGACGCAAGCGTGCGGCCGCGAAACTCTCCGCCGACAACGCGCATGGCCTAGCCCTTTTTCTTCGGTCCCCTGCCGGGGCCGCCGGGTTTGAGCTTGCGCCCCGCCGGCTGCGCGGCAGGCTTCGGCTTCCTGCCCTGCGGCCGCGCGCCCGGCGCCATCCACACGTTGGACGAACGTCCCTGGCGTTGCTTGTCGCTGTCGCCGCCACCGGACGGACCACCGCCCTTGCGCGGACCGCGTTCCGGCTTCTTGGTGTCCAGCCTCGAAAGGGCCTCGTTGCGATCCAGCCCCTTTCCCCCGCGTCGCAGTGCCGCCGTTCCCGGCGAGGCACTGACCCAGTCGCCCTGCTTCCTGACCTTGACCAGCCGCGTTTCGCCTTCCTCGCCCTTTACGGGCTTGTTGGAGAACGGCCTACGTACCGGCGCGTCGAAATTGGCACCGGCTTCCGCTATCAGATTCGGACCGAGCTGGTCGCGCAGTGTACGGCCGCGGATCTCCTGAACCGCGCCTTCCGGCAACTCGCCCAACTGAAACGGACCGTAGGAAATGCGGATCAGCCGGTTCACCTCGAGGCCGAGCGCACCGAGCACGTTCTTGACCTCGCGGTTCTTGCCCTCCCGCAAGCCGACGGTGATCCAGACATTGGCGCCCTGCTGGCGTTCGAGCGTGGCCTCGATCGCTCCGTAGAACACGCCGTCAACGGCGATACCGTTCTTCAACTCGTCAAGCCGTCTCTGGTCGATCTTGCCGTGGGCGCGTACGCGATAGCGTCGCAGCCAGCCGGTCTGCGGCAGCTCGAGCACCCGGGCCAGGCCGCCGTCATTGGTCAGCAGCAGCAAGCCCTCGGTATTGATGTCGAGACGACCGACAGAGAGCACGCGCGGCATGTCCGGTGGCAGGCTGTCGAAAACGGTCGGCCGGCCCTGCGGATCGCGACTGGTGGTCACGAGGCCCGCCGGCTTGTGGTAGAGCCACAACCGCGTCCGCTCGATCTCGGGAAGCGGCTCGCCATCGACGAGGATGACATCGTTTGGCGTGACATTGATCGCCGGTGTGTCGAGTTTCCTGCCGTTGAGCGTCACGCGTCCGGCCTCTATCATGCGCTCGGCATCGCGACGCGAGGCGATCCCTGCACGGGCCATGTACTTGGCAATTCGTTCCGGCTCGGCGTCGGTCGCCGGCACGGCGGCATCATCCCTGGCCGCGCGCGCAGGCACGGCACCCTGCGGGCGCTCGCGGAAACCGCGCGAACGCCCCTCGCCCTTGCCGCCCTTGGCACCGGCCGGGCGGTCCTTGAACCCGCGCGAACGCAAATCACCGCTCTTGCTGTCCCGGGCCTTCCGATCCGCTGCCTGCGCGGACTTCCCGGAACTGCCACGGGGCTTGTCTTCATTCGCCATTTGCTGTTTGCCTCATTCAACGGCTCCCTATCAGGCAGCTGCCGGACTTGCGAGAGAAAGTTTGTTCCATATGCCGCACGGCACGGTAAAATCCCCGACCTTCATGGACCTTGCACTGCGCGAAGCGGTCGCCGCCGGCGAGCGCGGCGAAGTACCGATCGGCGCCGTGATCGTGAAGGGGACGACCATCGTCGGTGCAGCCGGCAACCGCACCCGCGAGTTCAACGACCCGACGGCCCATGCCGAGATACTCGCCATCAGGGAGGCCTGCGGCAATCTCAAGCAGGAACGCCTGGACAGCTGCGACCTCTACGTCACCCTCGAGCCATGCACCATGTGTGCCGCCGCCATCTCGTTTGCCCGCATCCGGCGCCTCTACTTCGCGGCAGACGACCCGAAGGGCGGCGCCGTCGTCTCCGGCGTGCGCTTCTACGCGGGCCGGACCTGCCACCACGTCCCCGATGTCTATGCCGGCATCGGCGAGGCAGAGGCGGCGCGCCTTCTCAGATCCTTCTTCGCCGAGAGGCGCGGCTGACCGGCTAAAGCCAGGGGAACAGGCGGCGCAAGCCGGTCTTCGGCTCGGCACTGGCCTTCTTGCGTGCCCGTTCCTTGGCCGACTCCGTCGGGCCAAGATCGCCGTAGGGCGCGGTCTCCGCGGGCTTGCGGTATTCCGAAGGCGGATCCGTCAGGTAAACGCGCTGGCCGGCCGATGCGACCGGACGGGCATTGCGTTGCAACGGATTGTCCGGATCGTCCGTCTCGGCGAGGTTGGGAAGGTAGCGTCCCTCGTCCACCTCGGCCTTGATGCGCGCTAGCCGCTCTTCCGGCGATTCCGGCCACTCGGGCGATGCCTCGGCGATATTCTGCTGCGGTTCGGGCAAGGTGGACGTGTCGGCCGGCTTCACAAGATCCGGACGCGGCTTGTAGTCGATGGCGACCCGTTCCTTCTTGCCCAGCGCAAGCGAACCGCTCAGGTCGTCGAACAGCTGTTCCATGGCCGGCTTGTCCGTGCCATAGGTCGGACCGAGGCAACCGGCAAGCACGAATGCGCTCGCGCCAAGTGCCGCGATTGTTCCGGTCCGCGCTATGCGGTGTGCTTTGCTCATGACGTTGTGCCAATCCTCTCGTCGAAGGCCCGACGGATAACGCGATTTCCTGTCCTGCCCCGCTGACCGGCAAATCCGGCGAATTGATGATGCTGTAGCGAAAAATGACGTATTCGGCAATGCGCGGGCTGCAAGCGCCCGCGCATTGCCGGGATCAAATCCGCCCGAGCGCGCGCAATTCGCGCAGTGCCGCCGCATCGCGCGCCGACACGTCCGGGAACTCGGGGTCGGAACCGACATCCTCGGTCACGCGCCACGAACGGGCGCACTTGGTGCCCTTTGCCAGCGCCGGAACGACGGCGACGCCAGGAACCTCTGCAAGCGTGAACGCACCGTCCGGCGCGGGCTTCGGCGAGATCGAAATACCGGACGTGATGCAGATCTCTGCCATGTCGAGATCCTCGACCGCCTCGCGCAGCCCGTCGTCGGTGACATGAACGAAGGGCGCGGCCTCCAGCGAGGACCCGATGCGCTTTTCCTTGCGCTCGATCTCCAGCGCGCCGGTGACGACGCGGCGCACCTGGCGCACCTTCTTCCATTTCGCGGCAAGCGCATCGTCGCGCCACTCCTCCGGGCAGCCGCGGAACTGTTCCATGTGCACGGATACGGCGTCGGGATAGCGAGCCAGCCATGCCTCTTCCATGGTGAAGGGCAGCATCGGGGCAAGCCAGGTGACCAGCCTGTCGAAGATCAGGCGGACGACCTGCAACGCGGCCTTGCGACGCAGGCTGGACGGCGCGTCGCAGTAGAGCGCGTCCTTGCGGATGTCGAAATAGAAGGCCGACAGCTCGATAACCATGAAGTCGAGCAGGTGGCGCGAAATGCGCTTGAAGTCGAAATCGTCGTAGCCCTTGTTGACGATGTCGTCGAGCTCACGCAGCCGGTGCAGCATGAGCCGCTCCAGCTCCGGCATGTCGGCATGGTCGACGTTCTCGCCCTCGTCATGGGCCAGCGTGCCAAGCATCCAGCGGATCGTGTTGCGCATCTTTCGATAGGCATCGATGTTGGTCTGGATGATCGTCTGGCCGAGACGCTGGTCCTCCCAGTAGTCGGTGTTCATCACCCAAAGCCGCAGGATGTCGGCGCCGGACTTTGCCATGACGTCCTGCGGGAATACCTGGTTGCCAAGCGACTTCGACATCTTGCGACCGTCCTCAGCCATGGTGAAGCCATGGGTGATGACCGTGTCATAGGGCGCGCGTCCGCGGGTGCCGCAGCTTTCGAGCAGCGAGGAATGGAACCAGCCACGGTGCTGGTCGGAGCCTTCGAGATAGACATCGGCCGGCCACTTCAGGTCGTCCCTGTCCTCGAGCGTGAATGTGTGCGTGGAGCCCGAATCGAACCAGACATCGAGAATGTCGGTAACCTGGTGCCAGCGGTCCGGGTCGTGGTCGCCGCCCAGGAAACGCTCCTTCGCGCCCTCGGCGAACCAGGCGTCGGCGCCCTCTTTCTCGAAAGCCTCGAGAATGCGGGCGTTGACGGCCTCGTCCTTCAGCACGTTGCCGTCCTCGTCGGCAAATACGCAGATCGGCACGCCCCAGGCACGCTGGCGCGACAGCACCCAGTCGGGCCGGTCCTCGATCATGGCACGCAGGCGGGTCTGGCCTGCCGCCGGCACGAAGCGGGTTTCGTCAATGGCCTTCAGCGCGCGCGTGCGCAGCGTCGTGCCATCGCCGAGATCCTTGTCCATGTGGACGAACCATTGCGGCGTGTTGCGGAAGATCACCGGCTTCTTGGAACGCCAGGAATGGGGATAAGTGTGCTTGAGGCGTCCGCGCGCGAACAGCCTGTCGGCCTCGATCAGTGCGGTGATGACAGCCTGGTTGGCGTCGCCCTTCTTGCCCTTGTCGTCGATCACGCGGGCCGGCCCACCCTCGCGGTCGGGGCCGAATCCCGGCGCATCCTTGGTGAAGAAGCCCGCATCATCGACGGTGAAGGGGATGGCCGACGAGATGCCCCGCGCCTCGAGGTCGCGGGCATTGTCCATCCAGACATCGAAGTCCTCGCGACCGTGGCCGGGCGCGGTGTGAACGAAGCCCGTTCCGGCATCATCGGTGACATGTTCGCCCTCGAGCAGCGGGACGTCGAACTCGTAGCCGCCGCCGAGACCCTTGAGGGGATGGGCGCAGGTGACCGCGGCCAGCTCATCCGCCGTCACGTCGCGCAGGCGCCTGTATTCGAGCTTGGCCTTGGCGAAGCTCTCCTCGGCGAGGGCATCGGCGAACACCAGCTTTTCGCCCGGTTGCGGACCGAAATCATTCTCCGCCGCCGTGACCTCGTAAAGGCCGTAGGCGATGCGCGAGGAATAGGCGATGGCGCGGTTGCCGGGAATCGTCCAGGGCGTGGTCGTCCAGATGACGACGAAGTTGCCCAACAGGTCATCGGGCCCCTGCGTTACCGGGAACTTCACCCAGATCGTGTCGGACTCGTGGTCCTGGTACTCGACCTCGGCCTCGGCCAGGGCCGTGCGTTCCACAACCGACCACATCACCGGTTTCGAGCCGCGATAGAGCTGGCCCGACATGGCGAATTTCAGCAGTTCGCCGGCGATGCGCGCCTCGGCGTGGAAATTCATCGTCGTGTAGGGATTGTCGAAATCCCCGACAATGCCCAGCCGCAGGAATTCCTCGGTCTGCACCTTGATCCAGTGGGCGGCGAAGTCGCGGCATTCCTTGCGGAACTCGTTGACCGGCACCTCGTCCTTGTTCCTGCCCTTGGCGCGGTACTGCTCCTCGATCTTCCACTCGATCGGCAGGCCGTGGCAGTCCCAGCCAGGCACATAGTTGGAATCGTAGCCGCGCATCTGGAAGGAGCGCGTGATGACATCCTTCAGGATCTTGTTGAGCGCGTGGCCGATGTGGATGTTGCCGTTGGCGTAGGGCGGGCCGTCATGGAGAACATAGCGCGGGCGGCCACGGGCGGCTTCGCGCAGCTTCTTGTAGAGGCCCATCTCCTGCCAGCGGGCAACGATCTCCGGCTCCTTCTTCGGAAGGCCGGCGCGCATCGGGAACTCCGTCTGCGGCAGGAAAAGCGTGCCGGAATAGTCCAGCTCTTTGGTATCAGCGGAATCGGTCATTCGTCTGCATTCGTCTCAGGCTGCGGTGAAGCTGCAGCGTCAATAACGGAAAATCGGATGGCGTGCGCGAAAAAATGCGCGTTTACCCGGTCCTGCGGCGCGGCGTCAGCGGCAGGCCGGGCCGATAATTCGGAATATGGCGAAAAAGGCCGTCATCATGACGCGGCTTTTAGCAATGTGAAGACGCCATGAAAAGGCCCCGACGCTACGCGCCGTCGGCAAAGGTCAGTTCGCGATCGAGACCGGACAGGGGCTGCAGGGCGGAGAGGATCGCACGCGCCTCCTCGGCGTCCCTGCGCATCTGCTCCGTCAGGGCTTCCAGGGTGTCGAATTTCTCCTCGTCGCGCAGGAACGCGCACAGCGCGACCGTGCAGGTCTCGCCATAGATCTCCTCGTCGAATCCGAAGACATGGGTCTCCAGCAGCGCGGCTCCGTCCTCGTCCACGGTCGGCCGGCGCCCGAAGCTGGCCACGCCGTCATGGATCGAACCGTCCGCGCGGATGAACCGGACCGCATAGATGCCGTGGCGAAGCATGACGTCGTCCGGCAGCGCCATGTTCGCGGTGGGAAAACCGAGCGTGCGGCCGAGCTGCTTGCCGCGCACGACCTCGCCGGCCACCCGGTAACGGTAGCCGAGCAGGTCGTTGGCGCCCGCGAGGTCGCCCGAGCCCAGTCGCTCGCGTACCCGGCTCGACGAGACGACCTCGGCGACCTCGTCGCGGAACGCATCGACAAGCGTGACGTGGAAGCCGCGCGTCTCGCCCGCCTCCATCAGGAAGGCCGGACCGCCCTGGCGGTTCCTGCCGAAATGGAAGTCGAAGCCCGTGACGACCTGCCGCGCGGCAAACCCGCCGACCAGGATCTCGTCGACGAACTGGTCGGCCGTCAGCCCGGCAAACTCGCGCGTGAAAGCCAGCTCGACAACACCATCGAAGCCCAGCCGGCCGAGAATGTGGGCCTTCATCGCCGCGGGCGTGATGCGGAACAGGGGACGGTCGGGCTGGAACAGCCGGCGCGGATGCGGCTCGAAGGTCAATACCAGCGCCGGGCAATCATGTTCGCGCGCGAAGCCGAGCGCCGTTTCCAGCACCGTCTGGTGGCCGCGATGCACGCCGTCGAAATTGCCGATGGCGATGACGGCGCCGCGCAGCCGGTCGGGAAGATCCTGCAGGGACGAATATCGAAACGTCACGGCAGCTCCGTTCATGCGAGATTCTTCATCGTGGCGACCGGATGCGCACCGAAACCGTCGAGATGGGCGGCAAGCTTCTCGGGGTCCGGATTGCCCGGCGTCCCGTATTCGCGCGCATGAATGCCGTCGGAAATGAACAGGAGGTCGATGCCGTAATCCATCGCGCCCTTGACGTCCGTGGTCAGGCCGTCACCGATGGCAAGAACGCGGTCGCGCCCGACCTCACGGCCGAGCACCTTGGCCGCGCGTGCCATCGCCTCGCGGTAGATCGGGGCATGCGGCTTTCCGGCGATCAGCGTGCGCCCGCCCATCAGCCCGTAGTCCTTGGCCAGCGCACCGGCGCAGTAGATCAGCCGGTCGCCCCGCTCGACGACAATGTCCGGATTGGCGCAGATGAAAGGCAGGTTGCGGGCGCGCAGGCGCTGCAGCAGTTCCCCGTAATCCGCCGGCGTCTCGGTATTGTCATCGAAAAGCCCGGTGCAGACCACGGCCGATGCCTCGCGCTCCTCGACCAGTTCCACGTCGAGTCCGTCATAGAGCGAGGTATCGCGGTCCGGCCCGATATGGAACACCAAGCGGGCGCCCTCGCTGATCAGCGCGCGCGTCACGTCGCCGGAGGTGACGATGTCGTCATACGCCTCATCCGGCACGCCAAGGCTCGCCAGCTGCTCGGATACCGGTCCGGCGGGCCGGGGCGCGTTGGTGATCAGCACGACCGCCTTGCCCGCCTCCCGGGCCGCGGCGAGCGCCTTCCATGCCGCCGGCCAGGACCGCACGCCGTTGTGGAGCACGCCCCATACGTCGCAAAACACGGCGTCGTAACCGCCGGAAATCTCAGCCAGGTTCGCGATCTGACGTATGTCCAAGGCCCAACATCCCGCTCGTAGTGCGGCGCGCGGCCGCCATTTCCCTTCACCGACGTCAAAGTGCCGGTTCCTGCCGGTCGGATTAGAGCGTTTCGGCCGCAAATGGAAGCCACAGCATCGCCCCGCCGCGCCCCGATTTCGTTAACGGGCGGTGAAAGCGGCACAGCGAATGCGGGTGTCGTCGTGAACCCGAAAAAAAGCAGCCGCTGGTATGCACGATTCTCCGAACGGATGCCGTGACCGATGGAAAGTTTGCGCCAGATAGGATTGTGGGGCGGCGCAAGAAGGACCGTCCAGCGTACCCGCCATGCACTCGGCGGTTACCGGCGAAACGTGGCCGGTGCCACCGCCATGGAATTCGGCATGATCGCTCCGGTCTTCCTGTTCCTCGTCTTCACCATCATCGAGACGTCGGTTTACTACTACAAGCAGAGCCACCTGAAATACGTCCTCAGCCAGGCCGGGCGCGGACTGCAGACCGGAGAAATCCAGAAGAGCGACACGCCGAAGGACGATTTCGATGCCGTCGTATGCGACACGGCGGAGATCGTATTCGACTGCTCCAAGGTCCATCTCGACGTGCGGTCGTTCGCAACCGTTGCCGACGTCACGTTTCCCGATCCCGCATTCGACGAGAACGGCAAGCCGACCAATTTCGTCTTCCAACCGGGGGGAACGTCCCAGATCACGGCGATGCGGGCCTCGGCGACGCACAAGTTCATCACGCCCTTCCTGACCGACATCCTGCAGCCCGACGGCAAGCCGGTCATCCTGGTCGGGTTCTCGATTTTCAAGAACGAGCCGTTCTGAGGTCGCGATGGGCATTCTGCACAAACATTATTGGCCGATCCGGATCTTGCGCATGCAAGCGACGAGGCTTGCCGCCGACCGGCGCGGCGTGGCGGCGACCGAGTTCGTTCTCCTGCTGCCGGTGATCCTGCTGATGTCCTTCGGCCTGGCAGAGGTCTATGTTGAACACGCGACCGAGGACCAGTTCCGCCGATACGTGCACCAGGCCGGAGACCTGCTCGCCCGCGAACCGACGCTGACAACGGCTTCCATCACGACAATCCTCAACGCCGCCGACCAGATGATCGAGGGCTTCGACCCGGACCACAAGATCGACATCCACGTCTCCTCCATCGGCTTCAAGGCGGATGGCACACCGGTCCTGTTGTGGACGCGTTCGGCCGGGGGCGCGCCCCGGGTCTTCGGTGTCGAGGAGGTCACGGGCATGGGCCTGCCGGCAGACACCGTGCTGCGACTGGAGGCGCACATGACCTATTCGAGCCCGTTCAACTTCATCTGGGAATCCGATTCCCGCGAAATCTCGACCGTCGTCTATTTCCGGCCGCGCGAAACGCGCGCGATCGCGATGGACGGCAATGTCTCCGAAACCGATCCCGACTGGGATTACATCCCGCCGGAATGATTGTCCGGGAGGCGCCGACATGAACAAAGACATGAACCGCAACCGACCTGTCCCGACACGCCGAAACAAGCGCCTGCTGGAGCGGCTGCGCGACCTGTTGGACGATGGCCGCGGCGCGATGGCGGTGAATTTTGCCATACTGCTCATTCCGCTGCTCGGCGCGGTGGGCTTCTCCATCGACGGTTCGCGGTTCCTGCTGACGCAGTATCACCTGCAATCGGCGGTCGACGCCGCGGCGCTGGCCGTGGCGACCGTCTACGAGGATCAGGACACGATCGACGCGCTGGCCGAGAAATTCGTCGAACAGAATTTCACGCTCGACGATGCCGCCCTGACCTCGGTTTCCACCAGCACTTCCGGCGACGAGATCACCGTGAACGGCCAGGCCTCGATGGAGACGCTGTTCATGTCGATCTTCGCGGTCACGGAAGTCGAGGTGGCGGTGACGACGACCGTGAAGCGCGCCGGCGGCGGCCTGCTCGTCAGCCTGGTGCTCGACAATACCGGTTCGATGTGGAGCGGTTCGAAGATCGAGGCCCTGCGCAGCGCCTCGGACATCCTGGTCGACGCGGTCTTCGACGGCGAAAGCGACCCGGAGGATCTCCGCGTCGCCATCGTGCCCTATGCATCCGTGGTCAATCCGGGCGAGGAGGCGGAATCGATCGTGGATCCCTCCCACCCCTATGGCGAGCGCGACCCGGACGACAAGACCAAGTGGAAGGGTTGCGTGCTGGAACGCAGCGGCGCCAACTCGATCGCCGACACCGGACCAGACGTCGAGAAGTGGCAGCCGTTCTGGTATCCGGATGACGACGACAACGATTACGACCTCGACGACCCGGACTCGATCATCCCCGGCGGCGAGCGCGATTCCAACGGCATCACCGGCCCGAATATCGGCTGCCCGACCCCGATCACACCCCTGACCAATTCCTACGCCACCGTCTCGGCGGCCGTCGACGCGCTGACGGCCTGGAACCGCGGCGGCACCCTCGGCGACATCGGCATGGCCTGGGGTATCCGCACGCTATCGCCCGGCGAGCCGTTCGACGAAAGCACGGAGATCGACCCGAAGACAGGGGCGACGCTGTGGGACAGCCCACGCTGGCGCAAGGCGATCATGATCATGACCGATGGCGACAACCTGTTCTACGACCTGCCCGGCGATGCCGGGCCGAACAAGGCCCACCCCGGCGCTTCCGACTATACCGGCTACGGCCGACTCGGCGAGGCGCAGGCCAACGAGATATTCCACACGACGAACAAGAACACGGCCAAGGGAATCGTCGACCAGCGGCTGAAGACGCTGTGCACGACGGCGAAAAACCAGGACATAATCGTCTACACGGTGACCTTCGGATCCAGCCCGAGCTCGAGTACGAAAACGCTGTTCCAGGACTGCGCCACCGATCCCGGCAAGTACTACCATGCGCCCGGCAGGGCGACGCTGGAGAGCGCCTTCGGTGCCATCGGCGCCGAGCTGTCCAAGCTGCGCATCGTCAAGTAGCGGCCTGCGGTCGCCGCCCGGATCGGTGGCGGCCGCGTTTACCATGTTCTCCGCATGGCCGGCCCATCCTTGACTCGGCCTGTCGGCGTCACTATGTCCTCCCCGCTAGCACTCGACAGGAGCGAGTGCTAATAGATTTCACGCCAACATTTACAAGGTACAGGTCAATGGCAGAGATGAAATTCCGTCCGTTGCACGACCGCGTCGTCGTGCGCCGCGTCGAATCCGAGGAAAAGACCGCAGGCGGCATCATCATCCCGGATACCGCAAAAGAGAAGCCGTCGGAAGGCGAAGTTGTCGCCGTCGGTCCGGGCGCGCGCGACGAGAACGGCAAGCTGGTCGAACTCGACGTCAAGGTCGGCGACCGCATCCTGTTCGGCAAGTGGTCGGGCACGGAAGTCAAGATCAACGGCGAAGACCTTCTGATCATGAAGGAAGCCGACATCATGGGAATCGTCGGCTGAGGCCGGAACCCGTCATCCTTTCCAGTAAGTTCTGATTGGGCGAAAAGCCCGGGAGTTATCCAACCATGTCAGCCAAAGAAGTCAAATTCGGCCGTACCGCGCGCGAGCGCATGCTGGACGGCGTCAACATCCTCGCCGACGCGGTGAAGGTCACGCTCGGCCCCAAGGGCCGCAACGTCGTCATCGACAAGTCCTTCGGCGCGCCGCGCATCACCAAGGACGGCGTTTCCGTCGCCAAGGAAATCGAGCTCGAGGACAAGTTCGAGAACATGGGCGCGCAGATGCTGCGCGAGGTCGCTTCCAAGACCAACGACATCGCCGGTGACGGCACCACCACCGCGACCGTTCTCGCCCAGTCCATCGTCCAGGAAGGCCACAAGGCCGTTGCCGCCGGCATGAACCCGATGGACCTGAAGCGCGGCATCGACCTCGCCGTTTCGGAAGTCGTCGCCGAGCTGCAGAAGAAGGCAACCAAGATCAAGACCTCCGAGGAAGTCGCCCAGGTCGGCACCATCTCGGCCAACGGCGAGAGCGAAATCGGTTCGATGATCGCCGAGGCGATGCAGAAGGTCGGCAACGAGGGCGTCATCACCGTCGAGGAGGCCAAGACCGCCGAGACCGAGCTGGAAGTCGTCGAGGGCATGCAGTTCGACCGCGGCTACCTCTCGCCCTACTTCGTGACCAATCCGGAAAAGATGGTCGCAGAGCTCGAAGACCCGTACATCCTGCTGCACGAGAAGAAGCTTTCCAACCTGCAGGCCATGCTGCCGGTTCTCGAATCCGTCGTGCAGTCCTCGCGTCCGCTGCTCATCATCGCTGAAGATGTCGAGGGCGAGGCCCTGGCCACGCTCGTCGTCAACAAGCTGCGCGGCGGCCTGAAGATCGCTGCCGTCAAGGCTCCGGGCTTCGGCGACCGTCGCAAGGCCATGCTCGAGGACATCGCCATCCTCACCGGCGGCCAGGTGATCTCCGAGGATCTCGGCATCAAGCTCGAGAACGTCACGCTCGACATGCTCGGCACGGCCAAGAAGGTCTCCATCACCAAGGAAGAGACCACGATCGTGGACGGCGCCGGCGAGAAGTCCGACATCGAGGGCCGCGTCAACCAGATCAAGGCCCAGATCGAGGAGACCACCTCCGACTACGACCGCGAGAAGCTGCAGGAGCGCCTTGCCAAGCTCGCCGGCGGCGTCGCGGTGATCCGCGTCGGCGGTGCGACCGAGGTCGAGGTGAAGGAGCGCAAGGACCGCGTCGACGACGCCCTGAACGCGACCCGCGCGGCCGTCGAGGAAGGCATCGTCCCGGGCGGCGGCACCGCGCTGCTGCGCGCATCGGGTGCGCTGTCGGTCAAGGGCGCGAATGCCGACCAGGACGCCGGCATCAACATCGTCCGCCGCGCACTGCAGGCTCCGGCTCGCCAGATCGCGACCAACGCGGGCGAGGAAGCCTCCATCGTCGCCGGCAAGATCCTCGACCAGGCGTCGGACACCTACGGCTTCAACGCCCAGACCGGCGAATATGGCGACATGATCAAGATGGGCATCGTCGACCCGGTGAAGGTCGTGCGCACGGCCCTGCAGGATGCAGCCTCGGTTGCCGGCCTGCTGATCACGACCGAAGCCATGATCGCGGAGCTTCCGAAGAAGGAATCCGCTGCCCCGGCAATGCCCGACATGGGCGGCATGGGCGGCATGATGTAAGCCTCGCGCTTGGCATCAGCCATTCTTTCGGGAAGGCCGGGCAATCGCCCGGCCTTTTCCTTTTCGCGCGAACCGCCGCCCGGCAGCGCCCTATCCACACTTTTCCCCAGATGCACGCCCGGCGTCACACAACGTTCATCGAAACGTCAAGATAAGTTCAACGGACTCTCCTAGCCCCTGCCGAAGCGTTCCAATCGTGGAACGTCCTCAGGAGGGAACAACATGATCCGTCACATGCTCGCAGCAGGCATATTGCTGTCTTCTTCCGTTTCCGTCTTCGCGGAAACCGAGATCGAATGGTGGCACGGAATGGGCGGCCATCTCGGCGATGTCGTCAACCGGATCGCCGAGGGCTTCAACGAAAGCCAGGACGAGTACAAGATCACCCCCGTCTTCAAGGGTTCCTACGAGGAAACCCTGACGGCCGCCATCGCGGCATTCCGCGCCGGCGAACAGCCCAACATCGTCCAGGTATTCGACGCCGGTGCCGCGACCGTAATCGGCGCCAAAGGCGCGACCGTACCGGTCCAGGACCTTCTCCAGGCAAACGGTGTCAACTTCGACATCGAGGACTACATCCCGGGCGTCCGCTACTTCTACGCCGATGCCGACGGCAAGATGATCGGCATGCCGTTCAACTCGTCGTCGCCGGTCATGTACTACAATGCCGACGCCTTCAAGAAAGCCGGCGTCCAAGTGCCGGAAACCTACGAGGAATTCGAGGAGATCGCGCCGAAGCTCAAGGAAGCCGGCTATATCCCGCTCGTCCAGACGCACCTGCCCTGGGAATTCGTCGAGAACTTCCACTCGCGCCACAACCTGCCGTTCGCCACCAACGAGAACGGCTACACCGGCGCCGAGGGCACGAAGATCCTGATCAACTCGCCCGAGATGAAGCATCACTTCACCAGGGTGAAGGCGTGGCTCGACGAAGGCCTGTTCGGCTTCTTCGGGACCGGATGGGATGACAACAAGGCCCAGTTCGTCGACCAGAAGGCCGCCATGTATATCGGCTCCTCCGGCGACTTCGGCGGCCTGACCGCCCTCGACCTGCCGTTCGAATGGTCCAACACCTTCCTGCCCTACTGGTCCGAGATCACCGGCGGCGAGGGCTACCAGACCTTCATCGGCGGTGCCTCGCTGTTCGCCATGGCCGGCCATCCGGACGAGGAGAACGCCGCGACGGCGAAGTTCTTCGAATACCTGACCTCGCCGGAAGTCCAGTACATGTGGCACCGCGAGACGGGCTATGTGCCGATCACGACGGCCGCCTACGAGATGGCCCGGGAAGACGGCCACTACGAGCGTTTCCCGGCAGCCGAAACCGGCATCAAGCAGCTGTCGCTGCGCGCCGGCGAGAACACCAGGGGCTACCGCATGGGCTTCTACGTCCAGATCCGCGACGTCGAAAACCGCGAACTCGCCCGCTTCCTGAACGGCGAAACCTCGATCGATGACGCCCTGGCGACCATCGAGAAGGAAGGCAACGAGCTGCTGGGCCGCTTCGCCCAGACGCTGAACTAGCCATCCCTCGCACTCCCGCCGGCGGTCGCATCGGGCGGTCGCCGGCTCCACCATTGCACGAGGCACGACTTGAAACGCGCGGTTTTCACGACACGATGGCTGCCGATCCTGCTGCTTCTGCCGCAGCTGTCGATCATCGCCCTTTTCTTCTACTGGCCAGCATTCCAGGCGCTGCGGTCGTCCTTCTATCTCGAGGACCCGTTCGGCTTCGGTTCCACTTTCGTCGGGCTGGAGAACTACCTGCGGCTGTTCCGCAGCGACGAATACCTCAAGACGGCCTGGTTCACCGTGGTCTTCTCCGTGCTGGTCACATTCTTCTCTCTGGCCATCGCGCTCCTGCTCGCGGTCAAGGCCGACGGCGTGATCCGGGGCGCGAAGACCTACCGTACGCTGCTGATGTGGGTCTATGCCGTGGCCCCGCCCGTCGCCGGCTTCATCACGCTGATCGTGTTCAACCAGCGCTGGGGTCCGCTGACCGAGTTTTTCGCGCTGTTCGGCTGGGACTTCCGCGTACGACTGGACTATTTCGATACCGCCTTCGCGATGATCGTCGCATCGGTGTGGAAGCAGATTCCCGTCAATTTCATCTTCTTCCTGTCCGGACTGCAAAGCATTCCGCGCGCCATCCGCGAGGCGTCCATGATCGACTGCAAGTCGGGTCTCCGGCGCTTCTTCACGGTCACCTTCCCGCTGCTGGCGCCGACGGGCTTCTTCCTGCTGATCATCAACATCACCTACTCGCTGTTCGACACGTTCGGAATGATCGACACGATCCTGCGCAACAATGTCGGCGATAACCCGATCACGCTTGTCTACAAGGTCTATCTCGACGGCTTTCGCGGACAGGATATCGGCGGGTCGTCGGCGCAGTCGGTCGTGCTGATGGTGCTCGTTCTCATCCTCACCCTCTTCCAGTTCCGGCTGGTCGAGCGGCGCATCCACTATTCCTGAGCGAGCCAAGGCCATGACAGATATCACCGATGCACACTTCACCGCCGCCCCGGCAGTCGCCGCCAGGCCGGCAAGGCGGCGCCTGCGCTGGGGCGCGGTCGCCGATCACGCCATCCTGATCGCGGGCGCGCTCTTCATGATGGCGCCGATCGCGATGCTGCTGCAGATGAGCACCGTGCCCGACGCCGAGATCATGCAGCACGGGCCGTCGCTTTCGATCGGCAACCAGTTCGGTCCGAACTTCGAGAAGGCGATGTTCGGTTCGATGAGCTTCTCCGGCAGCAATTCCGGGCTCACCATGTTCATGAACTCGCTGATCCTCGGGGTAGGCTTCGCCATCGGCAAGATCGTCATCTCGCTGTGCGCGGCCTATGCGATCGTGTATTTCCGGCTGCGCCTTGCCACGCTGGCTTTCTGGCTGATCTTCACGACGCTCCTGCTCCCGCTCGAGGTCCGCATCGTCCCCTCCTACGAGGTGACGCAGAAGCTCGGGCTGCTGAACACCTATACGGGCCTCATCGTGCCGCTGATCGCCTCGGCGACCGCGACGTTCTTCTTTCGCCAGTTCTTCATGTCCGTGCCGGACGAGCTGGTGGAGGCGGCCCGGATCGACGGCGCCGGCCCGGTGAAGTTCTTCATCGACATCCTGGTCCCGCTGTCACGCACGATGATCGCGGCGATCTTCATCATCATGTTCGTCTATGGATGGAACCAGTATCTCTGGCCGACGATGATCGTCACCGACGAGAGCAAGTTCACGCTCGTCCAGGGCATCAAGCAGATCACCCAGGGCCTCGAAGGCAACCACATCCCGGAATTCGGCCGCTCCAACCTGCTCGCGATCCTCGCGATCCTGCCTCCGGTCGCGATCGTGATCTTCTTCCAGGGCTGGTTCGTCAAGGGTCTGACAGAAAGCGACAAGTGAGGCCACCATGGCACAAGTGAAAATCGACAACGTAAGCAAGGAATATCAAAGCGGCCTGCGCGCGGTGAGCGAGGTCTCTCTCGACATCCGGGCCGGAGAGTTCATCGTTCTGGTCGGGCCTTCCGGCTGCGGCAAGTCCACGCTGCTGCGCATGGTCGCCGGGCTGGAAACGGTCACGGAGGGCGAGATCGGCATCGGCGACCGCGTCATGAACGACGTCGATCCGGCCGACCGGGACATCGCCATGGTGTTCCAGAACTACGCGCTCTACCCGCACATGTCCGTACGCAACAACATGGCCTACGGGCTGAAGAACCGCGGCATGAGCAAGGCGGACATCGAAACGCGCGTGGCGGAAGCGGCGGCGATCCTGCGGCTGGAGGAATATCTCGACCGCAAGCCGAAACAGCTTTCCGGCGGCCAGCGCCAGCGCGTCGCCATGGGTCGCGCCATCGTGCGCGAGCCGGCGGCCTTCCTTTTCGACGAGCCGCTCTCCAATCTCGACGCCAAGCTGCGGGTCGACATGCGCGGCGAGATCAAGCAGTTGCAGAAGCGCTTGGGCACCACGTCGATCTACGTGACTCACGACCAGCTCGAGGCGATGACCATGGCGGACCGGATCGTGGTTCTCAATGGCGGACGGGTCGAGCAGATCGGCAGCCCTCTCGACGTCTATCGCAACCCTCAATCCGCCTTCGTGGCGAGCTTCATCGGCTCCCCGGCGATGAACCTCGTGCCGGCGCGAGGCGAAAACGGCAACCTTGTCATCGGCGACCAGACGGTCGCGATGTCCAACGGTCACGCGGTGGCTGACGGCCCGGTCACCTTCGGCGTTCGTGCAGAGGACGTCAGCCTTGCCGGAACCGGCGAAAAGGCGGACTTGGAACTCGTCATCGACTATGTCGAGGAACTGGGCGCCGGACGCCTCGTGCACGGGCGCGTCGGCGGCGAGCGCCTGGCCGTCTCCCTGCCTTCCGGCGAACCACTTTCGGACCGGGTCGGCCTGAAGCTCGACCGCGAGCGCGTACACCTGTTCGATCCCGAATCGGGCAAGCGTCTCTAGCCCCAAAATCGCCGGTCGGCCTCCGCCCGGATCGGCCGCGCCGTCCCTTCCCGGGAAAAAGTCTGCGGCTGCATGGGTGCCATGCAGCCTTTTCTATTGCAATGCAGCATTAAATCGTTTCAAAGGGACGCACCCACAACAAGGACCAAATCATGACACGAGCGACGCTTGCCGCGCTCGCCGGCCGCTTTCCGCTTGCCGGCCGCGAGCCCGGCACCTTTGCCCTTCTCAATCCGAAAACGGTCAGAACCGAGCTTCTTTCAGGCCTCACGGTCGCGCTCGCGCTTGTTCCCGAGGCAGTGGCTTTCGCCTTCGTGGCCGGCGTGCATCCGCTTGTCGGCCTCTATGCCGCCTTCATGGTCGGCCTCGTCACCGCCGTCCTCGGCGGACGGCCCGGAATGATCTCCGGCGCCACCGGCGCGCTGGCCGTCGTCATGGTTTCGCTGGTAGCCGAGCACGGTGTCGAATACCTGTTCGCGACCGTGGTGCTCATGGGCATACTGCAGGTGCTGGCCGGCGTGTTCCGGCTCGGCAAGTTCATCCGCCTGGTGCCGCATCCCGTCATGCTCGGCTTCGTCAACGGTCTGGCCATCGTCATCTTCATGGCGCAGCTCGGCCAGTTCAAGGTGGCCGGAGCCGACGGCGCCATGCAATGGATGACCGGCTGGCCCCTCGTCACCATGCTCGGCCTCGTTGCCGCGACCATGGCGATCATCTGGGCGACCCCGAAACTGACCGGCGTCATCCCGGCACCCCTGGCCGGGATCGCGATCGTCGCGGCAATCGTCATCGCCTTCGGGATCGACGTGCCGCGTGTCGGCGACCTCGCGTCCATCGAGGGCGGCCTGCCGACCTTCCACATCCCGATGGTTCCGCTCACCCCGGAAACGCTTTCCGTCATCATCCCCTATGCGGTCATCCTCGCCGCTATCGGCCTCATCGAGAGCCTGCTGACGCTGAACCTGGTGGGCGAGATCACCGGGCAACGCGGCGGCGCATCGAAGGAATGCATCGCCCAGGGCACGGCCAATCTCCTGACCGGCTTCTTCGGCGGCATGGGCGGCTGCGCGATGATCGGCCAGTCGATGATCAACGTGAAGTCCGGCGGTCGCACGCGGCTTTCCGGCATCGCGGCGGCGCTGTTCCTGCTCGCCTTCATCATGGTCGGCTCGGCACTGATCGAGCAGATCCCGCTCGCCGCGCTGGTCGGCGTGATGTTCATGGTGGTTATCGGCACCTTCGCCTGGCAGACGCTCAAGATCCTCGGGCGGATACCGCTCACCGACGCCATCGTGATCGTGCTGGTGACGGTCGTAACCGTGATCACGGACCTCGCCGTCGCCGTCGTCGTCGGCGTGATCGTGTCGGCGCTGGCCTATGCGTGGAACAACGCGACACGCATCCATGCCCGCAGCCACGTCACGCCGGAGGGCGCCCGGGTGTACCAGATCGAGGGGCCACTGTTCTTCGGCTCGGCCGAGGGATTTGCCGAGATATTCGATCCGGCCGGCGACCCGCAGACGGTAATCGTCGATTTCATGAACAGCCGTGTCGCGGACCAGTCTGCGCTGCAGGCCATCGAGGATCTCGCCTCGAAATACGAGGCGCGCGGCAAGACCCTCGTGCTCAGGCACCTGTCGCATGACTGCCACCGGCTGCTCAAACGCGCGGGCCAGCTGATGGTGGATTCCGACGACGACCCGGACTACGGCATCGCCGTCAACTATTCGGTGAAGACCGGCGTGTTCGGCGGCGGGCACTAGAGCGACCAATATATACAGGCGTTGCAATTTGTTGTGACGCCTGTACTCCTAGCAAGCCTTGTCGAAAATCGTTTCGCTGGTAGTCTTTTTCGCACTCTCTGCAATATACTTTTGCGGGATTGAGTGCTGGGAGGGCGAAATGACGATTGATATCGCAACAAAAAGGCCCAGAGACGGGGGCGGACTTCAATGCGAATTCAACATACTTGAATCGCTTGGTTATGTGATTTTATGGATAATCCTTTGCATTTTTACAATCGGAATAGGATTGTTCGTAATGCCGTACTACTTCTATAAGGCGATTCTGAACAAGACATGGATCGTCAACGCATCCGGCGAGAAGATTTACAGATTTCAGTGCGATCTAAACATTTTCGAGATGATTGGACATATCATCCTCTGGATCATTCTCACAGTCATTACTCTCGGTATTGCGCTGATTTTTTACTACTTCAGAACACTCCGGCTTTGCATAAACAGAACCTATCTACAGCGTATCTAAAGACGCTGCATAAACAAGACGGCGGGCGCTAGTGCCCGCCCGTTGCCGGTTCTAGCGCACGATCACCTTCGTGCCGACGCCGACGCGTCCGTAAAGGTCGATCACGTCCTCGTTGCGCATGCGAATGCAACCCGACGAGACGGCCTGGCCGATCGTCCACGGCGCGTTGGTGCCGTGGATGCGATAGAGCGTCGAGCCGAGATAGAGCGCGCGTGCGCCGAGCGGGTTGGCCGGCCCGCCTGCCATGAAGACCGGCAGTATCCGGCCCTTGGCCTTCTCGCGCTTGATCATCTCTGCGGGCGGACGCCAGGACGGCCACTCGGCCTTGCGGGTGATCTTGTGCGTTCCGGCCCACTCGAAGCCCGGCTTGCCGACGCCGACGCCGTAGCGACGGGCGGTGCCGTTCTCCCCGACCAGGTAGAGAAAGCGATCGACCGTGTCGATGACAATCGTGCCCGGTGCCTCCGGCCCGTGATAGGCGACGGTCTGCGGCAGGAAGACCGGATCCAGCTCGAAGCCTTGCGTGGGGTTGGCCGGGCGCGGCGCGGAAACCGTCTGGACCCGGGGTGCCGTGCGTACCGGCGGCGCGGCGCGCTTCGCCGGCCGGACAATCACCTTCTTCGCGTTCGAGCGTACCGAATTGCCCGTGATAGACCGCTGCGAGTTGAGCTGCATCACCCACGGGGCGGCGAGGTCGGGGCTGAGCACCACCGGCGGCTTGGAGCGGTAACGCTCCTGCGCGGTCGCGGGAAGGGCGAAAATGAAACAGGCGGCGATCGCCGCCAGAAGGCGTATCGGTTTCATCGGACGTACTCTCTACCAGGCGTCACCACAGCCGACATGACCTGTCAGCAGCTTTCACATCCGAGGATGACGCATCGGAACCACCCAATTATGAATCGTGAGCCGCTAAAAGGCCAATTCGGGCGTCAATCTGCTGTCAAGGTTACCACCGGGTTGCCACAGATGGTAAACGGGAAATGAACGACGAGGAGGCTACATCCGTGGACGGACTGACCGAAGGGCCGGACGGCAGGCTGCGTTGCGCCTGGCATGGCAATCTGGACGACTATCTCGCCTACCACGACAGGGAATGGGGCCGCCCGGTCGACGACGACATCCGGCTGTTCGAGAAGATCTGCCTGGAAGGCTTCCAGGCCGGCCTGTCCTGGCTCACCATCCTGCGCAAGCGCGAGAATTTCCGCGCTGCCTTCGCCGGTTTCGATTTCGAGGCGGTCGCCCGGTTCGGCGAGGCCGATATCGAACGACTGATGCAGGACGCCGGGATCGTCCGCCATCGCGGCAAGATCGCCTCCACGATCAACAACGCCCGGCGCGCACTGGAACTGCGCGACGAGTTCGGTTCGCTGGCTGCCTATTTCTGGTCGCACGAGCCGCCCGCCTCGGAACGGCCCGCCGTGATCGACTGGCCGACCCTGAAGGCGATGCCGACGACGCCGACATCCACCGCGATCTCGAACGATCTGAAAAAGCGCGGCTGGTCGTTCGTCGGGCCCACGACGGTCTATGCCTTCATGCAGGCGATGGGACTGGTCAACGACCATCTCGAAGGCTGTTGCTGCCGGGAAGAGGTCGAGGCGGCGCGCACGGCGTTCCGTCGGCCGGGACGGTGATGGCCGCCGGAAACATGGTTAACAAAATATTGCTGTAGATACCTGCATTCGCCATAGTATGCTGCCGGCCAAGGACGGAAATAATCCGCCATACAGGAGGCAGTCATGAATATCGCAACATTCGCAGGCGCCGCGATCGCGGCCTGCCTGCTCGCAATGCCCGCCAAAGCCGCGGCTTTCAGCCCGATATCGGTCGAGCCGGTCCGCGGCATGACCTCGCAGGACGGCGATACCGCAGTCCGGAAAGTCGGCTATCGCAACGGCGGATACGCGAAGTTCCACGGCGGCATCAGCTATACCGGCGAGTACGGGCTGAAATACGCGCCGAGCTACTGGCGCAAGCGCCATCACGGGCACGACGTGAACGTCAACATCTATGTCGAGCGGAGCAAGCGCCCCAAAAGCCGGCGAGGCGCGCAACCGCTGATCATTGAGCTGCCCCGCTAGGGGCCGGCTAGCCGCCCATCAGGTCAAGAAGATCCGGGCCGATAGCGCCCTCGATCTTCAGCAGCCTCCGCTTGGTCTCGGTTCCGCCCGGGGCCGAGAAGCCGGTCATTGTTCCCCCCGCCCCGACGACGCGGTGGCACGGCACGACGATGGGGAACGGATTGTTGCCGAGCGCCTGGCCGACCCGGCGAGACAGGGCGACATCGCCCAGTTCGCGCGCGATCTCGCCATAGGTGCGGATCTCGCCCGGCGCGATCCGCCGCGTCAGGTCGTAGACACTGCGCTCGAAATCGCCGACGCCGCCGAAATCGAGCGGCGCTTCCCCGAAACGGGCGTCCCCGCCGTCGGAAAGCTTCCGGATACCCGAAATCACCGTCGCGATCGCCTCCGGCGCCTCGGCGGCCTCGACCGCGCCAGCGGCGCGACGGCGAAGGCGAGCGAGCGTCCCGTCGTCATCGACTTCCGGAAAGCTGACGGCGACAATCCCGCCCGCGCCCCAGGCGATGCCGCAGCGGCCGAGGGCAGTGTCGAACAGCATGACGGAGGTTTCGCTCATGGCATCCCTTAACACGCTTCGCGCCTCCGGTGCATGTCCACGTGCCTCCGGCGGCAGCCGGTCAGTCCCTTCGGCCCCAGCGCTCCGCGAATAGGAGTTCGTCCAGCGGCAATCGCTGCCGCCAGCCCTTGATCGCGAGTTCCGGCTCCCGGTACAGCCGGTCGACATGACCGACGCACAGATAGGCGACGATCTCGACATGTGCCGGGATGGCGAGCAGCTCCTTCAGCTCGCTGTCGCGGTAGATGCTGACCCAGCCGACGCCGACGCCCTCGGCACGCGCCGCCAGCCACAGGTTCTGCACGGCGCAGGCGGTCGAATAGAGGTCCATCTGCGGATTGTGGGTGCGCCCCAGCACCACCTTCCCGCCCCGGGTCCGGTCGCAGGTCACGCAGATGTTGACCGGCGCCTTGAGAATGCCCTCGAGCTTGAGCGATCGATAGAGTTCCCGCCTCTCGCCCTCGAACATTTCCGCGGCCTCGTCATTTGCCGAACGGAACAGCTCGGCGACGCGTTCGCGTCGCGCGCGATCGCGTATCACGATGAAGTTCCACGGCTGCATGAAGCCGACCGAGGGCGCCCGATGGGCGGCTTCCAGCAACCGGCGCAGCAACGCATCGGAAAGTTCGTCGGACAGAAACTGGTCGCGCACGTCGCGGCGGGTTTCTATGGCGCGATAGACGGCCTGGCGGTCGGCTTCGGGAAAGGCACCGGCGGGCGCAGGATGAAGGTCTCGATCTTCGAGCATCGTTTGTTCCCCAACAACGCTTGATGCAACCGCACCGCCGTCCGCGCGGTGCGGTCCGATCCGCCTGGCCGGTCTTCTGACTCGGGTTCATCCGGTTCGCGCGGCCTTCCCGGCGCCGCCAGTGGCCGGGACGGCAAGCCGCCCCGATGCGCGTTCCGTCCCCCTCACAGCGTTGGGCACGTTCCCGGTTCGCACGGGATTCCCGATTCTCCCGCGATGCGGGCACCAGGCCGGTCCCATAGACCACAGGGCGCGCGGCCCGGCAAGCGGAGACGCGGCCTCGGATACGTCGTCGCGATGACGGCCGTCGTCTTGCGGCAAGTGGGCCGGTCTTGTAGGGAAGGCGCGACCCAGCATATCCCTGCCAGACAGGCCTTCCCATGTCCGACAAGAAACAGAAGAAACAGCAGAAACTGAAAGCGCGGCTGCCGCGCGGCTTCGTCGACCGTTCGCCGGCCGACATCCGCGCCACCGACGAGATGGTCGCCAAGATCAGGGCGGTCTACGAGCGCTACGGTTTCGATCCCGTGGAGACGCCGATCTTCGAATATACCGACTGCCTCGGCAAGTTCCTGCCCGACCAGGACCGCCCCAACGAGGGCGTGTTCTCGGTGCAGGACGACGACGAGCAGTGGATGAGCCTGCGCTACGACCTGACCGCGCCGCTGGCCCGTCACGTCGCCGAGAACATCAACACGATCCAGCTTCCCTACCGCACCTACCGGGCCGGATGGGTGTTCCGCAACGAGAAGCCGGGACCGGGCCGGTTCCGCCAGTTCATGCAGTTCGACGCCGACACGGTCGGCGCGCCGGGCATCCAGGCGGATGCCGAGATGTGCATGATGATGGCCGACACGATGGAGGCGCTGGGGATCGCCCGCGGCGACTACGTGATCCGTGTAAGTCATCGAGACTTGCTCGAAGGGCAGCTTGACGCCACATACGTCATAGACGGACTACAAAGGCTTCAAGCGCTAAGGAATGCCGACAAACGTGATCGTCTCGGTATCTCCGGCGTCTGGCAATTGAATGCTGAGGGCCGAAGGGACGAAAGCGGAGCATTCGTCGAAGGTGCGAAAATCGTCAATACAGCGAATACCGCCATCACTGCGACAATCAGCGCCTCATTTTCAGATATTTCGATTGATGACGATACCATTTCCATCAGGATCGATCCAAATGTAAGAGAGGTTATCGTTGAGGGAATTGGCGGCAGCCACAGTACGGACAACAATGAAATCATCATAGATGATTCCACTAGCTCTGTACGCATCCGAGCGACGGGCGACACTACAAAAATAAAGAAGGCCCAAAGTGAGCTACAACAGCTTCAGGGTCTGTTCGAGTCAGCAGGCTATGGCCCCGACCGTATCCGCATCGACCCCTCGGTCGTCCGCGGCCTCGAATACTACACCGGCCCGGTCTACGAGGCGGAACTCCTCTTCGACGTCACCAACGAGAAGGGCGAGACGGTGCAGTTCGGCTCGGTCGGCGGCGGCGGGCGCTATGACGGGCTGGTGAAACGCTTCACCGGGCAGGACGTGCCGGCGACCGGTTTCTCCATCGGCGTGTCGCGGCTGATGACGGCGCTCAAGAACCTCGGCAAGCTCGGCCGGGAGGAAATGGTCGCGCCGGTTCTCGTCACCGTCATGGACGGCGACACGGAGGCGCTCGGCCGCTACCAGAAGATGGTGCAGGACCTGCGCGCCGCCGGCATCCGTGCCGAGATGTACCAGGGCAACTGGAAGAAGTTCGGCAACCAGCTCAAATATGCCGACCGGCGCGGCTGCCCCATCGCGATCATCCAGGGTTCCGACGAGCGCGCCGCAGGCAAGCTGCAGGTCAAGGACATGATCGAAGGCCGCAGGCAGGCCGCCGCGATCGCCTCCAACGAGGAATATCGCGAGGCCCGGCCCGGCCAGTTCGAGATCGCGGAAACCGACCTGGTCGCCGAAGTCGCGAAACTCCTCGCCCACCAGGCCGAGGACCGGGCAAAGGACGGGAACTGACCCTTGAACGCCCTTCGCTCATTCTCGGCCCGTGCCGACATCGAGACCATCCTCGCCCAGCTGGGCGCGGAGCGGCTCGACGTGCCGGTGCTGCAGCCGGCCGACCCCTTCCTGGACACCGCCGGCGAGGAACTGCGCCGCCGCATCTTCCTGTCGGAAAGCGAGACCGGCGAAACCTTGTGCCTGAGGCCGGAATTCACCATTCCCGTCTGCCTGCACCATATCGGTGCCGGCGAATCCGCCCCGCGCCGCTACGGCTATGTCGGCACGGTGTTCCGGCAGCGCCGTGCGGGCGGCAACGAGTTCCTGCAGGCCGGGATCGAGGACATAGGCAATACGGACAGCGCCCCTGCCGACGCCCGCTCGCTGGCAGACGCCCTTGCCTTCCTGGAGGCGCTCGGCGTCAGTGCGCCGACCGTGACCACGCTGGGCGACCAGGCGGTATTCAACGCGGTCATTGCCGGCCTCGGTCTGCCGCAGGGCTGGGCGGTGCGGCTCAGCCACGCCTTCGGCGACCGCGCGACGCTCGACGCGACACTCGACGCGCTGGCCGTGCCACCGCCCCCGCCCGAAGTGCCGGCCGACATTCTCGAACCGTGCGAGGCGCGTGACCGCGCGGCACTCGTCAACGCACTGTCGATGCGGCTGCGTATCGCCGGGCTGGAAAACTCCGGCGGTCGCGACGCCGACGAAATCGCCGACCGGCTGATCGCCCGCTTCGACGCGGCAGAGATCGCGCCGGACGAGAAGGCGCTCGCCACGCTGCGCACCTTTCTCTCCATCAGCGCTCCGCTGAACGAGGCCGCCGGTGCGCTGGCCGGTTTCGCCGAGGCTGCCGGCCTCGATCTGTCCGATGCCATTGCCGCCTTCGGCGCCCGCGCGACGGAAATGGAAAAGGCTGGCGTCGATACCGCCGCCATTTCCTACGACGCCGCCTTCGGACGCGCGCTCGACTACTACACCGCGCTTGTCTACGAGATCGCCACGGCGGACGGCCTCGTGCTGGCCGGCGGCGGGCGTTACGACAGGCTGCTGACCATGCTCGGCGCGGGTAGCGACGTGCCGGGCGTCGGCTTCTCGGTCTGGCTCGACCGCGTTGCCGCGCTGACGGGAGGCGACGCATGAGCACCCGCATCACCATCGCCATTCCCTCCAAGGGCCGGCTGAAGGAAGAGGCGCTGAAGCGCATGGAGGCTGCCGGCTACGGCGTCGAGCCGCCGAAGGATGCGCGCACCTACCGCGCCGCCGTCGCCGGTCACCCGAATGTCGAGGTCGCCTTCCTGTCGGCCTCCGAAATCGCACGCGAACTCGGCAAGGGCTCAATCGATCTCGGGATCACAGGGGAGGACCTCGTACGCGAGGGCCTGCCGGACAGCGAAAACCGCGTGACACGCCTGGCGCAACTGGGCTTCGGCCATGCCGATGTCGTCGTCGCGGTGCCGGAACCCTGGTTCGACGTGGAGACCATGGCCGATCTTGGCCTCGTCGCCGCCGACTTCCGCCAGCGGCACGGACGGCGGCTGCGTATCGCCACGAAATACTGGCGCCTGACGCAGAAGCATTTCTCGCAGACGCACGGGATCCAGCTCTACCGCATCATCGAGAGCCTCGGCGCCACCGAGGGTGCCCCGGCGGCCGGCCAGGCCGACGTGATCGTCGACATCACGTCGACCGGTTCGACGCTGCGGGCAAACCACCTGAAAGTGCTGAAAGACGGCGTGATCCTGCAGTCGCAGGCCTGCCTGTTCGCGCCCACCCCCGGAACGGACGATCCGGATCGCCGTGAGACCGTCGCCGCGCTGGCCGGGGCGCTCGGCGCCTGAGACGAAAAAGCCGCGCGGGAAGAGGACAAACGGCGCGGCTCTCCCGTTCCGGAAGCGTATCAGCGGGCCGCTGCCCCGCCCTGCATCGACGCGGACAGGACCGCCGCGACCTCGGTCGACGACTTGCCGGATGCCTCGGCGATGGCGTTGAGCGTGTCCTCGGTCGAGGCCACGCTGAAACCCTTTTCCCGCAGGCTCTCGGCAAGTCCCTCGCCATCCTGTCCGAAGACGGGCGCGACGACGCTGATCGGCGCGTTCTGCATCGCCCTCACCATCGCGAATTCGGGCCGTCCGCCCGGCCCGCCGGTCGTGCCCGACGTCATTGCCGGCAATGCAAAGGCGACGCCGGCGACAAGCGAGACCGCCAGCGCGACCGCCATGGCGGGACGCTTGAAATAGTTGGCGAAGGGGCGCCAGTTCTTCCACAGATGCAGCACGAAGGGCAGGATCAGGACCATCGAAAGCCACTCGTGCATGGAGTGGAAATAGGCGGAGCCGAGATGGAAAAACAATGCGACGCCGGAAACCAGCGACACGACGAAAAGGCCGGTGATCAGGGGCGTGGCGTAGCGTGAAAGAAACGATGGCATGGAACTAACCTCTTGAATGTGCGGGCGGAAACTAGCGCCCCGTCCGATGCCGTGTCCCGTTACAAATAGGAAAGGTTGCGCGTGCCGCATGGCAGGCATTCAGCCGGAGAATGGCAATGAAAAAAGGCGGGGCTGAAGCCCCGCCGCTCATTCGGACGCCATGCGTCGGTCAGGCAAGGGCCGTCCTGGCCGTGCCGAGCTTTGCGTCGACGGACAGCGTTCCTGCCCCTGCAACAGCAAGCGACAGGAAGCCGCCGGCGATCGCCAGGTTCTTCATGAAGGAGATCATCTGCATCTGGTCTTCCGGCTGGAAATGGAAGACGAAGCCGGCAAAGACGCAGAATGCGGCCAGCAGCCAGGCCGCCTCGCGGGTGCGGAAGCCGACCAGTATGGCAAGTCCGGCCACGAGTTCGAAAATCGCGGCAGCCCAGGCAAGCAGCGTCGCCGCCGGCAGGCCCACGGATGCGATGTAGCCGGCAGTGCCGTCGATGGCGAAGAGCTTGCCCCAGCCGGACATGATGAAGATGACGGCAAGCAGGATGCGCGCCAGGAGAAGGGTGATTGCGTTGGACATTGTGCATTCCTCGATTGATGGTGGCCGCGGAACATATGCCCCCGCGGCAACACCGCAATCCGCCAATACCGCGACAGTTCGTTCACCAATCAAGAACGAACATTTCCTTCCCGTTCATCAAACCATGTTTTCCGGGCGCACGATGCGGTCGAACTCCTCCGCCGTGACATGGCCGCTGCGGATGGCCTCCTCGCGGAGCGTCGTGCCGTTCTTGTGCGCCGCCTTGGCGATGGCCGCCGCATTGTCGTAGCCGATCGACGGCGCCAGCGCCGTGACCAGCATCAGCGACCGGCTGACGAGATCGCCGATGCGCTCGCGGTTCGCCTCGATACCGGCGAGGCAGCGGTCGGTGAAGGAGACCATCGCGTCGGAGAGCAGGCGCACCGATTGCAGCACCGCGTCGGCAACGACCGGCTTGAACACGTTCAGCTCGAAATGGCCCTGGCTGGCAGCCATGTTCACCACGGTCTGGTTGCCGATGACGCGGGTGGCGACCATGGTCAGCGCCTCCGCCTGGGTCGGGTTGACCTTGCCTGGCATGATCGACGAACCCGGCTCGTTCTCCGGCAGGATCAGCTCGCCGAGGCCGGAGCGCGGACCGGAACCGAGGAAGCGGATGTCGTTGGCGATCTTGAACAGGTCGCCTGCCAGCGCCGCCAGCGCGCCGTGGAAAGCGGCAAGCGCGCCATGGCTCGCCAGCGCCTCGAACTTGTTCTCCGCGGTGCGGAACGGCAGGCCGGTGATGCGGGCGACATTGTCGGCGAAGAGTTCGGCGAAGCCCTCCGGCGCGTTGAGGCCGGTGCCGACGGCGGTGCCACCCTGGGCGAGCGCATGAACGTCGCCCAGCGCGCCCTCGATGCGGGCCAGCCCCAGCTCGAGCGCAGCACGGTACCCGGAAAACTCCTGGCCCAGCGTCAGCGGCGTGGCGTCCTGCGTGTGGGTGCGGCCGATCTTCACGATATCGGCAAATTCCTTCTCCTTGGCCTCCGCCGCCGCCATCATGTGGTTGAGCGCCGGGATCAGCCGCTCCGCCGTCTCCACTGCAACCGCGATGTGCATGGCTGTCGGGAAGGTGTCGTTGGAGGACTGGCTGGCATTGACGTGGTCGTTCGGGTGGACCGGGTCCTTCGACCCGATCGTGCCGCCGAGCAACTCGATGGCCCGGTTGGCGATCACCTCGTTGGCGTTCATGTTGCTCTGCGTACCCGAACCGGTCTGCCAGACCGAAAGCGGGAAGTGATCGTCCAGCCTGCCCTCGATCACCTCGGTCGCCGCCTCGACAATTGCCGCCGCGCGCCGCGCGTCAAGCTTGCCGAGATCGCGGTTGGCGAGCGCGGCAGCCTTCTTGACGATGCCGAGCGCGCGGATCAGCGGCAGCGGCATCGTCTCCGTGCCGATCGGAAAGTTCATCAGCGAGCGCCCGGTCTGCGCGCCCCAGTAACGGTCGGCCGGAACCTCGACCTCGCCCATCGTGTCGGTTTCGATACGCATGTTCTCGCTCATGTCGGTCTCCTTTGCCCGTTATGGCATGCACCGCTTCGGTTCATCGCCGCAAGGGACAGGCCGCCACGGCTTGCATGACGCGCCGCCGTCGCTAGATAGATGGCGGGCCGGGCACCGCACCGGCCTTCCCACCGCGACCAATCCCGAAGGACATTCCATGCCCGGCAAGACCCTCGCCGATTTCCCGATCACGAAACGCTGGCCTGCGCGCAATCCCGAAAACATCCAGCTCTACTCCTTTCCCACGCCGAACGGCGTCAAGGCGTCGATCATGCTGGAGGAGACCGGCCTGCCCTACGACGCCCACACGGTGAAGCTGTCGGAAACGACGACGCCCGAGTTCCTGTCGCTCAATCCGAACAACAAAATCCCCGCGATCATCGATCCCGACGGCCCCGGAGGCGAGCCCTTCCCGCTGTGGGAGTCGGGCGCCATCCTGATCTATCTGGCCGAGAAGACCGGCAGGTTCCTTCCGAAGGATCCGGCACGCCGCCACGAGACCATCCAGTGGCTGATGTTCCAGATGGGCGGTGTCGGCCCGATGTTCGGCCAGTACGGCTTCTTCGGCGTGTTCGGCGGCAAGGAGATCGAGGATCCCCGCCCGCGCGAACGCTACAGAAAGGAGGCCGTCCGCCTTCTCAACGTGCTGGAGGGACGGTTGAAGGACCGCGCATTCATCATGGGCGACGAGTACACCGTCGCCGACATCGCAACCGCCCCCTGGATCCGGGCGGCGCGCGAGGTCTACGGCGCCCATGACGCCTTCGAGATGGACAAGGTGCCGAATGTCATGGCCTGGCTCGAGCGCTTCCTCGAAAGGCCGGCCGTGCAACGCGGTCTTGTCCAGCCGCCGCGCGAATAGGCCGCTACTTCACCGTCAGCACGGCGCAGGGCGCGAGCTGCGAAACCTTCGTCGTCGTGGAGCCGACCAGCAGCCCGGACAGCGATCCCAGGCCGCGGCGTCCCATGACGATCAGGTCGGCCTTGCGGGCCTTGGCCTCCTCGACGATGGCATGGGCCGGATCGCCGGAAACCAGCTCGCTGGTGAAGTCGGAAAGGCCGGCCTCGCGCAGGAAGGCTTCGGCCGCGCCGATAACCTCGCGGCCCGCCTTCTCCATCTCCTCCTTGGTCGGCGGCACCGGCACGGCCGTGTAGCCGACGATCAGGGTGTCGCCGACTGCCTGCGGCGTGTGCACGATGTGCAGACTGGAATCGTACTTGCCCGCGAGGTCGCAAGCGACCCTGAGCGCCTCGTTGGCATGGTCCGAGCCATCAGTGGCCACTACGATCTTCTCGAACATGGGATCCTCCGGTTGGTTTCCGTCGAATCTCGCATGGGGCGCCCGCCGGCACATTGATCTCTGTCATGCCGGCAGGCGGACGCGCGAAGCGTCAGCAATAGCGTTCGGGACCGATGGTCTGCGTATCGGAATAGCGGTCGCCATAGGCGAAGCCGACCGGCAGCAGCCTGTCGATCTCGGCAAGCTGCGCCTCGGTCAGCACGATGTCGGCGGCCTTCGCGTTCTCGGCGAGGTGTTCCGGCGAACGCGTCCCGGGAATGGCGATGACATGCTCGCCCTTCTGCAGCACCCAGGCATTGGCCATGGTGGCCGGCGACATGCCCTGGCTGTTGGCGTATTCGTTGAACCTGGAGACGATCGCCTTGTTCAGCGAATAGTTCGGCTCCATGAAGCGCGGGTTGTTGCGCCGGAAGTCGTTCTCCGGAAGCTCCTCGATCACCGGCATCCGATTCGAGAAGATGCCGCGCCCGACCGAGGAAAATGCCACGAAGGCGGTGCCCAGCTCGGCGCAGGCCTGGAGCAGGCCGAGCTCCGGCAGGCGCGTCCACAGCGAGTACTCGTTCTGCACCGCCATGACCGGGTGGACCTTCGCCGCGCGGCGCAGCGTGTAGGGCGCGATTTCGGACAGGCCGATGCCGCCGATCTTTCCCTCCTCCTTGAACTTCACCATCGTCGCCATGACGTCCTCGATCGGAATGTCCTGCTGGCGGCGGTGGATGTAGAAGAGATCGACATGGTCGACGCCGAGCCGTTTCAGCGAGCCTTCCAGCGACTCGCGCAGATAGGCTTCCGTATTGTCGAACCGCCGTTCCGGCTTGGTGACGATGCCCGCCTTGGTGGCGATGGTGAAGCGGTTCGGGTGATCCTTGATGAAGGAACCGATATAGCTCTCGGACACGCCCCCGCCATAGATCAGCGCCGTGTCCAGATGGGTGACGCCGAGGTCGAGCGCGGCGGCGAGAACCCTGTGCGCCTCCGCCTCCGAGATCTTGCCGTATGCGCCGGCAAAGCTCATGCAACCGAGCCCGATTGCACCGACTTCAGGTCCGTCTTTTCCCAGTTTGCGCTGCTGCATCCATTCTGCTCCGGTCTGTTCTGGTGAATGTCGCCAACCATCTAGACGATCGCCGGATCGATGGCGAGGGCGTAAAGCCGGTGAAAAACCGCGTGAACGGCACTATATGGGAGACGTCACGGAGCTGGTGAAATGAGACTGTTCTGGCTTGCGATCGGGTTCCTCGCCGTTGCCGCGGCGGCGGCGGGTGTCGTGCTGCCGCTGTTGCCGACGACACCCTTCCTGCTGGTCGCCGCCTTCGCCTTCGCGCGCAGCTCGCCGCGCCTGGAGGCATGGCTTCTGCAACATCCCCGCTTCGGCCCGCTCATCGTGGACTGGCGCACGGAAGGGGCGATCGGTCGCCGGACGAAGGCGATCGCGCTGGCGACCATGGCCGCCACGCCCGGCGTCACCTGGGCGCTTGGCGGGAGCGGCACCATTCTCGCCATTCAGGTCGCGGTGCTTTCCGTCTGTGCGCTGTTCATCGCCAGCCGCCCGGCGCCGACGCGGCGCTAGGCCGGGATTGCCGCCTGTCCGGCCGCCAGCAGCGCTTCGAGCCGCGACGGCCTGGCGTCGGGCACGCCGTCCGGTTTCGGTCCGCCGAAGGCCCAGTCGAGCAGTTCGACCGTGTGCAGGATCGGGATGCCGGTCCCCGACGCGATCTGGGTGATGCAGCCGATATTGCCGGTGGCGATGACATCCGGCTTCGTCGCCTCGATGTTCCTGACCTTGCGCTCCTTCAGCTTCGCGGAGATTTCCGGCTGCATGATGTTGTAGGTGCCGGCAGAGCCGCAGCACAGGTGCCCCTCCGCCGGGTCCTTGACCGAGAACCCCGCCGCCTTCAGCAGGTTTTTCGGCGCGGCGGTGATCTTCTGCCCGTGCTGCATGGAACAGGCGGAATGATAGGCGACGGCGAGGTTCGGCTTCACGACCGGTTCCGGAAGCTCGATGGAGGCGAGATACTCGGTGATGTCCTTGGCCAGCTCGGAAACGCGCTCCGCCTTCCCGGCATAGGCCGGATCCTCGCGCAGCATCCAGCCGTAATCCTTGATGGTCGTGCCGCAGCCCGAGGCGGTGACGATGATGGCGTCGAGGCCGCCGTGCTCGATCTGGCGCGTCCAGGCGTCGACATTGCGCCTCGCATCGGCGAGCGCCTGTTCCTCGCGGCCCATGTGATGCACCAGCGCGCCGCAACACCCCTCGCCCTCGGGCACCACCACCTCGATGCCGAGCCTCGTCAGGAGACGGATCGTCGCCTCGTTGATTCCCGGCTTCAGCACCGGCTGGGCACAGCCGGTCAGGATCGCCACCCGGCCGCGCCTTTCCGTTGCCGGCCGGTGCGTCCCCGGTTCGGAGACCGGAGACGGCTTCCCGATCGTCTTCGGCGCAAGTTCCAGCATGGCGCCGAACGCCTTCAGCGGCGGGATCGCCTTCAGCAGTCCGGCGAAGGGCCGTCCCAGCTTCGCGGCATGGAGCGAGGCCCGGAACCGCCCCGGATAGGGCAGCACCATCGCCAGCACGGCGCGCGTCAGCCGGTCGAAGAAAGGGCGACGGTAGGTCTTCTCGATATGGGCCCGGGCATGGTCGACAAGGTGCATGTAGTGAACGCCCGACGGGCATGTCGTCATGCAGGAGAGGCAGGACAGGCAACGGTCGATATGGGTGACCACCTTCTCGTCGGCCGGGCGGCCGTTTTCCAGCATGTCCTTGATCAGGTAGATGCGCCCGCGCGGACTGTCGAGCTCGTTGCCGAGCGTCACATAGGTCGGACAGGTCGCCGTGCAGAAACCGCAATGCACGCAGGAGCGCAGGATCTTCTCCGACGCGGCGACGCCGGGGTCCTCGAGCTGCTCTGGCGTGAAACTGGTCTGCATGGCGACATTTCTCCCGAAAGGTTCAGATCCACCACGTGGCCGGATCGGGCATGGGCTCGTTCCGGTTCAGCGCCATCAGGCCCTTGACGAGGCGGATGACTGCCCAAACCGCGACCGCGAACAGAAGAAGAAAGCCGATGCCGATGAAGAACAGGACAATCGAAATCGCGGCATAGGCGAGGGATATCCAGAAGGTACGGATCAGCCAGGTGTAATGCGTCTCGACGAAACCGCCGGCCTTGTTGCGATTCAGATAGGCCATCACGATGCCGACAATGGTCGGAAATCCACCGAACACGAAACCGGCAAGGTAGAGAATGTAGATGAGGAGCGCGTTCTGCGGGCCGGGTTCGAGCCACTTGTCGGTCTGGCGCGGCATGGGCGGCGTGGTGTTCTGCGGATCGGTCATGAATTCCCCTTCGAATGGTTCAGGCGGCCTTGCGGCCGCCATTCCACACCATTCTGCCCGGATTGAAAATGCCGGCGGGATCGAGCGCCGCGCGCACCCGCTCCGAGAGCGCGGCAACGGGCACCGGCTGCGGCTGGAACACGGGCACCGACGCGCGGACCGCTTCCGGGGCCCGCACCAGGGTCGCGTGACCGCCGCCGCATTTCGCCACCGCCTCGCGCACGATTGCCGGCGCGGCATCGTTCCCGTCATCGAGCTGCAGCCAGACCAGCCCGCCCTGCCAGTCGAAAAAGGCCTCGCCCTGGACCTCCCGCAGGACCATCGCCGCCACGTCGTGGCCGGCCATCGGCGCGACCGATACCTTCCACAGGGGACGCCCGGTTCCGGCGAACGGCTCGACATCGCGCACCCGCTTCCAGGCTGACCGGGACCGCGCCTCGTCCAGCACGCTCGTCCCCGGCGCGCCGGGAAGCGCCGCGCGCAGCCTGTCCAGCCGCACCGCGATCGATTCGGCGAACCCCTCCAGCCGCAGCAGCGTGGCGGCGCCGCCATCGAGGCCGACCCGTTTCGCCACGCCCTCCGGCAGGTGCGCCGCACCCGATACCTCCGTGCTGGTGCCAAGCGCCGCGGCCATCAGGTTGGCGGCCTCGCCGTCGGTCGCACCGTGGATCACCAGCGTCTCCTCGGTCCCGGTACGCGGCAGCACCTTGAAGGAAACCTCGGTCAGGAAGCCGAGCGTGCCCCAGCTTCCCGCCATCAGCTTGACGAGGTCGAGACCGGTGACGTTCTTCATCACCTTGCCGCCGTTCTTCACGATCTCGCCGCGCCCGTTGACGAAGCGCACGCCAAGCAAGGCGTCGCGCGCGGCGCCGGCCGAAATTCGCCGTGGGCCGGAAATGTTGGCGGCGGCCAGCGCGCCGACGGTCGGCGTTCCGTCCATGCCGGTCAGGCCGCGCCAGTCGCCCGGCTCGAAGGCCAGCATCTGGCCGTTCTCCCCGAGAGCCGCCTCGATCTCGGCGACCGGCGTTCCCGCCCTCGCGGTCAGCACCAGCTCCGCCGGGTTGTACTCGGTGATGCCGGAAAGCGCGGCCGATGACAGCGTCCGGTCCGCCTCGAAAGGCTGGCCGATGCCGCGCTTGGTGCCGCCGCCGGCGATCTCCAGCGTCGTGCCGGAGGCGGCGGCCTCGCGAATGATGTCTGCGGCCTCGGCTTCCGAGGCCGGTGCGATGATTTCCCGATCCGCCATTCTCACCCCGCCTTGCGCATGTCGAGATCGAGCGGGAAGACCTTGGACGGGTTGAGCAGCCAGCCCGGGTCGAAGGCCGCGCGAACGGCCATCTGCTGGTTGAGGTCGGTCTCGGTGAACTGGTGCAGCATCAGGTCCCGCTTCTCGATTCCGACGCCGTGCTCGCCGGTCAGGCAGCCGCCCGCATCGACACACAGCTTCAATATCTCGGCGCCCGCGGCCTCGGCCTTCTCCGCCTCCTCGGGATCGTTGACGTTGTAGAGGATCAGCGGGTGCATGTTCCCGTCGCCGGCATGGAACACGTTGGCGACGCGCAGCCCGTACTTCTCCACGATGTTCGCGGTCTCGCGCAGGACGTGGGAGAGCTGGCCGAGCGGCACCGTGCCGTCCATGCAGATGTAATCGGCAACGCGACCGGTCGCGCCGAAGGCCGACTTGCGGCCCTTCCATATCTGCGCCGCCTCGATGGCCGACTGGCTTTCCCGGACACGCTTGACGTTGTGCTTCCTGGCAATGGCGATGATCCTGGAAAGCATCGCGTCCATCTCGTCTTCGGAGCCCTCGACCTCGACGATCAGCAGCGCCTCCACGTCCATCGGATAGCCGGCATGGGCGAAGGCCTCGCATATGTCGATGGCCGGCTTGTCCATGAACTCGATGGCGACAGGAATGATGCCCGCGCCGATGATGTCGGCAACGCAGGCGCCGGCAACTTCCGAGGAATCGAAACCGAACAGCACGGGCCGCGCACCTTCCGGCTTCGCGATCAGCCGCACGGTCGCCTCCGTCACGATGCCGAGCTGGCCCTCGGAACCGCAGACGAGCCCGAGCAGGTCATAACCCTCCGCATCCAGCGCCTTGCCGCCCAGCTCGATCACCGTGCCGTCCTGCAGAACCATGGTCACGCCGAGCAGGTTGTTGGTCGTCACGCCGTATTTCAGGCAATGGGCGCCGCCGGAATTCATGCCGATATTGCCGCCGATCGTGCAGGCAAGCTGCGAGGACGGGTCCGGCGCGTAGAAGAAGCCGTCGGCCGACACCTCGTCGGAGATGCGCAGATTGGTGACGCCGGCCTGCACCCTGGCGGTGCGGTTCTCGTAATCGACTTCCAGGATGCACGACATCCGCGAGACGCCGATCACCACCGCGTCCTCCTGCGGGATCGCTCCGCCGGCAAGCGATGTTCCGGCACCGCGCGGCACCACCGGCACGCCGTTGTCGGTACAGTACTTCATTACCGCTGCGACCTGCTCCGTGGTTTCCGGCAGCACGACGGCAAGCGGCACACGACGATACGCGGTGAAGGCATCCGTCTCGAAGGGCACCAGCTCCCGCTCGTCGGTCACGAGGCAATCGGCCGGCACGACATTCGCCAGCCCGGTCCGTATTTCTTCGCGCCGGGCGACGATGTCGGCACGCGGCTCGAGAAAGCGTATCTTGTCCATGCAACCTCCCGCGCGGCACGCGGCCGCAAGTGGTAAAGATACTTTACCAATTTGCAAAATCCGGCGCAACCGTTCCCGCCGCGCGGAATGTCCGCACGGCGCTGTCGCTACCGGTCGATCGGAGCCGTCAGTCCAGCAGGGTTCTCGGCAGCCACAATGCCAGTTCGGGGAACAGGATGACCAGCGCCACCGCGACAAGCTGGATCAGCACGAAGGGTATGATGCCGCGATATATCTGCTGGATCTTGATCTCCGGCGGCGCGACAGCCTTCATGTAGAATAGGGCGAAACCGAATGGCGGCGTCAGGAACGATGTCTGCAGGTTGACCGCCAGCAGGATCGCGAACCAGTAGGTGACCTCCGTTCGCGCGACATGGTCCCCGAAATCCAGCCCGGCAATCACCGGCGCGAAAACCGGCAGCACGATCAGCGTGATCTCGATCCAGTCGAGAAAGAAACCGAGCACGAAGACGATGAGCATCAGCATGAACAGCAGCCCCCAGGCCCCGAGTCCCAGGTGCTCGATGAAATTGTCCACCTGCGCCTCGCCGCCCAGCGCGCGGAACATGTAGGAGAACAACGTCGCGCCGACGAAAATGCCGAACAACATGGCGTTGGTCAGGCCGGTGCGCAGCACCACGTCCTTCACCACGCCCCAGAAATGGACCAAGTCGGCGCCAAGTCCCCTGCCCGTCGCGTGGTCGTCGAGCGCGGCATTCGCCTCGCCCTCGAAATGGAATTCCGGAACCTTGAGCGCGGGCAGCACGACAAGATTGACGAGCGCGAGGATGACCGAACCGGCGGCGCCCACCCCGGCCGCTTCCGTCGGCGTGGCAAAGCCGCCAAGGATGGAGCCCAGGACGCAGACGATCAGGAACACGGGCGGCAGGAAGGAACGCGCCAGCATCAGCACATAGGCGCCCGCCGACTGCGGCCCGAGTTCCGCCGGCAGCTTGGGCGCCAGTTGCGGTTTCAGCATCGTCACGATCACGATGTAGATCACGTACATGCCCGAAAGCATGAAGCCGGGAATGACGGCGGCGACGAACAGGTTGCCGACCGAGCGCGACAGCAGGTCGGCCATGATGACCAGCATGATCGATGGCGGGATCAGGATGCCCAGCGTGCCCGAGGCCGCGATGGTGCCGCTTGCAAGCGACGGCGCATAGCCGCGCTGGATCATCACCGGCAGCGCCAGCAGGCTCATCATGACGACCGACGCGCCGATGATGCCGGTGGTCGCAGCGAGGATCGTGCCCATGAGCGTCACCGCCAGCGCCAACCCGCCGGGCACGCGGCGCAGCAGCACCTGCAGGCAGTTGAGCAGGTCGCGCGCCACGCCGGACCGTTCCAGCATGGTGCCCATGAAAATGAACATGGGAATGGCGGTGAGGATCAGGTTTTCCGCGATGGCACCGAAAATGCGCGACGGCAGCGCGCCGAACTGGGCGAGATCGAACAGCCAGGGATCGACCCAGTAGGCGATGAAGCCGAAACCGAGACCGATGCCGCCGAGAACGAAAGCGACCGGAAACCCGGAAAAGAGAAATACGGCCAGCGCGACGAACATCAGCGAAGGCAGGTAGGGACCGAGCCACTCCATCAGCCTTCACTCCCCAGCGTTTCGGCGACCATGCCCTCGGGCAGGACGCCCCGATAGCCGGCGAGCGCCTTGATGAATTGCGATATGGCGGCGATCCCCATCAGGACGAACATGGCGACCAGCGCCGACTTGACGATCCAGATATCGGACAGGCCGATCGTCGATTTCGACATCTCCTGCTCGATGAAGGAGGAACGCGCGTACTTGAAGGTGTACCAGGCCCCAAGCAGCGAATAGGTGAACAGGAAGATGGCGATACCCACCATCTCCACGAGATATTTCACCCGGGTCGGGAAATTGTCGCGCAGCAGGTCGATGCGGACATGGGCCTGGTGCCTGTAGGCATAGCCGATCATCAGCGCGAACAGGAAGGTATGCAGCCAGTATTCCGATTCCTGCAACTGGGTCGAATTCCAGCCGAACGGTTTGGGCACGCCGAAATAGCGCGTCACCACGTCGACGCAGACGGCAATGATCAGCAGGAAGCCGGCCCAGGCGCCGATCTTGCCGAAAACGGCAAGGATCCGGTCCAGGGCCGCACTCAGGCCAAGCAGCGATTGCATGTATTTTCTCCTCCCCCGAGCCGCGATCCGGCAGAACCCCGCTGTTCCGCCCCCTCCGATCGCGGAAAGACGCACCGGCGATGCGATGCGGGAGCCGGCACCCCGACGGCGCCGACTCCCGGTTTCATGCGAAACGGATCACTTCAGGTATCCCAGTTCCGCCCAGACCCTGTACTCCTCGCGGAACGCCTGCAGCGACTCCCAGGTTTCCGCGAAGGTCGCGTCGGCAGCGGCCTGTTCGGCGGCGACCTCGTTCCAGGTCTCCTGCAGCTTGTCGAGGATCTCCTGCGGCCAGCGATGGATCTCCACACCATTGGCCTTCAGCTCGGTGAGCGCCTTGCCCTGGATGGCCTCGCCCTCGGCAAAGCCGAGCGCGATATTGGCGCGGCACGCCATGGTGATCAGCTTGCGCTGGGAATCGCTCATGGCGTCCCACTTCTCCTTGTTGATCATCAGCTCGAACATGGTCGACTGCTGGTGCCAGCCCGGGAAGTAGTAGTGCTTGGCGACCTGGTAGAAGCCGAGATTGAGATCGATGGCCGGCATGGAAAACTCGGTCGCATCGATTGTGCCGCGCTCCAGAGCCGGATAGATATCCGCACCGGCGAGAAGCTGCGTGTCGACGCCCAGCTTCTGCATGACCTTCGCCCCGAGGCCGAAGAAGCGCATCTTCTTGCCCTGCAACTGGTCGAGCGATGTGATTTCCTCGCGGAACCAGCCGGAAGCTTCCGGCGCGATAACCGCGCAGATGATCGAGTGAATGTTATGCTTGGCGTAGATCTCCTGCATCCTGGCCTCGCCGCCGCCGTTCAGCAGCCATGCGAGAAACTCGCCGGCCGAGGGACCGAAGGGAACAGCCGCGAACAGCGCCAGCGCCGGTTCCTTGCCCTGCCAGTAGCCCGGCGTCGACCACGCGGCGTCGACCGAACCGTTCTTGACCGCGTCGAACACCTCGAGTGCGGGAACCAGCGCCCCCGGCTCGAAGAACTTGAGCTGGATGTCCCCGCCGGACGCCTCGGTTATGTTCTCCTCCAGAAGCTTGCCGAGCGTGCCGAGCTGCGTCAGGCTCGACGGATAGGTCGAGGCCATCTTCAACCGCACGGGCTCGGCGACGGACACCCCTGCGGCAAGAGCGCAGGCGACGCCCGCGAGCAGAATTTTCTTGATCATGTATTTTCCTCCCTGTGGCGGGTCCGGAAACCCGTTGACGGGCACAGGCTATAGGTTGGAGAGGATAAATCAACATGAACTGCCGCAGGGTAAGCAATGAGCCCAACCGGCCCCTCTCCGGAGACGTGCCGGTTGCCCGCAGGCGCGCGGAGCGACGCCGGCACCATTCGGCCGGCGGCGGCAAACGGTATCCGCTACTAATTCACAATAGGGAATTAGAAGCGGTTGTTTTATTTCCATCAGACATTACGTAACGTAATACAATATCCTCAGAAACGGTCGGGACCCCGGAAGAACATGAGCAATTTTGGCGACCTCGAAATCTTTGCCCGCGTCGTGGCGGCGGGCAGCATGTCGGCCGCCGGCCGCGAGCTCGGTCTTTCCCCGGCCGTCGTTTCGAAACGCCTGCGCAGGCTGGAGGACCGGCTCGGCTCGCGCCTGCTGCAGCGGACCACGCGCCAGATCGCCCTCACGGAAGCCGGACAGGGCTTCTACGAACGCGTTGTGGCGATCCTGGCGGGCGTCGAGGAGGCGGAAGCCTTCGTGTCGCGGCGCTCGGCCATGGCGCGCGGCACGCTGAAGGTCACCGCCCCCACCTCCTTCGGCCGCCTGCATGTCGCGCCGCATCTCGGAACCTTCATGGAGGCCAATCCCGATCTCGCGATCAACCTCGTCCTGACCGACGATTTCGTGGATATCGTCGGCGAGGGATACGACGTGGCCATCCGCATCGCCGAACTGGCCGATTCCAGCCTCGTGGCGCGCAAGATCGCGCCCGTCCGGCGCATCCTGTGCGCCGCGCCATCCTACCTGAAGCGCCACGGCACGCCGCAAAGCCTCGAGGCGCTGTCCGGGCACAACTGCCTGACGCATGTCTCCGGCGAGGCATGGCGGCTCGAGGGCCCGAACGGCCCCGTCTCTGTCCGCCCCAACGGCACGCTGATGACGAACTCGTCCGAAGTGGTGCGCGAGGCCGTGCTGGCCGGCATCGGCATCGGGCTGCGCTCGACCTGGGACATCGGCCCGGAACTCGCCTCCGGAGAGCTGGTGCAGATCCTTCCCGAATATGGCGGCTCCCGCAACATAGCGGTGCACGCGATCTACCCGTCGCGCCAATTCCTGCCCGTGAAGGTGCGCCTGTTCATCGACTTCCTGACCGATCTCTACGGGCCGTCTCCCTACTGGGAAAACGGCATCGACGCGGCGCAGGACGCCGGTTCCCGCGCGGAACCGCTCCGGCGTGTCGCCTCGGCGGTCCGCTGAACGACCGAAGACGCTAGCCGTCGCTGTGCGAGCGGCGGATGCGGCGCACCACGGCCCAGATCGCCAGCACGACAACGGGCACGGCCAGCGCCGTGACCGCGGTGTCCGGAACGCCGAAGCGTTTCGGATCGATTCCCTTGACGACATAGGCGATCAGCCCGACCACGTAGTAGGAAACGGCGGCGACAGACAGGCCCTCCACCGTCTGCTGCAGGCGCAGTTGCAGCTTTGCGCGCTTGTTCATGGAATGCAGCAGGTCGCGGTTCTGCTTCTCCACCGCCACGTCCACCTTCGTGCGCAGCAGCGTGGCGGCGCGGGCGAGCTTCTCCGACAGGTTGGCCAGCCGGTCCTCCACCGAGCGGCAGGTACGCATCGCCGGCGCGACGCGGCGCTCCAGGAAGGAGAGCCAGGTGTCGTAGCCGGTCACCGGCTCCTCGCCGAGCGCGGCAAGGCGGTCGTGCACGATCTCGTCATAGGCACGGCTCGCGCCGAAGCGGTAGAGGCTGGAGGCGGCGTCGGCCTCCAGGTCGGCGGCGAGCGCGGTGATCTCGTCGAGCAGCGGCTCGGCATCGCCGGCGTCGATCGACCGCATGCGGTGGGTCAGTTCGGCGAGCTGGTCCTCCGCCTTGCGCAGGCGCGGCGACAGGCGTTGGGCCAGGGGCAGGCCCAGCATGGCCAGCGTGCGGTAGATCTCGATGTCGAACAGCCGCTGCGCCAGCGCGCCGGTGCGCTGCGGCGTCATGCCCTTGTCGAGGACGAGAATCCGGGTCAGCCCGGAGGCATCCTGGCGAAAATCGGTAACCACGACCGCGAGTCCGCCCTCGACCAGCGAGCAGCACAGCGTCGCCGGATCGAAGGAGTCGACCAGCTTCATCGTCGCCGGGCTGTGCTTGCGGATCTCCATGCGCACGCCGGCAATCAGGGTGCCGGGCGGCGGGAACTCCTCGCCGAAGGGATGGCCGGTGGGCAGATCGCCGGGGCGGCGGGACAACGGCCCCTCCCACAGGTAGGTCGAGGCCTCGGTATGGCGCTCCCACCTGAGCGAACCCTTGCCGGTCTGGATCGTGTGGTGACGGGCCTGCCTGTCCGGCGGCGCGGCGCCATGGCGGCGCGAAAGCTCGGCGAGCGCGGCATGGTCGACCGTGGAGCCGGCCTCGGTCATGAAGCACAGCTTGATCAGGGCGCGCGGGGCCGAGATCGATGGTGCGGGCCGGGCATGGATCTCGCCCAGCGCGACGGCGCGGCTGGGATGCAGGGGAAAGCCGAACGCGCCGTGGCGCGCAAGGCCCGGCGCGGCGGGCGTTTCCGGCGTCTGGATTTCTGTCTGCGTTTCGTTCATCGCATCGGTTCCGGCGGACAATTGCCGCCGGACTATAACCTGCGCCCCGGCAAATGACATGCCGCAGGGTCGGGCAAATTGCCTCGCCCGCGGGCGCGCACCATGTAAATTGACCGGGCGGCCCCCGTGCCGCTACTTTCCGCGCTGACAGGAGAACAGGCATGCCGGGAGGATATTTCAAGCGAATCGATCAGTCGCGCACGGCCGACGGGATATGCGCGCAAATCGAGACCCTCGTGCTGGAGGGCGTGCTGCGCGTCGGCGACAAGCTGCCGGGCGAGCGCGAGCTTGCGCGCCGGTTCGACGTGTCGCGGCCCGTGCTGCGCGAGGCGCTGAAGGAGCTGGAAAGCCGGGGCCTGCTGGTGACCCGCCACGGCGGCGGCACCTTCGTCGCGGACGTGATCGGCGACGTGTTCTCGCCCGCGATGCTGGAACTGATCGCCCGCCATCCGAAGGCCACGCAGGACTACCTGGAATATCGACGCGACGTGGAGGGCATCGCCGCCGCCTATGCCGCCGAGCGCGCCACCGATCACGACAAGGCGCTGCTGACCGACATAATGACCCGCATGGAGACGGCACACGCCCAGGAGAATCTCGACGAGGAAGCGGAGTCCGACATCGAGTTCCACAATGCCGTGTGCGAGAGCGCCCACAACATCCTGTTGATGCACGCCCTGCGCTCCTGCTACCGGCTGCTGCAGAACGGTGTCTTCTTCAGCCGGGCGCTGGTCTACGGGCTTCCCGGCGCGCGCGCCGCGCTGCTTTCCCAGCACCGCGCCGTCTACGACGCGATCATGGCCGGTGATGCCGCGGCGGCGAAACGCGCGGCCGAGGCCCACATGGAATACATCCAGACCCACCGCCTCGAGGCGGAACGGATACGGTCATGGGAGGCTGTATCGCAGCTGCGTCACGCGCAAAGAACGGAAAGCGCGGAAGCGCCGCGCGACGAAAGGCGGAAACCGTCGCGCCAGCGCTCGCAGCCCGTGTCCTAGCAGAGCCGGACCGGCGCGCCCGCGACCTAGCCCTTCGCCGGGGCCTTGGCCCTGCGACCGGCGCCGGCCTTCGGCTTGGACCCGGCTGCTGACGTCCGCTTGGCCGCCGAAGCCGCTTTCGCGGCGGTCGTCCGCTTCGCCGCGGCGGACTGGGCCTTCTTCCTTGCCGGCGCCTTCGCCTTCACCGTCTTGCGCACCGTCGCCGGCGGCTCCAGCAGGTTGTGATGGCCGACATTGTTGATGTCGGTCTCGCCGGCCAGCGCCATGGTGAGATCGAGTTCCTTGCGCAGGAGTTCCAGCGCCTTGGTCACGCCGGCCTCGCCGGCGGCGCCGAGGCCGTAGACGAAGGCACGGCCGACATAGGTCGACTTCGCACCGAGCGCGACAGCCTTGAAGATGTCCTGGCCGGAGCGGATGCCGGAATCGAGATGGACCTCGATCTTGTCGCCGACCTTGTCGACCACCGGCGCCAGCATGTCGATGGTGGCCGCCGCGCCGTCGAGCTGGCGTCCGCCGTGGTTCGACACGATGATCGCGTCGGCACCGGTCTTGGCGGCGATCTCGGCATCCTCGACATCGTTGACGCCCTTGAGGATCAGCTTGCCGTCCCAGTGCTTCTTGATCCACTCGACCGACTCCCAGTCGAGCGTGGGATCGAACTGGCTGTTGGTCCAGTCGGAGAGCGAGGACATGTCCTCGACGCCCTTCACGTGCCCGACGATGTTGCCGAAGGAGCGGTTCTGCGTGCCGAGCATGCCGAGGCACCAGGCCGGTTTGGTGGCGAGGTTGAGAAGGTTCGCCAGCGTCGGCTTGGGCGGCGCCGACAACCCGTTCTTGATGTCCTTGTGGCGCTGGGCGAGAATCTGCAGGTCCAGCGTCAGCACCAGCGCCGAGCAGCCGGCCGCCTTGGCGCGGGCGATCAGGTCGGCGGCAAAGCCGCGGTCGCGCATCACGTAGAGCTGGAACCAGAAGGGCTTCGTCGTCGCCTCGGCGACCGCCTCGATGGAGCATATGCTCATGGTCGACAGGGTGAAGGGCACGCCGAACTTCTCGGCCGCGCGGGCGGCATGGATCTCGCCGTCGGGATGCTGCATGCCGGTCATGCCGACCGGCGCCAGCGCGACCGGCATCGACACGTCCTGGCCAACCATGCTTGTCGCGACCGTACGATTGTCGATGTTGCGGGCGACGCGCTGGCGGATCCTGATCTTCCCGAACGCGGACGTGTTCTCGCGATAGGTCGATTCCGACCATGCGCCCGAATCGGCATAGTCGTAGAACATGCGCGGCACGCGGCGGCGCGCGATCCTCTGCAGATCCTGGATGTCGGTAACCTTGTCGAGATTCATGCCTGCCAGTCCCTCCGCAATATTGACCCACAGGTCATAGCGGCAATGGGCGGCAAGGAAAAGACGGCAGGCGCGGCGAAGCGATCAGCCCGCCGCGGCGACCAGCCCGACGGAAATGCCGTAGCCGTCGACCGGCGTCTTCCCGGCCTCGGCCCGCTCGGTATAGACCGCAAGCCCGAGGAAGGAGATGGTCAACAACAATGCTGCCGACAGGAAAGCCGCGCGCGCGTGCATGAATCTTTGCTCCTGAAATCTCTTCGGTTTCGCCGCCATCTCGCCAGATCCGGCGCGAAATCGGTGTGCCGGCCGTCACAGGGGAGTCGGGCACGGCGGGCCGTATAGGGTTTACAAAGGATAAATGCCAGAGCCTTTGAACGGTTGGATCGCCATTTCTTCGAGGGAATTCGACAGTGTTGCAGAATCGCGTCACCCCGTGGGGTGATATCGTCGCCGATCCCGCGCGCGGCATGTTCACCGGCAATCGCGGCATATTGCACGACCCCGCAACGTGCAGGCTGCATCCGCGCCGCCGCTGGACGTCGAAGGCCTGGATCGTCTGCGCCTGCAACTACCGCGGCACAAGGCGCGACGTGATGGGTCACAACGGCAGGGACGGGAAATCCGCCGGCTGGACCGAGCTCTTCTTCCTCGACGAAGCCACGGCGCTGGCCGCCGGCCACCGCCCCTGCTTCCGCTGCCGCCGGGCCGATGCCGAGCGGTTCAGGGCCGCCTGGGCCGCGGGCAACGGCACGGAACCGCCGACGGCCGGCGAAATGGACACGGCGCTGCACCGCGAGCGCCTCGACGGGCGGCGGAAGCGGCTTCACCCGCTGCCCTGCCCGGCCGGGGAACTGCCGGACGGAACCATGGTCACGGATGGCCGCGACGCCATGGTGATTCGCACCGGGCGGGCATGGCGCTGGTCCTTTTCCGGCTATGACGCGCCGCAGCCGCCGCCGGACGGGCTGATGATGCTCACCCCGCCCTCGACGGCCAGGACGCTGCGCGCCGGCTACGTTCCGGCGATTCACTTCACCGCGCTTCACTACCCGCCGGCCGCAGGGAATTGACCTTTTGCGCGCGACGGTCCATCCGTCCCGCCATGCGCGCGAACTACAGAATGCAACGCCTCTACGTCGACCACCCCCTCGCGGCGGGAGGAACGATAGCCACCGACAAGACCCGGTCGAACTACCTGCTCAACGTGCTGCGGATGGACGAGGGCGCCGAGCTGCTCGTCTTCAACGGCCGCGACGGGGAATGGCGCGCCATACTGCGCAGGCCGGGCAAGAAACAGGCCGCGCTCGAGCTTGCCGAACAGGTGCGTCCGCAGCCCGCCCCGTCCGACCTCGTCTACTGCTTCGCGCCGCTGAAATCCGGCCGTCTCGACTACATGGTGCAGAAGGCCGTCGAGATGGGCGCCGGCATCCTGCAGCCGGTGATGACGCATCACACCCAGGTCCCGAAGGTGAATGTGGACAGGATGGCCGCCAACGCGGTCGAGGCGGCGGAACAGTGCGGCATATTGTCGATTCCCGAATGCCGCGAACCGGTGAAATTCGACAGGCTGCTTGCCGGCTGGGACCCGGAGCGGCGGCTGGTCTTCTGCGACGAGGACTCCGAGACGAACAACCCGCTGGCAGCGCTGCAGTCGGTGAAGGAAAGGAAACTCGGCGTCATCATCGGCCCGGAGGGCGGCTTTTCCGATGCCGAGCGCGACCAGCTTCGCGCCCTGCCCTTCGTCACCGCCATCCCGCTCGGCCCGCGCATCCTGCGCGCCGACACGGCGGCCGTGGCGGCGCTGGCCGTCATCCAGGCGACGGCAGGCGACTGGAAGTAATTCAATATTCCTTGAACGGCCATCAGAAAAATGGGCTTGCCCTGACGGCTCCCCTCGTCCATCAAGCCCCGCGAATATACCGGACGAGGCGTTCCATGGCGCGTGACACCACCGACGAAACCCCGATCTCCTCGATAGAGGAACTGGCCGCCTATCTCGCCTCCGGCTGCAAGCCGAAGGACGAGTGGCGGATCGGCACGGAGCACGAGAAGTTTCCCTTCTTCACCGAGGACAACAGCCCGGTGCCCTATGAGGGGGAGCGCTCCATCCGCGCCCTGCTGGAAGGCATGCAGGAAACGCTGGGCTGGTCGCCGATCATGGACGAGGGCCGCATCATCGGCCTCTACGAGCCGACCGGCATGGGCGCCATCAGCCTCGAGCCGGGCGGCCAGTTCGAGCTGTCCGGCGCGCCGCTGGAGACGATCCACCAGACCTGCCGCGAGTCCAACGCCCACCTGTCGCAGCTCAGCGAGATCGCCGATCCGCTCGGCATCAAGTTCCTCGGCCTCGGCGCAAGCCCGAAATGGACGCTGGACGAAACGCCGCGCATGCCGAAATCGCGCTACGACATCATGCGCGCCTACATGCCGAAGGTCGGCAATGAAGGTCTCGACATGATGCACCGGACCTCGACCATCCAGGTCAATCTCGACTTCGCTTCCGAGGCCGACATGCGCCGGAAGATGCAGGTTTCCTACCGCCTGCAGCCGGTCGCCACGGCGCTGTTCGCCAATTCGCCCTTCACCGAGGGCAGGCCGAACGGGCTGCTGTCGTGGCGGGCGAACATCTGGCGCGACACCGACCCGGACCGCACCGGCGTCCTGCCCTTCGTCTTCTCGGAGGATTTCGGCTTCATGGACTATGTCGAGTGGGTGCTCGACGTGCCGATGTATTTCGTGCTGCGCGAGGGCCGGTACCACGATTGCACCCACGTCACCTTCCGCCAGTTCATGGACGGTGCGCTGGAGGGCGAGATCCCGGACCCGCACCCGAACATGGGCGACTGGACCAACCACCTGTCCACCGTGTTCCCGGAGGTGCGGCTCAAGAAGTTCATCGAGATGCGCGGCGCCGACGGCGGGCCGTGGCGGCGCATCTGCGCCCTGCCGGCGCTGTGGGTCGGGCTGCTCTACGACGAGACGGCGCTGGAGGCCGCGGACGCGCTGACGCGGGACTGGACCTGCGAGGACGTGGTGGCGCTGCGCGATGCCGTGCCGCGCGAGGGGCTGAAGGCGACGATCAGGGGCCGCACGGTGCGGGAAATCGGCTACGACGTTCTCCGCATCGCCCGCGAGGGCCTGAAATCGCGCGCGAAGCTCAATTCCGAGGGCTTCGACGAGGCGCATTTCCTCATTCCGCTGGAGGAGATCGTCGCGCGCGGCACCACGCCGGCCGAGCAGATGATCACCGAGTACCACTCGGTATGGGCCGAGTCGATCGAGCCCGTTTTTCTCGAATATGCCTACTGAGCGGGGCCGCGCGGGCGGAAAAAATCGCCAAAAGCCGGAAGCTTTCGCGTCCGTTTAACCTCTGGTTGTGTTTTTTGTTGCAGATAGTTCCGCCAAAAGGAACCGCTGCGATACAACATGTCCGACCAGATAGCGACATCGCCGATCAATGACGCCGACATTTGGCAACATGCCCTCTCGGTCGCGCGCCTCGGCGTCATAGACAGGAATTTTGCGACCGGCGAGACGTCGCACTCGGCGAGCTGGAAGCGCATGCTCGGCTATGACGAGCACGAGTTGCCCGACCACGAGGACTTGTGGCTGTCCCTGATGCATCCCGACGACATCGAGCGGGTCAGGGACATCAGCCGGCGCAATGTCGTCGGCGAGACGGAATACCTGGAGGCCGAATTCCGCCTGCGCCACAAGAGCGGCGAATGGCGCTGGTTCCTGGGCCGCGGCTGCGTCGTCGAGCGCGACCCCGACACGGGCATCGCCATCCGCCTGATCGCGCTGCAGACCGACATCACCGGCCAGAAGAACTCCGAGACCGAGCTGCGCCATGCCAACGAGCGGCTGCGGCTCGCACTCGACGCAAGCGGCATCGGTACCTGGCACTACGAACCCGACACCGGGCGGATGTTCTGGGACGAACGCATGCGCGAGATCTACGGGATCGGACCGGAATTCGAGGTGTCGCTCGACACCTGCCCGGCATTCGTCCATCCCGAGGACCGCGACGCGGTCGAGGCACAGGTTGCCCGCCTGATCGAGACCAGGGAAACCCTGCATGCCCGCTACCGCATCGTGCGGGCGGACGAGGAAATCCGCTTCATAGACGCGCACACGCGATATCTCTCGGAAGGGCAGCACTCCGCGCGGGTGGTCGGCATCGTCCGCGACGTGACGAGCGAGGTTCGGGCGGCCGAGGCACTGGCGACGGAGAAGGAGACGCTGCGCGTCACGCTTCACTCGATCCGCGACGCCGTGGTGGCGACCGACGGCGAAGGCATCATCACCTATGCCAACGAATCGGCGATTCAGCTGTTCGGCTGCGAGAATTCGGACATGATCGGCCAGCCGATCGGCGCCTGGCTCGCCGGACGCTGCAAGACCCGGCGCGACGAGGACGCGAAGACCCTGCTGGCAATGGCCGGCGATGACGGTTCCGAGCGGGTGATCCGCCACACGGCGGCGCCCATCGCGGCGGGCACCGGTACCGTGTCCGGCTCGGTGCACACCTTCCAGGACGTCACGCAGGAACATGCGCGCAAGCGCGAGCTGGCCTATGCCGCGCGCCACGACTCGCTGACCGGCGTGCTCAACCGGCGCGCCTTCGAGGAAACGCTGGCCGATTTCGTGTCGGATGCCGAGGCGCCATCGTTCGCCCTCTTCTACATCGACATCGACTATTTCAAGGCGATCAACGACATGGCCGGCCACGCCGCCGGAGACGCGGCGCTGAAGGGCGCCACGGAGGCCATGAAGCAATGCCTGCCGTCATCCGCCATCGTCGGCCGCCTCGGCGGCGACGAGTTCGCGGCCATCGTGCCGACCTCGGACCGCGACTCGGCCATCGCGGTCGCCGAGCGGATGCTCGAGGCCATCCGGTCGACACCGCTGCCGGCCGGGATGCGCCATCGCGATTTCGGCGCCAGCATCGGCGTGGAATTCGTCGACGCGCCGGGCGAGTCCGCGACCAACCTGCTCGCGCGGGCCGATGACGCCTGCTACGCGGCGAAGGCCGGCGGGCGCAACCGCGTTGCGGTGCGCGACGGACGCAGCGACACCGCCGGGGGCCTTGCCGCGATCCGCATGGCGTCCGATCTCGGCGACGCGATGGAGGACGGCCGCCTCAAGCTATACGCGCAGGAACTGCGCCGGCTCGACGATCCCTGGAACACCTGCGGCACGGTCGAAGTGCTGACCCGGCTCGTCGATACCAACGGCAACAACGTGCCGCCCAGCGAGTTCATTCCCGCCGCCGAGCGTTTCGGCATGGCCTCCATGCTGGACCGGTGGGTGATACGCCAGGCGCTGGAACGCCACGGCTCGCAGATGGGTCCCGACGGTGCGCTGTCGCTCGGCTTCAACCTGTCGGCCCAGACGCTGAGCGACCCGTCCCTGTGGACCTTCGTCAAGGAAACGATCGCGGAAAACGGGGTCGCGCCCAACCATGTCACCTTCGAGATCACCGAGACGGCGACCGTCACCAATTTCGAGGCGGCCCAGCAATTCGTGCGGCACGTGCGCGCGCTGGGATGCCGCGTCAGTCTCGACGATTTCGGCGCCGGGCTCAGCTCCTTCGGCTATCTGCGCCGCTTCTCCGTCGACTCGGTGAAGATCGACGGAGAATTCGTCGAGAACATTGCCCGCAGCCGGTTCGACCGCGCCATCGTCTCCTCGATCACCGGCATCGCCCGCGACCTCGGCTTCTACGTGGTCGCCGAACGGATCGAGGAGGAAGCGGCGCTGGACGTGCTGAGGGAACTCGGCGTGCGCAAGGTGCAGGGCTACCTGCTGCACAAGCCGGAACCGCTGGAAGACCTCATCGCGCGCATCTGCGGCCACGCCGGGGCCGAAACCGCGGAACGCCGGGCCGGCTGAGCGCCGGGCCGGTCGGCCGACATCGGGGAAGCCGCACAGCCCGGCAGGACTATGCCTTCAGCTCGACGGTCGCCGACAGGCCGCCGAGCCGCGACGTGCCGAGGTCGAGCCGGCCGCCCGTCTCGGCCAGGATGTCGCCGACGATGGCGAGGCCGAGGCCGGCCGCGCCCCTGCCGCCCTCGTCGAGCCGGCGGCCGCGCCGGAGAATCTCGGCGCGCCGTTCCTCGTCCACGCCCGGCCCGTCATCCTCCACCGCGATCCGCACGATATCGCCGTCGCGCCGCGCCGAGATCAGCACCCGGCTGGCGGCATGGCGCACCGCGTTCTCGGCCAGGTTGCCGAGGATCTCGTTGAAATCGTCCGAATCGACGCGGGCGGCAAGGTCCGGCGGCACGTCCGCCGCGACCTGCTTGCCCTCGGCCGCGGGGGTGCGTTCCAGCGCCCGCACGATGGCCGCCGCCGCGGGCGCCAGCGCAACCGCGGGTGCCGCGGCGCCGTGGCGCAGGCGCGCGCGCGCCATCTCGCGCTCGACATGCACGCGCATCCGCCCGGCCAGCTCGTCGATATCGTCCGCTATCTCGGCCGCGCCCAGGTCCCGCAGCTTGCGCGCGTCGGCGGCAAGCGCGGTCAGCGGCGTCTTGAGACCGTGGGCCAGGTCCGCTGCCCGGTCGCGGGCGCGCAGCATCGCCGCCTCTTGGTGGTCGAGCAGCGTGTTGACCTCCTCGACCAGCGGCGCGACCTCGCTCGGCACCGCGCCGTCCAGCCTCTTGCGCCGGCCCGCCCGGATATCGGCGATCGCGGCGCGAAGGGTATCCATCGGTTGCAGCCCGGCGCGAATCTGCACCGCGAAGCCGATCAGCAGCACCAGCCCGGCAACCACCAGCGCAGGCGCAATGTCGCGGGCGAATCCGGCGCGCAACTCGTCCAGTTCGCGCGTGTCGATGGCCACCGACAGGCGAATCCGGCGATCCGTCGCACCGGCATCGACCACGACCGCCTGCTCGTGAACCAGCAGGGACGAGCCGCGCGGACCCGCGATCTCGTGAACATGAACGACGCCCGGCGCCAGCAGGTCGTCCGGCAGGGCGAGCTCGGTGTCCCACAGCGAACGCGAACGCAGTGACGCGCCTGTCCCGGTATCGGTGACCTGCCAGTAGAGCCCGCCGAAAACCCGGTTGAAGCGCGGATCGGCCGGTTCGCGCGCCAGCGATATCTCGCCATCGGGCGAAAAGCGCAGCGCCCCGGCGATTTGGGCGACATGGGTGTCCAGCTCCTGGCCGACGCGGCGTTCGAGATTGCGGGCAAACAGCGCCGTCAGGCCGAAACCGGCGACGATCAGCGTCACCGCCATGATGCCGGCGGCAAAGGCCATCAGGCGCAGGCGCAGCGACCGGCGGGCGAAGGGGCGGATCATGCGCTTTGCGCCGGCGTGTCGGGGATCGTGTAGCCGAAGCCGCGCCGCGTCTCGATCAGCCGGATCGGCAGCTTGCGGCGCACCCGCGCGATCAGCACCTCGACGGCATTGGATTCGCGCTCGAAATGCAGCGACTGCAAGTGCTCGGCCAGTTCCTGCTGCGGCACGACACGGCCCTTGTTGAGCATCAGGTAGGCGACCAGGCGGTATTCCTGCGGCGACAGGTTGACCGGCACGCCGCGCACGGAAAGCCGCATCTGGCGCGGATCGAGTTCCGCCTCGCCCGCCCTGATCACCGGCGCGGCATGGCCGGCCGAGCGGCGCAGCACCGCGCGCAGGCGCGCCAGCAATTCCTCGACGCGAAACGGCTTGGCGAGATAATCGTCGGCGCCCGCATCGATGCCCTCGACCCGCTCCGTCCAGGAGCCGCGCGCGGTCAGGACGAGCACGGGAAGGTCACGCCCGGCCTCGCGCCAGCGCTTGAGCACCGCCAGGCCGTCCATGTGCGGCAGGCCGAGGTCGAGGATCGCCGCGCCGTAGTCTTCCGTGTCGCCCTTGAACCAGCCCTCCTCGCCGTCTTCCTCCGGATCGACGATGTAGCCGGAGGCCTCCAGCGCGGCGGTCACGTCCTCGCGGATGCGGCGGTCGTCCTCGATCAGCAATATGCGCATGGTCAGTCGTCCCCGCGCTCGAGGATCGAGGCGTCGCGGGCGTCCACCGTGATCTCGCGGCGGCGGCCGTCGGCGCCCAGATAATAGATCTCGTAGAGAAAGCGCCCGTGCTCGCGGTCGATCTCGACCTCGATGACATTGTCGCCGATCCCGCCCGGCAGGCGGTCGAGAATCTCCGAAAGAGCGAGTATGTCGCCGCGCTTGCGCGCCGCGTTCAGTTCCTCGCGCTCCCTGCGGTCGCTGTCTGCATGCACCGGCGCTCCCGCGAAAGCGAGGGGGACAAGCAGCATCGCGAGTAAGACATGCCGGCGCATGGGCAAACCTTCGCATTCCCAAGATGACAAAACGCTTACAACCAGCGTCAGCCGGTTGTCATCGCGCATTTGCGAAAAGGTTTCCACGGTCGGCAACGGCCGGACCGAAACCAAGGAGACAAACCATGAAGAAACTCGTACTCGCTACCATCGCAGCCGGCCTCATCGCGGCGCCCGCCATGGCATCGGACTTTCGCTGCACCGACGCGCCGATCGACCAGTGGATGTCGGAACAGGCGCTCAAGGAAAAGATCACCGGCATGGGCTACGAGGTTCGCCGTATCAAGGTCGATGACGGCTGCTACGAGGTCTATGCCCTCGATGGCAACGGCATGCAGATCGAGGCCAAGTATCATCCGGTCACCGGCGAGATGGTGCGCGCCGGTCTGGACGACTGATGACCGCGCAGGCGGTGACGGAAGCCGGCGGTGAAACGCGGCCGGCGACCGTCCGGGTCTGGGACCCGCTGGTCAGGATCTTCCACTGGTCGCTGGTCGGCCTGTTCGCCTTCGCCTTTGTCACCGGCGACGAATGGGAAAAGGCGCATGTTGCCGCGGGATACGCCATCGCCGGGCTCATCGCCTTCCGCGTCGCCTGGGGCCTTGTCGGCCCGCGCCATGCCCGCTTCGCCGATTTCGTGCGCGGCCCCGGCACGATCCTCGCCTATCTGCGCGCCATGCTGGGCAGGACAGCGCCGCGCCATCTCGGCCACAATCCCGCCGGCGGCGCGATGGTCGTGGCACTGCTGCTGGCGATCGGCGGCATCGCCGCAACGGGCTACATGATGACCACGAACGCCTTCTGGGGCGTCGAATGGGTCGAGGATGTCCACGAGGCGCTGGCCTTCGGCACGCTCGGCCTCATCGCGCTGCATGTCGGCGGCGTCATCCTCGCCTCCGTCGAGCACGGCGAAAACCTCGTTCGCGCGATGATAACGGGTCGCAAGCGGCCGCTCTGATCCCGGTTCCGGGCTGGCCCGAGAGGCCGCCCGGTTTTTTTCGGCCCGAAACGCTTTCGAAATGAAAATGTAATCCACCGCGCTTCCACCCCTCTTATCCTGTTCCCGCCGCATGGTGCGGCACGGAGAGAGGCGATGCAGTTCGACTGGGCAATGGCGATAGAGAGGAACCGCAGGGACCTGCTGCGCATCCTGCGCGACCTTTTCGCGCTGGCCGGGCTGGATCTCGGGACGGCTGCCGAACCCGCGTCCGGTCCCCTTGCAACCCCCGAGGCCGACGCTGCTTCGTTCACCCTTCCGCCAGTCCTCCCGGCCACCCTGCCGCGCTACGCCGTACTCCACATCCGCCGCATCCTGCGCTCCGCCGAGGCCGCCGTGCGTCGCCTGATCGTGATCGCCGCGCGCGACATCGAGGTGCAGGTCCGCCATGCGCCGGCATTGAAGCCGAAGACGGAGCGCAGTGCCGGAGAAGCGCGCCCTCCCTTCTCCCCAGGCGAAACGCTTCGGGCGACGAACGCGCCATGCGGCGGGGTCGCCAGCCATGGAGCCACCCCCGTCACCGTCACCATCCGGCCCGAGCCGCCGTTGCCGGAAAAACCGCTTCCCGGTGCCCCGCAGCTCGTCCGCGTGCCGGTGAACCTGGGGCTGGCGAATATCCGCTACCTTCCCGATCCCGAGCCGGAACCGGAGGAAGAGCCCGACGGCCCGGTGCCGCTCGGCCCCATCCCGGCCTTTCCGCTGGTCGATCCGCGCAAGCGCTTCGATTTCATCCGGCCGCGCCGGCGCTACGGCCGCAGCCGTCCGCGCATCCGCCTGCTGGGCGACAACCCGTTTCCGGTCTACATGCGCCACCCGCCATTGCCGGAGCCTGATCTTCGCCTGCCGGGCGATGCGGTTCCTGCCGCGACCCTGCTGCGTCGCCTGGTGTCGGCGCGCATGGCGCTGGACAATATCGACCGCGAGGCCCGGCGTCTTGCCCGCCACGAGGCGCGCGTCCGCCGCCGCCCGCCGGACAGCCGGAAGGTTATCTACACCGCGCTGCGTCCCGGCCCGCCGCCCGGGCACCGGAAGCGAGGCCGCCACGCCATCGACGAGGTTCTCAAGGAATGCCACCGCGTCGCGGTCTGGGCGGAAAGGGAAGGGCCGCCGTGACCGGGAGAACAGGGAAGTGCCACGCGACCTGCTCCCGGACACGGGGCGCGGGAGGATTTCGCGCGGCCGGAGCCGGTCGCATCGCCTGGCACGTCATTGCCGCATTCGCCACGCATGTTATGGTCGCAATCACATTACGGGAGGAAACGCGATGGCGCCGCTGTTCGACATGTTCACGAATGCACAGAACGGCGAGGCGATCGCCGAGATGGCCCGCCGGTTCGGCCTGTCGCAGAAGCAGGCCGAGGAAGCGATCGCCGCGCTGTTGCCCGCGTTCTCAACCGGGCTGAAGCGCAACGCCTCGGATCCGACGGGCATCGCCTCGTTCCTGCAGGCGCTCGCCGGCGGCAACCACGCCCGCTATTTCGAGGACATGGGAAAGGCCTTCGCGCCCGAAGGGGTCGAGGAGGGCAACGGCATCCTCGGACACCTGTTCGGCTCCAGGGAGGTGTCGCGCGCCGTCGCCGCCCAGGCCGCGCAGGCCACCGGCATCGCCCAGGATATCCTCAAGCAGATGCTGCCCGTCATCGCCGCGACCCTGATGGGCGGTTTCGGCAAGCAGTCGGCCGGGCAGATGAACGCCATGCCCGGATTCGGCGCGGCGCAGGGCAATGTTTTCGGCGAAGTCATCGAGCGAATGATGCGCCAGCAGGCGGACATGGCGAAGAAGATGCAGCCGCGCGAAACCGAGGCGGAGCCGGCGCCGAACCCGTTCGACAATCCCTTCGGCAGGGCGATGGAGGAAATGTTCGGCGGCGGACGGGAAGCGGAAACGAAAGGGCGCGAACACGCCGCCGATCCGGCGGACCCGGCGGACAATCCGCTCGGCCGCATCCTCGAGGAGATGCTGGGTGGCGGCGCGCGGCGATCCGACCCGGAACCCGAACAGGAAGCAGGCAATCCCCACGGCGACCTGTTCGGCGAGATGTTCGAGACCGGACGGCGCACCCGGGAGGAATACCAGAAGTCGATGGAGAGCATTTTCGACAGCTACCTGAAGGGCATGCAACGGCGCTGACGGCGCGGCCTTGACCGCGGCCCCGCCCTTGGCGTTACTGGCACCATGAACAAGACGGCCCCGGGCAGCGATTCCCCACGTTCCAATGTCGCGGAATTTTCCGTTTCGGAGATTTCCTTCGCCATCAAGCGCACCATCGAGGACACCTTCGAGCGGGTGCGCATCCGCGGCGAGGTGTCGGGCTATCGCGGCCCGCATTCGTCGGGCCATGCCTATTTCACCCTGAAGGACGAGAAGGCCCGCATCGACGCGGTGATCTGGCGCGGCGCGTTCTCCAAGCTCGCCTTCCTGCCGGAGGAAGGGCTGGAGGTGATCGCCACCGGCAAGCTGACCACCTATCCGGGCTCGTCGAAATACCAGATCGTCATCGACAATATCGAGCCGGCGGGCGCCGGCGCGCTGATGGCGCTTCTGGAGGAGCGGCGCAAGAAGCTCGCCGCCGAGGGGCTGTTCGCAGAGGAACGCAAGCAGCTGCTGCCCTACCTGCCGCGCGTGATCGGCGTCGTCACCTCGCCCACCGGCGCGGTGATCCGAGACATCATGCACCGCATCAACGACCGCTACCCGCTGCGCGTCGTCGTCTGGCCCGTCCGGGTGCAGGGCGAAACCTGCGGCGCCGAGGTGGCCAACGCGATCCGCGGCTTCAACGCGCTCGACGGCTCGCAGGGCATTCCCCGCCCGGACGTGCTGATCGTGGCGCGCGGCGGCGGCAGCCTGGAGGATCTCTGGGGCTTCAACGAGGAGGCCGTGGTTCGCGCCGCGGCGGAATCGATGATCCCGCTGATCTCGGCGGTCGGCCACGAGACCGACTGGACGCTGATCGACCACGCCGCCGACGTCCGCGCGCCGACGCCGACCGGCGCCGCGGAGATCGCCGTGCCCGTCAAGGCGGAACTGGAGGCGAGCATTGCCCAGCTCGGGGCCCGTCTGCAGGCCGGCATCGGTCGGCTTGCGGATCGCAAGCGCGAGAGCCTGCGCGCCGCGGCGCGCGGTCTGCCCGCGCCCGACGGGCTGCTCGCCATGCCGCGGCAGAGCTTCGACGCGCTGGAACGCCGGCTCGCCCAGGGCCTCGGAACGAATGTCACCGCCAAGCGCAACGCCCTGCAGCTCGCTTCCGGCCGGCTCAGCCCGAGCCGGCTGTCCGCGCTGCTCGACCGCGACACCCGCGCGCTGGAACGGTTCGACCGCGACCTGCCGCGCGCGCTGCAACTGGTCGCGGACCGCAAGCGCGAGGCGCTGAACCTGCGCGCCTCGCGGCTCACCGTATCCGGGATCGAGCGGCAGCACCGCCAGGGTGCCGACCGCCTGCAGGGACTTGATGCCCGGCTCGGCCGCACGATCGAGCTGCGGATCTCGGACGCCCGCAACCGGCTCGACCAGCGGGAACGCCTGCTCAGGACGCTCTCCTACGAGGCGGTGCTCGACCGCGGTTTCGCGCTTGTGCGCGACGAGAACGACCGGCCGGTCAAGCGGGCCGGCGAAGTGAAGAAGGGCGCGCGCCTGACGATCGAGTTCGCGGGCCGCGAACGGGTCGGCGTCATCGCGGCAAACGGCACCGGGACGGCAAGGCCGAAACCGGCGGCCAGGCCGAAGAAGCCGCCGCATCAGGGCGACCTTTTCTGAGAACGGCGACGGCAGAAATTTCCTGGGACTACTCTCGTCAGAACGCCCGTCTCGGGATATGGACGTCCGATGCGAGGCTTTGAGACAGGACCGATGGCCATGAACCGGACGGGGCGGATGCTGACACTGCTGCGCACCGTTCTGGCCGCCATCCTGGCATTGCACGTCGCCGCATTTGCCGATCCGGCCCCGCCGGAACTGCCGGGCGACGCCAGGGGCTCGATCACCGAGGCCCGCTTTGCCCATCCCGGCAAGGTTCCCGAACCGATCTGGATCGTCGGCCGCGCCGATCAGGACGCGCCCGACCTGAACTCCGGACATGGCGGTGCTTCCGCGTTGCCCGGTTCGGCGCCTGTCGGTTTCCGCCCCGACCGAACCGGCATGTCCGGCCGGTCCCGGGACGCGATTTTCCGTTCCCTTGCCGGCAACCGCGCGCGCGCCCGCGCGCCGCCTGCCCGTTCCGCCTGACCCCACTCCCGAAAACCGCGCACCGGTAGCGGTCCGGGTCCGGCTACAGGACCCGGCTCGTCGCCGTGCGAGCAATCCCATCCGCTCGCGGCAAGGCCAATGCCGGCGAGCTACAGGCGAACTGCAAAATGAAACGAATCATAACCTTCCAGAGCATCCTCGGCGTCGCCGGGGTCACCATTTTCATCGTGAGCCACATCGTCGCCGTCGCCGGCTTGTTCCTGTGGATCACGATCGGCTACTTCCGGCTGGGACCAGCGGCCTCTGTCGCGGTCTCGGCCATCGCGGCCATCCCCGTCCTGCTTGTATCGGCCAAGGTGGCTCTCCTCGCATACGAGGCTGAAACCGACCCGGAGAACAACGGCTATCGACCGCCGGAACGACCGGACGTCAACAGGTAGAACTTGACGGAAAAGGGGTGGTACGAACGGGTGGATTCGAACCACCGACCTCTGGAGCCACAATCCAGCGCTCTAACCAACTGAGCTACGTTCGCGCAATCATGCGAGACACGGCGCGTGAAATACGCGACCGATGCCGCGATTGCAAGACCGGATTGCGGCGAGATGCATGCAAACCGGCAAAGAAAAAGGCCGGACAAGTCCGGCCTTTCTCTGTCGCGCCCGCCACCGGGAGGAGGATGTGGCGGTCGCGTTTCGAATTCAGGCTACCTTGACCGAGGACATCGCCTTCTCGGTCGCCGCCTTGACCGGTGCCGACAGCGCCTCGAAGGCTTCCTTGGAAACGCTCTGCATTTCCTTGGCCTGGTCGACGGCCAGTTCGGCCTGCTTGCGGAAGAATGCGGTCTGGATCTCGAAGGCCTCGCCCAGCGACTTTACGCCAACGAGCTTTTCGAGATGGGCGAAGCTGGCCTCGGTATTGGCGCGCATAGCGCCGATCGCGGTCAGCGAGAGCTTGGAGCCCTGTTCCTGCGCGGTCTCGACCGTCTTCTCGACGGTCTTCTGCGCATCATCCATGGTGGATTTCATGGTATCATAGGCTTCCTTCGACTTCGCGAGGCCCTGCTCGGCGAAGTTGCGGAACTGGTCGGCGAAGGGCGCGGCGTCCATGGCCGGGAAGGCGAAGACGTCAGCGGTTTCGGTCTTGTCGGTCGCTGCTTTGGCCATGTCATTATTCCTTTGGGTTGACTTGGTATCTTTCATTGACCCTCATATAGCAGATTTTTTGTGCATTGCAACATTTTATTGCGACGCACAATAATTGCCGGTTCTCCGTGGGGAAATTAACTACACATCGAACTTGAACCCGAGGCAGACTGCGCTACGCTGGATTCCCGCGTGGCGAAGTGGCAATTAATCCTTTGTTAACCGCCGAAAAGGCGCCGCACAGGACATTCCGATGGCAGAATCCGGGACGAACCACTCGTTCATCGACATCGCCGCGTGGGACGGCATTCGCGAGCACTTCCTGTCCGGACGTCCCCTCGCCGTGTTCTCGGAAGACCTGGAGACATTGCTCTGGGCGAACGGCCGCGCGGCCAGCCTGTTCGGCTTCTCCTCGATCGGCGAGTTCGAGATCGAGGGTCCGGACGGAATGGGCACGGCACTGCGCCAGTTGCGCTCCGCGGCAAGCCGGACGGATGCCGGAAGCCCCGTCCGCACGATGCTGCGCATTACCTCCGGCATGAGCAGCCGGCTGGTCGGCGCGGAACTGCAGCGCATTCCCGGTCATGACGGGACGCCCTGCATCAAGGTGTTGATCGACAGCGACGGTCCCGACGAAAGCGAATGCGACACCGCCATGGCGGCGATTTCCGGCCTGAAGGAAGAGGGGGCAGGAGCGGCCATCGTCGACGGCGACGGCAGGCTGCTTGCCGCAGACTCCCTGTTCGCCGGCTTCTCCATCCCGGAAGACAAGATCGGGGCCTTGGTCCGCGATGTGCGCCACGAGGAAGACAGGCTGGTCAAGCGCCTGCTGACGCCGAGCCCGGCAACGCCAGTTGCCATCGCGATCGCGCGGCTGACCGACATGCCGGCGCGGCACCTCGTCATGGCGGTTCCTGCAGCCGACGAAGCCCGGCCGGCGGAAAAACGGGTCCTCCCGGAAGCGCATGACGCGACGGAGCATGGCGAGCCTGCCGATGAAACCGTGTCACTCGCCGCTGAGGTTCAGACACCCGTCGCGGAAGCTCCGGAAGCTGCACGGCTTCCTGATGACGCGCAAGCTACGAGGCTCGTTTCCTTCGAGCCGGATTTCGAGGCCGTGCGCGGACCGGTGCGGTTCGTCTGGAAAACGGATAGCAACGGCCGCTTCACCGACATTTCCCCCGAGTTCGGCGCCGCCGTCGGTCCCAATGCCGCCGATATCGTCGGACGGACCTTCGAGGATGTGGCCCGCGTCTTCGAACTCGATCCTTCGGGCGAGATCAGCGCCTCGCTGACGCGCCGCGACACATGGTCGGGCAAAAGCGTCATGTGGCCCGTCCAGGGAACCGCCTATCGGGTTCCCGTCGACCTGGCCGCCCTGCCCTCCTACAACCGGGATCGCGAATTCGAGGGCTACCGCGGCTTCGGCATCGTTCGCATGGGCGAGCGCAGGGAAGACCCGGAGGGACTTGGCCTCACGCTGACCGTCGCACAGGCCGAGGCGGCTTCCGGCGACGAAGCCGGGGATCGGAAGACGGAAAGCGCGGAAGCGATCGCGCCGCAGGAACCGGAACGGCCCGAGGACGATCCACGGGAACAGGAGGCCGACACCGCGGTAACCCATGACGCCGAGGCGCCACAGGCCGCGTCACCGTCGCAACCGGATCACGAAGGCGACAAGGTAATCGACCTCGCCTCCAAGCGCCGCGGCAATGCGCCGGGCGAGGCGCTGAACGCGAACGAAGAAGCCGCGTTCCGCCAGATCGGCGACCTGCTCGGCTGGGCAAGGACCATGCCCGACGCCCGGGAACCGCAACCGGACGAGCCGGATGAGATGCCGGAAACCGATCCACCGCTCGCCGAGTCGCCGCAATCTCGCGAAGACGACTACATCGCCGCCTGCGAGGACGACGCGCAGACCGATCTTCAGCCGGATGTCCCGGTTTCCGAAGGTGACGGCGAAAGCGCCCCCGGCGCGGAAGTACCGGAAGATGCTGCGGAGGCGCGGGACACGGGCACCGGTGAAGAAGCGGATCCGGCGGCGGACGAACACCATTACATTCCTTCCGCATTCGCGACCGGCCACGAGCCCGAAAGCGCGGATGATCGCGGCGACCTGACGCCAAGCTTCCTCGACGACCTGCCCCTGCCGGTCCTGATCCACCGGGACGACGAGGCGCTCTATGTCAACGAGGCCTTTGCAGGGATGAGCGGCTACGAAACTCCCGACGCCCTCAATCGAGCGGGCGGGATCGACGCGCTGTTCAACGGCGAGACCGGCGGCGACGGCATGCTCTGCCTGAACGCCACCGACGGCTCGACCGTGACAGCGCGCGCGCACATGCAGGCCATTCAATGGGGCGGCAGAACGGCACTGCTGTTCGTCTTCGAGCCGCGCGAACAGTCCGCCGGAACAGACGACCTGCCGGCAGACGCCGGCGTTTCGGAAGCGGAGGAACTGCGGGCCATCCTCGACACCGCGTCGGACGGCGTCGTGGTCCTGACGGCGGAAGGGGTTATCCGTTCCGTCAACGCGTCCGCCTCCGCGCTTTTCGGCTATTCCGGCGAGGAACTTGAGGGAAAGAGCTTCGCCATCCTGTTTGCCCAGGAAAGCCAGGCGGCCGCGCTCGACTACCTGCACGGCCTCTCCCACAACGGGGTGGCCAGCGTGCTCAACGAGGGACTGGAGGTTCTCGGCCGGGAAAAGAACGGCGGATTCCTGCCGCTGTTCATGACGATCGGCCGGCTCGAGACCTCGAACGGCTTCTGCGCGGTGGTGCGGGACATCACCGCATGGAAGCAGACCGAGCAGGCGCTTCGCGAGGCCCAGCGGAACGCCGAAAACGCATCGACACAGAAGACCGAGTTTCTCGCCAAGATCAGTCACGAAATCCGCACCCCGCTCAACGCGATCATCGGATTCTCCGAACTGATGGCGGAAGAGCGCTTCGGACCGATCGGAAACGAGCGCTACAAGAGCTACCTCGCCGACATCAACAAGAGCGGCAAATATGTGCTCGATCTGGTCAACGACCTGCTCGACATCTCGAAGATCGAGGCCGGAAAGCAGGAACTGGAATTCGAAAGCGTGTCGCTGAACGAGGCGGTGAGCGAAGCCGTCGCGATGATCCAGCCGCAGGCCAACCGCAACCGCATCATCGTGCGCTCTTCGCTGGACGAGGATCTTCCGGACGTGGTCGCAGATGCGCGCAGCCTCAAGCAGATCGTGCTCAACATCCTGTCCAACTCGGTGCGGTTCACCCACTCCGGCGGACAGGTAATCATCAGCACCTGCTACAATGCGCGAAGCGAGGTCGTCCTGCGGATCAAGGATACCGGCATCGGTATGTCGGCCAAGGAAATCGAGACGGCATTGCAGCCGTTCCAGCAGGTAGCATCGCTTGGCCGGGCGCGCGGCGACGGTACAGGGCTCGGCCTGCCGCTGACGAAGGCGCTGGTCGAGGCGAACCGCGCGGAATTCGCCATCCAGTCGGAACCCGGACGCGGCACTGCGGTGGAGATCGTCTTCCCGCCGTCGCGGGTGCTGGCGAGCTGACAAAAAAAAGGCGCCAAATGGCGCCTTAGATCAGTGACTGCTGGAATTACGAGCGGCTCAATCGTGTCCGAGGAGCATCTTAAAACCTGTTAGGAGACTATTAACGACCGCTCCTTAACAGGAAGTTAACAACGCCGTTGGCTGTATGAAAGCGATACGGATGCGGGACGCTTGGTTAACGTCCCGGCATCGTTCACGCTTGCAATTCCGGCAGCTCCCGGAAGAGTTCCAGTGCCTCGGGATTGGCGAGCGCCTCCTTGTTCTTGACCGGACGGCCATGCACCACTTCGCGGACGGCAAGCTCGACTATCTTGCCCGACTTGGTACGCGGGATATCCGTCACGGCAACTATGCGCGCCGGCACGTGACGGGGCGAAGCGCCCGTACGGATCTTGTTGCGGATCTTCTTCTGCAATTCATCGTCCAGCTTGGTGCCGGGGGCGAGGCGCACGAACAACACCACACGCACATCATTGTCCCATTCCTGGCCTATGCAAAGGGCCTCGAGCACCTCCGGCAACTGCTCGACCTGGTTGTATATCTCCGCGGTTCCGATGCGCACGCCGCCGGGATTGAGGGTCGCATCCGAGCGGCCGTGGATGATCATGCCGCCATTCGCGGTCCACTCGGCAAAGTCGCCATGGCACCAGACATTGTCGAACCGCTCGAAATAGGCCGCCCGGTACTTCGTGCCGTCGGAATCGTTCCAGAAGGCAACCGGCATGGAGGGAAACGGCTTCGTGCAGACAAGCTCGCCCTTCTCCCCGACGACCGGCCCGCCATCGTCGTTCCACACCTCGACGGCCATGCCGAGACCGGCGCCCTGTATCTCGCCGACATGGACGGGAAGGATCGGCACCCCGAGCACGAAACAGGAAACAATGTCGGTTCCGCCGGAGATCGACGCCAGATGGACGTCGCGCTTGATCGCGTCATAGACATAGGCGAAACACTCCGGCGACAGCGGCGAACCGGTCGAGGAAATGACACGAACGGTCGACAGCTCATGGGTGTCGATCGGCCGCAGCCCTTCCTTGCGCACCGCATCGATATATTTCGCCGAAGTGCCGAAATAGGTCATGCCTTCCTGCTCGGCGTAATCGAAAAGAACCCTCGCATCAGGCGCGAAAGGCGATCCGTCGAACAGCAGGAGTGTCGCGCCGCTGGCAAGGCCCGAGACCAGCCAGTTCCACATCATCCAGCCGCAGGTGGTGAAATAGAACACGCGATCGCCCGCGCGAATTCCGGCATGATAGCGGTGTTCCTTCAGATGCTGCAGCAACGTGCCGCCGGCGGAATGGACGATACATTTCGGAACGCCCGTCGTGCCGGAGGAAAACAGGATGTAGAGCGGATGCGAGAACGGCAGCCGGTTGAACTCCAGCGGCTTTTCCTCGTAGCGATCCAGGACGGCCGACAGCGCTTCCGCATCGGGCAATGCGGCCGCTGTCTCCCCGGCGCGCCCGAGGTAATCGACGATTATCGTGCCCTTCACAGTCGGCAGGCTCGGCAGGATCTCGGCAAGCTTGCCGGAGATGTCCTGTTCCTTGCCGTTGTACCAGTAACCGTCACAGGCAATGAACAGAACAGGCTCGATCTGGGAGAAGCGGTCGAGCACGCCCTTCGGGCCGAAGTCCGGCGAGCAGGACGACCAGATCGCGCCGAGCGAGGTCGCCGCCAGCATCGCGGCAATGGTTTCCGGCATGTTCGGCATCATGGCGGCCACGCGGTCGCCCTCGCCTATGCCAAGCGAACGGAAATGCTGCTGCAGACGCGAGACCAACGCCCGCAGTTCCGCCCAGGACAGGCGGCGCTCCACCTTGTCCTCGCCGCGAAACACCAGGGCGTCGCCCTCACCCGCCTTGGCGAGCAGGTTCTCGGCGAAATTCAGCTTCGCATCAGGAAAGAAGCGCGCGCCGGGCATCCTGTCGCCATCTGCAAGGACACGATCGCCCTTCTCTCCGACAACGCCGCAATCATCCCAGACGAGCGACCAGAAGTCCTCACGATTGTCCACGGACCAGCGGTGAAACTCCGCATAGCTGCCGGTCGGCGCATCGAACCGGTCACGGGCGGCTTTCATCAGTCCCGTCATCGCAGCTTCGCGAATTGCCTCGTCACTCGGCGTCCAGAGCGGCGTCATTCTCCATTCTCCTCCGTTGCAGTGTGCAAAACCTCGTAAAGCGCAGCGACAAAAGCGGCAAGCCTTGAATTGACCGCACTTCCGTATAGGCTCGCGCGAAAATGGCGGGAAGGCCGGACGCTGCTGCGACCGGAACAACAGACGGATCGAGAATGACGGCACGAGCGGCGCGCATAGGTCTCTGGCTTGCGGCAGCCTTCGTGTTTGTCGTTCTCGCGAGCTGGATGCTCCTGCCCTTCTTCATATCCAGCGAATTCGTCCGCACCGCAATCGAGCGGGAACTTGCCGACATCACCGGCCAGCCTATCCGCGTCGACGGACGCGTCGACCTCGATCTATTTCCGACGCCGCTGGCACGCCTCTACGACATGAACATTCCTCGCCCGGCTAGCGGAACGGGCGATAGACAGGCTGACTACCTCAGCGTCGATACGGTCGAAGTCGCAATACCGCTGTCCAGCCTGATGGCGCGCGACCCGACGTTCTCGCAGTTCCGGCTCATACGCCCGGTCGTGCGCATCGCGATGGACGGCGAAGGGTCGGTCGGGCTCGGCCTTCTCGGCGGAAGGCTGGGCCGGGCGATCGCCGGACTTCAGACGGCCGGGTACGAGGATGACGGCGAGAGCATATCCGACCTGGATACCACGGCTCTGCGCTATTCCCGCCTCGGCACGGTGACGATCGTCAACGGCACGGTCGAGTTCGCAGGCCCCGGAGACAATGCCCCCGAGAACATTACCGCCATCAACGGCAGCATCTCATGGCCGCGGCTCTCGGAGCGGCTGACCACGTCGCTGAAAGGTATCTGGCGCGGCATCGCCTTCGAGCAGCGCGGCGAGATAGACGATACAATCCATTTCCTGGCCGGCGAGATTACCGGCGTACGAACATCCTTCACGAGCGACACCCTGTCCTATTCCTTCGATGGCCGGATGGGTGTCGGGCCGAAGCTTTTTGCCGAGGGTGCCGTCACCATGGACACGCCGTCGATGCAGCAGGCACTTGACTGGCTGCAGCTCGGCATTCGGCCCGGCGGTGTCGTGGGGGACGTCTCGTTGTCGGCCACGCTGAAAGCCGATTCCCGCAAGGTCAGGTTCGAGGATCTCGAAATGACGCTGCAAGGCAGTTCCGGCATGGGCGTGCTCGAACTGGCGTTCAAGGAAAATGCCAAGCCGGCCCTCACCGCCACGCTGGATTTCGTGAAGATGGATGTGCTGTCGTTCCTCTCCGCGTTCGCCGGATCCCCCAGCCGCGCCGCCGATCTGCCCCGCCCGGCCTCGCCGGCGGTAATCGATCAGCTGGATGTCGATCTCCGCCTCTCGGCAGACAGCGCCAATGCCGGCGCGCTCCAGCTCTCGGAGCTGGCCGCGGTTACGCAGATACGCAACGGCAGCGCGGTGTTCGAGATCGCCGACGCCATGGCCTATGGCGGCCACCTCCAGGCCCGGTTCGCAATCGACAGAATGGGCCGCGCGCTGTCCGCAGCGCTCGGCGTGTCGGCGAGCGACATCAACGGCGCGGCGGTTGCCGATGCGCTCGGCCTGGCCGGCCTGTTTCCGCGCGGCCCGACATCGGGAAACCTGAACGTCACCGCGCCGCTGCAATACTGGAGCGATATGCTGAAACATGCGCGCGGCAAGCTCGACGTCACGGTCAACGATGGCACGATCCCCGGCATCGGATTCGAGACTTTCGGCGGCGACGGCAGCGAACCCCAGACATTCTTCCGGCTGCAGGAGAATGGCAGCGGCGGCGGGACCTTCTCGTCGCTGAGTGTCGACGCCCTGGTGCAGGACGGCGTCATCATCGTGGACAATGCATCCATCGAATACCCGGAAGGCACGGTTCAACTGAACGGGGTCATTCCCTACGGCACCGCCAGCATCGCGCTCACCGCGATTGCGCAGCAACGGGAGAACGAGGAAGCCGGACCGGTCGCCCAGCATTTCATCGGCGGCTCCTGGAACAATCCCTACGCGACCCCGGTCCTGGTGCCGCAAAGCGGGCGATAGGAAAAGGTAAACGCCCCGTTACTTTCGATTGCCGGATATTAAACAGTTTTTAGAGCTTTCGGCGATAATCGGCCCGGGATTTCGGAGGGCCGGCAACCTTGATCCAGGTGCTGACGACAATTGCGAAGATTGCTGTCGCGTCACTTCTCTGCGGCGCGATGCTGTCTGCATTCGACATGTCCGCAGCCGACATGCTCGCCCGGATCGGGCTGACCCCGCAACGCATCCTCGAACTGTTCCAAATGGCCGTCTCCTGGGCACTGCCGAACATGGTACTCGGCTCGATGATCATCCTGCCGCTGTGGGCCATCGCCTACATGCTGCGCCCGCCGCGCGGCTAGCTACCCGCCGGGCGTCCATCCAGCATCGCACGACGCTTGTTGAGAATGGTCGCGATGATGACACCTGTCGTCACGATGGCGATCAGGATCGTGCAGACAGCATTGATCTCGGGTGTCACGCCGAGCCGGACCTGGCTGTAGATCTTCATCGGCAGCGTGGTGGCACCCGGCCCGGAGGTGAAGGACGCGATCACGAGATCGTCCAGCGACAGGGTGAATGCCAGCATCCAGCCCGAAATCACGGCCGGAAAGATCACCGGCAACGTGACCTTCACAAAGGCCTGAAAGGGCGTGCATCCGAGATCTTGGGCCGCCTCCTCCAGCGACCGGTCGAAGCTGACGAGCCGGGACTGCACCACGACGGCGACGAAGCACAACGAGAAGGTGATGTGTGCCAGCGTCACCGTCCAGAAGCCGCGGGCGAAATTTATCGAGACGAAGAGCAGCAGCAGGGACAGGCCGGTGATGACTTCCGGCATGACAAGCGGCGCGTAGACCATGCCGGTGAACAGCGTGCGACCGCGGAAGCGCGTATGGCGAACCAGCGTGACGGCGGCGAGAGTACCGAGCACGGTGGCGACCGTCGCCGAGATCAGCGCGACACGCACGGTCACCCAGGCCGCGTCGAGGATGCCCTTGTTCTGGAACAGCGCTCCATACCACTTGGTCGAGAAGCCCGCCCACACGGTGACAAGGCGCGACTCGTTGAACGAGAAGATCACCAGCAGAACGATCGGCAGGTAGAGAAAGGCGAAACCGAGCACCACGGAGGTGATGTTGAACCAGGACCAGCGTGCCGTCATCGACCCGCCTCCGCCGAGCGCGCCTGGGCGTTCTGGAACAAGACGATGGGCACGACGAGAACGACCAGCAGAATGATGGCGATGGCGGATGCCACGGTCCAGTCGCTGTTGTTGAAGAACTCGATCCACAGCGTCTTGCCTATCATCAACGTGCCCGATCCGCCGAGCAGGTCGGGAATGACGAACTCGCCGACCGCCGGGATGAAGACGAGAAGGCAGCCGGCCATGATGCCGGGCACCGCCAGCCGCGCCGTCACCTTCCAGAACGCACCGATGCGGGTGCAGCCGAGATCACGCGCCGCCTCCACCAGCGACTCGTCCATCTTCTCCAGCGTCGAATAGATCGGCAGCACCATGAACGGCAGGTAGGAATAGACGATGCCGATATAGACAGCCTTGTTGGTGGACAGGATCTCGAGCGGCGCGGAAATGACCCCGAGCCACAGCAGGAACTGGTTGAGCAGTCCTTCCTGCTTGAGGATCCCGATCCATGCATAGACCCTGATCAGAAAGGAGGTCCAGAATGGCAGGATGACCAGCATCAGCAGGACCGGGCGCAGCCCGTCCGGCGCCCGTGCCATGCCGTAGGCGAGGGGGAAACCGATCAGCAGCGTCAGGACGGTCGAGACGAACGCGATCTTCAGGCTGGACAGGTACGAGTTGATATAGAGCGAGTCCCCGGCAAGAAAGACGAAATTCTCGAAGTCGAACTGCCCCACCTTGTCTAGGATCGCATCCCATCCCTCGGCAAGCGAGAACTGCGGCGCGTAGGGCGGCGAGCCGTATTCCAGATCGGACAGCGCGATGCGCAAGACGATCAGGAAAGGCAGCAGGAAGAAAAACAGCAGCCAGACATAGGGGATCAGTATGACCAGCCTGTCCGTGGCGGCGCGCAGCATGGCGTTCACCTGTCCAGCACGATGCCGGCGTCCTCGTCGAAGGACAGCCAGACACGTTCTTCGTAGCCGATCGGATCCTCGACCAGGCGCGAACGGTTGATCATTGACGCTTGCACCACCTTGCCGGAATCGAGCTTCACATTGATGATCGTCATGTCGCCCAGATAGGCGATGTCCCAGACCTCGCCCTCAAACGCATTGACCGTACCCTCGGGCTTTCCGCGACTGACGTGCATTTTTTCCGGCCGTATCGCGAACCATGCCGTCTCGCCGTCGGCGGGCGCGCAGGAACGGACCGCGCCGACGAAGCGGCCGTCCGGACCGTCGATGACGACGTGCCCGTCACCGGAGGAAACCACCCTTCCCTCGACGAGATTCACCGAGCCTATGAAATCGGCCACGTAGCGCGAATTGGGCGCCTCGTAGATTTCCGCCGGCGTACCGACCTGAACGATGACGCCCCTGTCCATGACCGCTATGCGGTCCGACATGGTCATCGCCTCTTCCTGGTCGTGGGTGACGATCATGAAGGTCAGGCCCAGTTCCTGCTGCAGGTCCATCAACTCGAACTGGGTTTCCTCGCGCAGCTTCTTGTCGAGCGCGCCGAGCGGTTCGTCGAGGATGAGAAGCTTGGGCCGCTTTGCGACCGAGCGCGCAAGCGCCACACGCTGGCGCTGACCACCCGAGAGCTGGTGCGGCTTGCGGCGGGCGAATTCCTCCAGCTTGACCAGCCTGAGCATCTGCGCCACGCGCTCCTCGCGCTCCTCCTTCGGCATGCCGTCCTGCTTAAGGCCGAAGGCGATGTTGTCGGCGACGCTCATGTGCGGGAACAGCGCGTAGGACTGGAACATCATGTTGACCGGGCGCCGATGCGGCGGAACGCCCTTCAGCGGCTGGCCGTCGAGATAGAGCTCCCCCTCGGTCGGCTCCTCGAAACCGGCCAGCATGCGCAGCAATGTCGTCTTGCCGCAGCCGGACGGGCCCAAGAGCGAGAAGAACTCGCGCTCATAGACATCGAGCGAAAGATTGTCGACGGCCGTGAAGTCGCCGAACCGCTTGGACACGTTCCTGAAGGAGATATACGGCTTCGCGGCGGGATCGTTCCACGGCGCGAATGAACGACGAATGTTTCCGAGCGACGGCATGACGATCCCACCCCACGAGACAAGGGTCCCGGCGCCAATCCGCCGGGACCTTCCTGGTCACTGGCCAGATTTTACCGCGGTCCAGGCGCGGTTGAGTAATCTTTTTTCACGCGCGTTTTCCGGAGAGACCGTGTAGAGACGAGCCATGGTATCGTCGTCCGGGTAGATGGCCGGATCGCCGATCACATCCTCGATGAGGAACTCCTTCGAGGCCGCGTTGCCATTGGCGTAGTAGACATAGTTCGACGCCTTCGCGATGACCTCGGGGCGCATGATGTAGTCCAGAAAGGCATGAGCCTCCTCGACATGCTGCGCGTCGGAGGGGATAGCCATGTTGTCGAACCACATCAGCGCCCCTTCCCTGGGGATGATGTACTCGACGGTCACGCCGGCATCGGCCTCGGCAGCGCGGTCGCGCGCCTGCAGCACGTCACCCGACCAGCCGATTGCCAGGCAGATGTCGCCATTGGCCAGCGCGTTGATGTATTCCGACGAGTGATACTTGCGGACAAAGGGCCTGACGCTCAGCAAAAGCTCCTTGGCCTTGTCGATGGACGCCTGATCCTTCAAATCCGGATCCAGCCCCAGGTAGTTCAGCGCGGCCGGGATGATTTCCGTCGGCGCATCGAGCTGGAATATGCCGCAATCCTCGAGCTTGGCGGCGATTTCCGGATCAAATACCAGGTCCCAGGTGTTGAGATCCGCATCCTCGCCGAGGCGCTCGGTGACCATGTCGACATTGATGCCGATTCCGGTCGTGCCCCACATGTAGTTGATGGCGTATTCGTTGCCCGGGTCGTATTTTTCCAGGCGCTCCATGATCGCCGGATCCATGTTCTCCAGGTTCGGAAGTTTCGACTTGTCCAGCTTCCGGAACACGCCGGCCTTGATCTGGTTGGCGAGGAAGGTCCCGGTCGGAACCACGATGTCATAGCCGGTCGAGCCGGCGAGAAGCTTGGTCTCCAGCACCTCGTTGGAATCGAACACGTCATAGACCACCTCGATGCCAGTCTCGGCGGTGAACTCCTCCAGAATGGATTCATCGATGTAGTCGGACCAGTTGTAGATGTTGACGACGCGGTCCTGCGCGACCGCCGATACGGCCATGGCCGCGAGAGCTGCGCTTGTTGCCCAAAGCACTTTCGAACGGAACATATGGATCTCCCTGTAACGGAGCCGAGAGAGCCACGCTGCACCCCCGGACCCTGCGGGAAGAGTATTGGGGAAACGGCAGATGCACAAGGATTTTTCACGCGCGCAAACTGCTGAAAAAACAGGCAGTTCCTAGAGATAGGTCGTCCGTTCGAGCGGCGTGATCTCCGACCAGAACGCGAGGATCTCCGCCCGCTTCAGATCCTTGTAGATCTTCGCAAGTTCGGGGCCGAGCGCGCGATCGCAGAACTGCCCGGCCTGGGTCAGCTGAAGCGCCTCGTCCATGTCGTCCGGCAATTGCGCGGCCTCGGTGTTCGCGTAGGCGTTGCCGGTGACCGGCGGCGGCGGCGTCTCGAGCTTCTCCAGCCCGTCCATCATGGCCTGCAGGATGGCGCATAGAACGATGTAGGGATTGGCGTCGGCGCCGGCGATGCGATGCTCGACACGCCGGTTCTCCTCCGTCGAGGCGGGTATGCGCAGCGCCACCGAGCGGTTGTTCTCCGCCCAGACCGCGCGTGTCGGCGCATAGGATCCGGGCTGGATGCGGCGAAAGCCGTTCCACGTGTTGATGAAGAGAAGCAGCGCCTGCGGCATGGTGCGGATCAGTTCGGCGATCACGCCCCCGAGATTCTTCTTTCCCGCTTCGCCGGCGAACACGTTCCTGCCCTCCGCGTCCAGCATCGAGGCGTGCACATGCATGCCGTTGCCGGCATACTCGATGAAGGGCTTTGCCATGAAAGTCGCCTGCAGCCCGTGCTTGCGGGCACAGCCGAAGACGATGCGGCGGAGCATGATCACGTCATCGGCCGCGCGCAGCGGATCGCACCGATGCTTCAGGTTGACCTCGAACTGGCCGGGAGCCGCTTCCTTGACGATCGTGTCGATCGGCAGGTTCTGCGCATCGGCGGCGCTCCTGATGTCATCGAACAGCGCACCGTACTCGGCGAGATCGTCGAGACCGTACATGCGCTGCCGGTCCGGGCCCGACGTGGCGCCCACAGGTGCCGGCATGCCGTCATCCCAGTCGGTGCCCGGCTCGAGAAGGTAGAACTCCAGCTCGAACGCGACATCCGGGTAGAGGCCACGCCTGGCCAGCGCCTTGGTGATGCGCGACAGCGTGTTGCGGCAATCGAAGCGCAGCGGTTCGCCTTCCGGCGTGAAGCCGCGCAGCAGCACCTGCGCGGTCGGCCTGGCGGCCCAGGGCACCCGCGACAGCGTGCCGGGCACGGCACGGAAGTAGCCATCCCGGTCGCCGGATTCGATATGCAACCCGGTCTCGGCAACCTCGCGCCCCCAGATGTCCAGCCCGTGGATAGACATCGGGAAATTCACGCCTTCCTCGAACGCCTTCTTCAGGCTGTCGGCGGGCGCCCACTTGCCCCGCATCACGCCGTTGGGATCGACGAGGAGGAACTCCACGGCCTGCAAATCTGGGTTCGCGGCCATGAAGCGTTCATATTCTTCTATTGTCGGGAGCTTGTCGAAGGATGTCTGATCCGCAGGATTGATCGACGGCACTTTTGCACCAGGTGCTGTTGGCGATGGGACAGACTGGCGCGCCTCCCCCCGAAAAGTCAACTCGCCCGGATTGACGCATGCAGCGGAATTTTCCGCTCCCCGCACCTGCCCCGCCAGGCGGGGATCACCCGTAGCTCACACCGCCCGGCTGTTGCGCGGGGCGAGGTTCGGCGGCAGGCGGAGCGCCACCGCAATGCGCCGGGCAAAGACGAACGGCGCCAACAGCCAGCCGGGTAACGGCTCCGCATGCGTATCATAAAACTTGTCAACTTCTTCCGGCGTCATCGACTCTCGGCGGCGCGCCACCGTTATCTGCACCGGGAACGGATACGTCATTTTCGCCTCTCGGACCTTTCGTTTTTCACGAATGGACTATACCTTTCCTGAGAAGTCGCCCTGTACGGCCGAATTCGCATCCTGCTTTTCAGAATTGAACGACATGAACTGGGACGACCTGCAAATATTCGCCCATGTCGCGCGCGCCGGGGGCCTGACAAAGGCCGCCGAGGCGCTATCCATGAGCGCGCCGACGGTGGGGCGGCGAATGCTTGCACTGGAACAGGCGACGGGAAAATCGCTCTTCGTGCGTTCGCGCACCGGATACACGCTCACCGAGGACGGGCGATCGCTGCTGCACAAGGTCCAGGGCATGGAGGCAAGTGCGCGCCCCATCGAGGAATGGCTGGCCGCCGGCGTCGAGCGCCCCGTGGTGCGCATCTCCGCGGGAACATGGACGGCGAATTTCATCGCCGACAACTTCTCGCGCGTCTGGACGGCGAACGACCCGTTCCGCATCGCCTTCAAGACCACCGAGGCGCGGCTCGACATCGCGCATCGCGAAATCGAGATCGGCATCCGGAACCGGCCGGCGGATGGCGGCAATCTCGCCTCGCGGCGCACGGTGGAGATCGCATTCGCTCCCTATATCGCCCGCAACCACCCGGACCCGAGGGGCAGCGAGTGGGTCTCGCTGGGATCGGACGAGGCGGTGACGCGTTCCGCCCGATGGCTGCTTGCGCAGGAAGGCATATCGATATGCGCGTGGGCAAACACGCCCTACACGCTGCGCGACCTTGTACGCGCCGGTGTCGGCAAGGGCGTGATGCCGTGCTTCGCCGGCGACCGGGATCCGCGGCTGATGCGCGCCGGGCCGCCGATCGCCGACCTGGCAGAATGGCAATATCTCGTCATGCACAATGACGACCGACACAAGCCGGAGGTCCGCAAGGCGATCGACCGCATCCACGCGCTTTTCCGGGACCACGCAGAACTGTGCCGCGGCGATCGGCCGATCGGCGCGGCAAAGGAGGATCTTCTCTAGCCGAAGTCGAAGGCGCTCAGTCCCGTCACCATCTCGTCCAGGCCGAGCGGCCTCGTGACCGGCGGCTCGGCGCGGGCCAGGCAGCCGGCCCGCTCGCAGACACGACAGGCCGGGCCCACCGGGGTGGTCATGGGGTCGTCCTTCCGACCGGGCAGCGCGGTGGCGTAGATGACCTGCTCGCGGAACGCGAGATCGCAGCCCAGCAGAAGCGCGGTGCGGCGAGGCCGCTCGTGAAACGCCCCCTGCGGCCCCTCCAGCGTGCGCGCGAAAACCAGGAACTGCGCGCCATCCGGCATCTCGACCGCATCCACGACAATGTGACCGGGCTGCGAGAATACCGAATGGACCGGCAATTTCGGACAAGCGCCGCCGAAACGCGCCTGGGGATAGCCCGCCGCCCCGGCACGGCGGAACCGGTTGCCGGCATGGTCGACCTCCAGCATGAAAAAGGGCACGCCCGAGGCGCCCGGCCGCTGCAGCATGGTCAGGCGGTTCGCGGCCTGCTCGAACGACACGCCGAAACGCGCCCGAAGCACGTCGACATCGTATTTCGAGCGCTCGCAGACCTCGAGAAACGGCCGGTAAGGCATCATCAGCGCATGCGCCGCGTAGCGGGCAAGCTCGAAACGGGCAATGCGCCGTGCCTCGTCGCCGGACAGCTTCAGGGCCTCGATTTCGGCATCGATGGCGACCCGCATGCGCAGAAGCACCGCCTCGATGGCAACCTCGCGCAGCTGGTCGTGCAGGGACAGGCGCTCGGAAATGAACAGCCGGTGCGAGTGGCGATCATAGCGGCGGCGCCACTGCGGCATGGTGGCCACCGGCAGCACCTTCACGGCGATCCCGTGCTCGGCACGCAGCCAGGCCTTGAGAGCGCCGAACAGGTCGTCGCCGGGCGAGAGCAACTTGACGAAGGCCTCCGCCTCCTCCTCCAGTGCCGCGAAATGGTTCGGCCGCTTCTCGAAGGCCTCACGCACCTCGTCAACCGGCAGGCGGGCACCGGAAAGGCGCGTTTCATGCCCTTCCCGCGCAAGCAGGTCCGACAAATCCGACAGCCTGTCCTGCCCCTCGCGATAGGCGCGGTAGAGCTTGAGCATCGCCGCGGCGACATTGGGGGCCGCGTCAGAGACCTCGATCAGCTCCTGGTCGCCGGGCAGCTCGCCGACCAGCAGGGGATCGGCAAACATCTCCTTCAGTTGCGGCAGAAGGGAGTCGCCGCCCGACTGGAGCTCCTCCAGATCGATCTTGTAGACGGAGGCAAGCTTGAGCAGAAGCTGCACGGTGAGCGGACGCTGGTTGCGTTCGATCAGGTTCAGATAGGACGGCGATATGCCCAGCTCGGCAGCCATCGCCGTCTGCGTGAGACCGGCGGCATTGCGGATGCGGCGCACCCGAGGCCCGGCAAATATCTTCTGTTCACTCATCCGTCGTCACTTTTTTACAACTTTTCCGCCGCGATGGCCCTTCGCAGGATTTTACAGAATTTACAAGTTCACAAGCGCTTTCTGTCGACCGCGTGACAAGACCACGCGAATTTTCGGGCTGCCAGGCCGGATTTTGGTGTGATTTGCGCATGGTGATGTAAAACTCGTCACAGAAACATCGGAAGCCAGTCGACGGAATCCCGATGATCAAACCGGAACGAAATGCCCTGATTGTGAAAAAGTGACAGGGATTTACAAATCAACGGAGCAGTGCTCCAGCGTTTCAGGAGATGGCAATGAACGCGCATGAACGACCGAAGACCCACGTCAAGGAACGGGCGGAAGAACAGTCTTCCGCGATGAACTCCGAACAGCAGGCCGCGATCCGCATGCTGGCCAACGACCTGCACCGGCTGAACCAGTCGGTGATGCGCGCGGTCGAGGCCGGCGTTTCGGTCGAACTTATCCGCTCGGCACGCCATCACGGCGGAGACGGCACATGGGGCGACCTGCTGATCCCGGTGATCGTCACGCAGGGCGACTGACAACAAATATCCTCGTTTTTCCTATCAGGAGCCCTTCCCGCGCCGCGGGAAGGGCTTTTGCCGCGATCCCTAAAATACTCGGAAAATTTCACGGCGCGAGCAAACCGCAAGGGTACCATTTCCCGGCGAAGAAACTCCGCCCATTCCTTTGCACTTCCAAATGGCCGTTCAATCGTTACAATCCCCCCATATGAGGGGGTTGTGGTGCATCCACCCGGCGGCGGGTGGCGTTCGCTATCGGCATCCAAGCGCACAACAAGCATCCAAGTGACCATTGATGGCAGAAGACAACGACTTGCTTGAAGCCGCATACGGTATCGTGAACTCATCCGACGACGTGCAGGAAATCGTTAACCGGATTCGCGATCTCTACGGGCTGCACCACTGCGTTTTCCATCTCGGCCAGACGAAACTGGACGCGCTCGACCGGCCATATGTGAAGACGACCTACTCGGACGCGTGGATCTCCCGCTATCTCCTCAAGGGATACATCAATGTAGACCCGATCGCGCGCGAGGGATTCCTGCGGATGCTTCCGTTCGACTGGCGGGAACTCGAGATCGACGAATCCGCGGCCGAGATGATGATAGACGCAGCGAATCACGACATCGGCGCCAGCGGCTACTCCATCCCGGTCATCGACCGGTCCTCGCGCCGCTCGCTCTTTTCCGTCACCTCGAAGCTGACCGGTCCCGACTGGGACGAATTCATCAAGGCACGCTCGGGCGACCTGCAGGAGATCGCCTTCCGGATACACCGCAAGGCACTGGCCGAAGTGGAAAGCAGCACGGACCCGATGCCACCGCTCGGCCCGCGCGAGATCGAATGCCTGCAATGGACGGCGCGCGGCAAGGACTACCTGGCCATCGCCGAGATCCTCGGCCTGTCGGGCCACACGGTGCGCGGCTATCTCAAGAGCGCGCGGTTCAAGCTGGAATGCGCGACGCTGCCGCAGGCCGTCGCCAAGGCGATCTCGCTGAAGATCATCTCGGGCTGATTAACCATTCCCCTGCGGCATCCCCCCAGATGGGCCGGCCCATCTGGCGGAATTGTTAGATGTTGCCCCCCTTCCGATACTGGCCCCATCGTATCAACGACCAAGGGGCTGCGAACCATGTTCTTTCTTGTGCAGGCGACCGATTTCGGCAGGCATCACGGTCTTCTCGACCAGATGTTCAGGCTGCGCAAACGGGTTTTCTTCGACGAACTGGGATGGGACGTACCCGTCTCGGGCGACATCGAACGGGACTCCTATGACGACCTGAAGCCGGCCTACCTTCTCTGGACCGACGACGAGCAGACCACGCTCTACGGCTCTCTCAGGCTGCTGCCGACAACGGGTCCGACATTGCTGAACGACGTGTTCCGCAAGACCTACCCGAACAATATCGACCTGTGCCACCCGACGATCTGGGAAGGCACCCGCATGTGCATCGACACCGAGGAAATCGCGATGTCGCTGCCGGACGTGACACCGCAGGACGCGATGGCGATGATGCTGGTGGCGCTCGGCGAATGCGCGCTCGAACACGGCATCCAGACGCTGGTCTCCAACTACGAGCCGCAGATGAAACGCATCTACAAGCGCGCCGGCGCGCCGCTGACCGAGATCGGCAAGGCGGACGGCTACGGCCGGCGGCCGGTCTGCTGCGGCCTGTTCGAGGTCAGCGAGCGGACCATCGCGCAGATGCGCGAAAAGACGGGCAAGAGCAATCTCTACGTCAGGAACGGCGCCCGGCAACTGCCGAAGCCCGTCGTGGAAAGGGCATTGATCGCCGCGCTGATCGCCTCCGGCACCATGGCGGCAGCAGGGGTTTCGGTGGCATGACGGTCGCCGTTCCCACCATGTCCGCCCCGGTCACGATCCGGGAAATCGCGCCGCAATGGCAGGTCGCCGGCAAGGCCACAGACGACCTTTCCGAAACCATTGCCGAAATGTGCCGGACCTACCGGTGCGACGGCGCGATCCTGTTCCGGATCTGCAATGACGGCGGCGGGCGCAAGACCCAGACGCTCGCCGTGCACCAGATCGACCGGGTGCTGACGGACGCGGTCATCGACCGCGCGGTCGCGGCGGTGACGAGGAGGAAGGGCAACCCGGAAACGCTTCCGGTGATGATCCCGGCCTGGCGGATCGGCGGCAAGCCGGCCTTCATCCACGCCTTCCCCGGCTGCCCCAAGGCGCACGGACAGGTGGTCAGCGCCTTCCTCTCGGTGGGACAGAAGGAATTCGGCGAGATCGCCGAGATGTACCTGGCCAGCTGCTCGCTGATGGAAAGCATCGATTCGATGCGCGACAGCCCGATCGCCGCCGACCGGCCGCGCATCTCCACCCGCGAGGAGGCGTGCCTCGCCTGGACGGCGGAGGGCAAGACCTCCGAGGAGATCGGCATCATCCTCGAACTGTCGCCGCATACCGTGAACCACTATCTCGGCAGCGCGGCGCGCAAGCTGGGCGCCAGCAACCGCATGCACGCGGTCGCCAAGGCGCTGCGGCTGGGACTGATCGAACGGCCGGTCTGAGACCTGCCATCCTCCCGACCGGCGCCGGATCCCCGATCCGGCGCCGGATTTCTTTGTGCCCCCTGTCTCCGCAGGCGCGGCCGGGAAGACGGGCGCGCGCAACCGACCCCGCGCCTCCGGCCGGAAGGCGGGTTGCACGCCGCTTCCCCCGTTTTTCCTCACGGCGGCCCTTCCCTCTCCGCCCAGACCGCGACGCGGTGGCATTCCTTGAGAACCTCGTCGATGGCGTGGCGGCCTCGCTTCCGGTGCCCGGGCGGCGGGCCGGGGCGCATCGCCGTGTAGATAACCTTCCGGCTGTCCGGCGGACGGTGGCGGACGCGCGCCTCGTGACGGGCAAGGCGGCGCGCCTCGCGGTCGATGTTGTCCAGCGCCATGCGCGCCGACACCAGGCGGCGCAGGAGGGTAGCCGCTGGGACGGCATCGCCCGGCAGGCGAAGATCAGGCTCCGGCAATGGCGGGTGGCGCATGTAGACCGGAAACGGGTTGTCGCCCAGCAGGCGGATGCGCGGGCGCGTGCGTGCGTAACGGCGCCGGGGGCGGGTGAAACCGAAGCGCTTGCGCGGATCGACCAGCGGAAAGGCCGGGATGGGGCCGAGCGGCACCGGGCCGTCGGACTCTTCCTCCGGTTCCGGTTCGGGATCGGGGACGATGCGGAGATTGGCCAGTCCCAGGTTCACCGGCACGCTGACGCTGCCGGTGCGGGACTCCTTTGGCGGTTCCGGCAACGGCGGATCGGGGCGGATGGTGACGGTGACGGGGGTGGCGGGCTCGCTCCTCCCCTCTCCCCTCGCGGGAGAGGGTGGCGCGCGCAGCGCGTCGGGTGAGGGGGAAACGGAATCCGAGGCTTTCACCGGCCCTCCGCCATCGCGCCCCGTCTTCGGCTTCAAGGCAGGCGCATGGCGGACCTGCACCTCGATGTCGCGCGCGGCGATCACGATCAGGCGACGCACGGCGGCCTCGGCGGAGCGCAGGATGCGGCGGACGTGGAGAACGGCGAAACGCGGCAGGGTGGCCGGGAGGACGGGCGCGGGTGCCGTATCGAAGTCCAGCCCGGCCAGCGCGAAAAGGTCGCGCAGGATGCGCAGCAGGTCCCTGCGGTTTCTCTCTATCGCCAGTGCCCAGTCGAACTGCATCGCCTGCCTCCTCGCCGCACCATGCGGCGCGAACAAGGATAAGGGAGGCGGGAGCGCGGTGGACAAGTTTGGACCGTCGCGCACCAAGGACGGTTGTTCCGCGCCTCGGCGGCGGGAAGCCACTTCGCGTGGAACTCAAATCTTGCGAAACGGGATACAATATTCATCCGAAGTAACAGTACCGCTTTGGAGGTAATATTCGCATCCATTTTCCGTTCTTGTTGGGGATTTTCCCGGTCTATACTTTTTCGTTCCGCTATGCCTGCCCATAGCAATTCGTTCCGCTATGCCTGCCCATAGCAAAAGGAATCCGGCACATGCATGAGTATGGCGACTTGATCCGGATCCAGGACCGCCAACAAGCAGCCGAAGACCCGCACCCGGACAGCGGGCCGATATTCGAGGCCGTTCAACGCCTGTCGAGCGATTTCGGTCCGAACAAGCCCCGCGCAACCTTCTTTCCGGGATCGGTCCTTTCTCACTCGCGACTGGTGCGCCAGTTCTTCGAAATCACCAAGTCCGGCAATCCGGACGCCATATTGCTCACAGATCTCGACCGGTTCGAATCGTTCGACAATCACAGGGCCGAATATTCCCTCGTCCCGGTGATCAACATTTCCGGCAGCCCGACCCATCTCGCGGATGCCGACCTGGTACCGGATGACCCGCAATCCTGGCGGGATGCCGCGGCCATCATCCGCAGGTTTCGCACCCGGCGCGAAATGCTGCCTGCGACCTTTCGCACTGCCGCCACGCCCGCCATCCGCATGCTGGCCTATCTCTTCGTGTCCGGGAAAGACCTGACACCCGTCCGGGTTCCGCAATCGCGCTATTTCTTTGCCTACCAGGGTTTCCAGAACACGCGGGCCACGATTACCCTGGCCGAGGCCCTCGCGGATGCCGGAATGCTTCGCCGTAGTTTCGTGGATCGCCACTCGGCCTGTCCGAATTGCCAGTCGCACCGCCTCGTAGTGCGGGAGGAATGCCCCGCCTGCAGATCAGCCAACCTGTCGCAAGCCGCATTCCTGCATCATTTCAGCTGCGCGCATATCGGGCCAGAGTCCGACTTCAGGCAGGGCAGCGCGCTAATATGCCCGAAATGCCTCAAGCAGCTGCGTCACTATGGCAAGGACTATGACCGTCCTGGCGATGCATTGGTTTGCCGAAAATGCGCCGGCACGACCACCGAGCCGGCAGTCGGCTTCCAGTGCCAGGACTGCGATGCGCATATCGATGGCGACCTGATCAAGACGGTGGACATACATGCCTATTCGCTGACCGACCATTTCCTTTCCAGATTGAGCGGAAAATCCTCCGCAGGAGTTCGCCCCGCATCCGGCTCGATCAACCGGCTGCCTCCGAAACTTCGCGAACAAATCGGACGGTTCGTCGGCAAGACCGGTTCAAGCCGGCGCGGGTTCGTTGCCAAGCTGGATTACGCGTCTCGGCATGATATCGCCCGGACCAAGGGTGACGACGCGTTCCAGGCGCTCAGACAAATGTTCAAGGATCGCCTGCAGGGACTGCTGGCCGATACCGCGCATGTCCATTCATCGACCGACGGCGACTACGTATATTTCCATTCTCTGACGCCCGAGGAATTCAAGGATTCATCGGAGCAAATCCTGGCAGAATGCGATTCCGTTTTATCCGTTCCACTACGGCCAAAGTTCGAGATCACATGGGTCGGAAGCGGCGAGGAAACCGGTGGCTGACATCGAAATTGGGGCTGCATTCCTTATGGCCCAGGGCGTAGCCGGCCTGGTGTCCATGTTCTGGTTCGTGATCGTATTCGATCTGCCGCGCTACATCCTTCCCTTCGCCGTACTCGCACTCACCCAGAATGGGCCGGAACGGTTCAGCGGCTCGAGCCGGGCGAGACCGCAAACGCGCGTTCCCCCGTCGTCGGTCAGCATAGTCATTATCGGATACAACGAGGCGGGTTCCCTGGCTGCCTGCATACGCTCGCTCAGGGAACAATCGATAACGGGCTTCGAAATCATCATCGTCAGCGACGGCTCGTCGGACAGGATGCCTCAAGTCGCCGCCGAACTCGTCAAGCAAGGAGAGGCGCGGTGCATCGTGGCGACCGACAAACGTGGCGGGAAGTCGGCCGGCACCAACCTCGCGGTGGCATTGGCAAGCGGCGACATCATCGTCAATGTCGACTGCGACTGCTCATTCGACCGGTTCGCCATCGAGGAACTGATCGCTCCCCTCGCCGATCCCCGCGTGGGCGCCGTCTGCGGGGACATCTCGCCGCGCAACGCAGAGCGTAGCCTGATCACGCAGATACAGGCGATCGAATATCTCCAGTCGATTTCGGTCGGCAAGCGATTCAGCCAGCTGATCGGGCAGGTTACGTGCGCGTCCGGCGCCTTCAGCGCATTCCGGCGGTCCGCGCTCGCAGAGATCCGCGGTATCGATGTCGGAGGCGGTGAGGATCTCGATACGACGATGCGCCTTCGGCAGGCGGGCTGGCAGATCGCGTTTGCGCCGGCCGCTGTCTGCTACACGGATGTCCCGCATACGCCGTATACCTATATCCGGCAGCGCCTTCGCTGGGAGCGCGATGCGATCTGGATCCGCTATCGGAAACACCGCCACCTGTTGAACCCGTTCAATCCCCGGTTCAATTTCCTGGAGGCCTTGCACCAGTGGGATTTCCTGGTGTTCAACGTGCTGGCGGCCTTTGTTTTCCCCGCATATGTTGTCTGGCTCGCGGTCCGGTACGGCACTACCGCCATCCCGGTCATGATGTCGCTTCAGGCCGCACTCTTCGCGCTCGACCTAGCGATGCTGGCACTTGCGAGCCGGGTCAGTGGACGAGCGGTTTTCTGGCAAAACCTGCCATACCTGCCTGCCTATTCCCTGTTCATGACCTTTGTCATGCGTCCGGTTCGCCTCTTCGCTTATGTCCAGGAATGGCTCCTCTTCGGCTCGCGAGGCGACAATTACGTGCCCCCCAAGGTGCGGCGAGTGCGAGCATGGTGAGGCAAAGAACATGAAACGCCTGCGAAGACCGCTGCGCCTGGACAAGCCCGAGAGCGAAAAGACCCCATCAGGCCGGCTCGGGCGCTGGACCTATCTCGCCCTGCTGTTCTGCCTGATCGGGGCAATCGCCTACTACCTGGCCGGCGGGCTCTTCGTACTTTCGGCCGACGGCGTGGTTCTGAGCGACCGGCACATGGTGGCAGCGCGCTATCCGGGCACGATCATGGAGGTGCTTGTCCAGGAGGGCGACAAGGTGGAAGCGGGACAAGTCGTCGCCAAACTGGAATCCTTCGACACGGTCAAGACAATCGCGGAACTCTCGCTTCGCGGCAGCGAACTGGACAGCCGCCACGAGGAGCTGCGGGCCAAGGTCGCCAACATAAGCGAAATCCTTCCCCTGGCGAAAAGGACGGCGGCGGAGACAAGCGAAGCCGCCAGCCGGCTGTCCGAGGAAGCCGTCCGGGACAATGTCCCCATGAGGGTTCGCGCCGAAGCGCTCAACAACAGCTTCGAGGCCGTCCAACGCGCAACGGAACTGAGTGCACAGGCCGACGTCTTCCGGGCGGAACTGAAGCTGGTCAGCCAATCACAGGCAGTCGCCAAGGACGCCATCGAACGCTTGCGCGCAATTTACGACGGCGGCCTTGTACGCGCGCCCGCCACGGGCATCGTCGGCTCCAAGGTCGCGCCCGTGGGAACCGTGGTCGAGCGTGGAGACGAGCTCCTGGAAATTTTCGGAGGCAGCAAGTTCGTCCTGGCATACCTGCCGGACAGCTACCTCTTTGCGGTAAAGGAAGGCACGCGGATAAATGTCCGTGCCGGCAACCAATCGAGCATCGGCATCATCGAGAGTGTCATGCAGATCGCCGATTCACGTCCCGAAGACTTCCAAAACACGATGCGGCCGCGCGACCGTTCCCGGCTGGCGCGAATAAGATTTGCCGAAGCCCCCCCGTTTGCCCTGATGCAGAAGGTCAGGATTTCCGGCTGCGCCTTCGGCGTGTGTTGGGCCGACTAGCGCATTGCGCCCGACCGGGCGGAAACTGCAGCGGAGAGAAGCAACGGTGCAATGGCGCATGAACGGGGGAGGCCCCCCTTCCCAGCCCCGTCCCGCCCGGCGTATAACCGGGCCATCCGCAACCGACCGGTGACCGATGGCCAAGGACAAGACGAGCGCGGGCGGGGCGAAACGCTCCGCCTCTTCCAAACCGCGGGCGAAGACGCCCGCCTTCCTCGAAAACAAGTACGGCGTCGCCGACTGGAAACAGGCCGAGCAATGGCTCGCATGGCGCGGCATCGAGGACATCGAGTGCATCACGCCGGACCTCGCCGGCGTGCCGCGCGGCAAGATGATGCCGTCGAAGAAATTCATCTCCGAAACCTCGCTGGCCCTGCCCTCGGCCCTGTTCCGCCAGACCATATCCGGCGAATACCCGGAGGAGACCGGCGACTTCCGCTACGACCCGCATGACGGCGACCTGAAGCTGATGCCCGACCTCTCCACCCTGTCGGCGGTGCCCTGGGAGACCGACCCGACGGCACAGGTGATCTGCGACCTCGTCGGCGCCGACGGAAAGGACATCGCCTACACGCCGCGCAACGTGCTCAAGCGCGTCGTCGCCGCCTATGCCGAAAGGGGCTGGAAGCCCGTGGTGGCGCCCGAGATCGAGTTCTACCTCGTCGCGCCCAACACCGACCCGGACTATCCCCTGCAGCCGCCCACAGGGCGCTCCGGCCGGCCGATCGCCGGCGGGCAGGCCTATTCCATCGCCGGCGTCAACGAGTTCGACGAGCTGATCGACGACATCTACCACTTCTGCGAGGCGCAGGGGCTGGAGATCGACACGCTGATCCACGAGGAAGGCCCGTCGCAGCTGGAGATCAACCTGCGCCACGGCGACCCGGTCACGCTGGCCGACCAGGTGTTCCTGATGAAGCGCACCATCCGCGAGGCGGCGCTGAAACACGGCATCTACGCCACCTTCATGGCCAAGCCCATGCAGGACCGGCCGGGCAGCGCCATGCACATCCACCAGTCGGTGGTCGACATCGCCACGGGCAGGAACATCTTCTCCGCCGAGGACGGATCGGAGACCGAGCTGTTCCGCGCCTTCATCGGCGGGATGCAGCACTACATCCCCAAGGCGCTGGTGATGATGGCGCCCTACGTGAACTCCTACCGCCGGCTGACGCCGGAAATGGCCGCGCCCGTCAACACCGCCTGGGGCTACGACAACCGGACCACCGCGTTCCGCGTGCCGACCTCCGGCCCGGCGGCAAGGCGGGTGGAAAACCGGCTGCCCTCCTCGGACGCCAACCCGTACCTGGCGCTCGCCGCCTCGCTGGCCTGCGGCTATCTCGGCATGGTCAACGGCATCGTGCCGACCAGCCCGACCGCCGAGACCGCCAACGAGGGCGAGATCTCGCTGCCGCGCGGCCTGCTGGAGGCGGTGTCGCTGATGGAGGCCGAACGCGCATTCGACGACGTGCTCGGCCGCGAGTTCACCGCCACGCTCGCCGGCGTCAAGCGCGGCGAGTTCGAGACCTTCATGCGGGTGATCAGCCCGTGGGAACGGGAATACCTCCTGCTCAACGTGTAGGGCCGCGACGGCGGAAAGGAAAGACATGGCTTACCAGAGCCCGATCTCGCCGGGCCATTCCTGGTACGAGGCAACCACCGGCGAGCGGCCGGAATATCCCGCGCTCGACGGCGACCGGACTTGCGACGTCGCCATCATCGGCGGCGGCTTCACCGGCCTGTCGGCGGCGGCGCACCTGGCGAAGGCGGGGGTCGAGACGGTGCTGATCGACCAGGCGCGGTTCGGCGACGGCGCGTCGGGGCGCAACGGCGGCCAGATGGGCACCGGCCAGCGCTCCTGGCCGGAGGACCACGAGAAGGAACTCGGCTTCGAGCGGGCGAAGGCGCTGTTCGACATCGCCGAGGACGCCAAGCGCCACATGCTCGAATTCGCCGAGGAACACGGCATAGACATCGGCTACCGGCCGGGCCAGCTCTCGGTGATCCACCGGAAGCGCTACGCCGACGACTACCGGCGCCATGCCGAGATCATGGCCGAGCGCTACGGCTACCCGCACATCTCCTACATGGACCGCGAGGAAACCGCGGAACGCACCGGCTCGTCCTTCTTCCACGGCGGCATCCGCGACACCGGCACCGGCCACATCCACCCGCTGCGGCTGGTCATCGGCACCGCGCGGGCGGCGGCGGCGGCGGGAGCACGGCTGTTCGAGAACACGAAGGCGACGGGAATCGCGCGCGACGGCGGCAGGGTGAGGATCGCGACCGCGCGCGGCACGATCACCGCCGGGCGCGCGCTGGTCGCCGTCAACGCCTACGGCTCGGACACGCTCGAGCCGGTGTCGGCGGCGCACGTGATGCCGATCCGCTCCTTCATCGGCGCCACCGAGCCGCTGCCGCCGGAACTGAACGCGAGGATCATACCCGGCGGCGAATCGATCGACGACTCGCGCTTCGTGGTGCGCTACTTCCGCAAGTATGGCGACGACCGGCTGCTGTTCGGCGGGCGCGAGGCCTACACGGCGGACAATCCGCGCGACATCGCCGGCCACATCCGCCGGCAGATCGCCGAGATCTACCCGGAACTGGCCGATGTCGGGATCACCCACGCCTGGGGCGGGTCGGTCGGCATCACCATGCCGCGCGAGCCCTTCGTCGCCGAGGTGATGCCCGGCGTCACCGCCATCGGCGGCTTCTCCGGCCACGGGGTGATGCTGTCCAACTTCACCGGCAGGCTCTATGCCGAGGCCGTGAGCGGGAACCGCGACCGGCTGGAGGCGCTGCGCGAGCTGAAGGTGCCCGCCTTTCCCGGCGGGCGGAGGTTCCGCAAGCCACTGCTCACGCTTGCGCTGACCTGGTTCGCCATGCTCGACCGGCTCTGAGCGGATACCGGGCCGGCGCGGCCGCGGAGCGGCGATTCATCGGGAAAATCCAAGTATACATGGCGCCGCAGCCCGCCTGCCGGCGATCTTTTCTGTTCCATAATGGCACAGATTCGAGTCTATCCCTTCTCGACAGGGGCGGTTAATGTATAAGAGCCGCGAATAGAATCGGCATTAGGGGCAGGACAGGACATGCAGCTTTCGTCTCTGATCGACGAATACAAGGACTGCGAAAAGGCGCTGTACAAAGCCATTCGTTCCGAACAGGTGACCATGATCCGCGAGTGCGACATCCGCATGAACTGGATCAGGAACGTCATCCGGGACTTCTTCGCCACGAATCCGTGGGAACGGCTCCAGCAGATCGACTTCTTCATGAACGCGATTTCCCAGGCCGCGGACCTCGGAACCCACAGCTCGCTCTTCGCCGACGCGCGGGCGGTCATCGAGCGCTACATCGCCGGAACGACGGCGCGCGACGAGACCGCACCGGAGCCGGCCGCGGCCGCCGCGCCGGCGGACATTCCCGAAATCGGCGGGATGATCGAGCGCACCGACCTGCGCGTCTCCGCCTTCGACCGGGACTTTCGCTACACCTACACCTCGCCGGCGAACGGGCGCTTCTACGGCATGCCGCAGAGCGCATTCACGGGACGCCATGTCAGCGAGGTGATCGGCGACGAGCGCTACGAGAAACGCGCCAAGACCTATTTCGAGAAGTGCCTGGCGGGCGAAAACCAGTGCTACTACTACTATCTCGACAGCGAGAAGCGCGGCCGGCAGCTGCTCGAGTGCCAGATGCTCCGGCAATACGACGCCGACAACGACGCGCTGGGCGCGGTCATCATCATCCGCGACGTGACCCGCCGGGTCCCCGATCCCGCCCGCGCGGCGGAGGAAAACGCAGTCTGATTCAGGCCGCCTTGCGGACGATCACGCTGCCGGCCGAATACCCTGCACCGAAGGAACAGATCACCCCGAGATCGCCGGGCTGAAGGTCGTCGGAAAATTTCGAGAAGGCGATGATCGATCCGGCGGAGGACGTGTTGGCGTAGTCCTGCAGGATGTTGGGCTGCTCGCCCGGCTCCGGCTTGCGGCCGAGAACGCGCGCGCCGATCAGGTCGTTCATGCCCTTGTTGGCCTGGTGCAGCCACAGCCGCGAAAGATCGTCCGGCTTCAGGTCATTGTCGGCGAGGTGGCCGAGGATCAGGTCCGTGACGATGGGCACCACCTGCTTGAAGACCTTGCGGCCCTCCTGGCGGAACTGCATGTCGCGGCGATCCTCCATGTGACCGATGCGGGTGCGGCGCAGGAAGCCGTTGTTGTTGCGGATATTGTTGGAGAACCGCGTCAGGCAGCGCGTCGAGACGATGTCGAAACGGCCCGGCGCGTCGGCGAGATCGGCGCGCTCGAGCACCACCGCGGTGCAGACATCGCCGAAGATGAAGTGGCAATCGCGGTCGCGCCATTCCAGGTGCGCCGAGCAGATCTCCGGATTGACCATCAGGATGCGCCGCGCCGAGCCGCAGCGGATCATGTCGGCGGCGGCCTGGATGCCGAAGGTGGCCGAGGAACAGGCGACGTTCATGTCGAAGGCGAAGCCCTCGATCCCCAGTTCCTGCTGGATCTCGATGGCAATGGCCGGATAGGGACGCTCGTGATTGGAGGCGGCGCAGATGACCGCGTCGATGTCGCTGCCCGTGCGCCCGGCCCTCTCCAGCGCGACCCGTGCCGCCTTCACCGCCATCTCCGCCATGACGGACAGTTCGTCGTCGGAACGCTCGGGCAGGACCGGATGCATGATTTCCGGATCGAGCGTGCCGGTCTTGTCGAGCACGTAGCGGCGCTCGATGCCGGATGCCTTGACGATGAACCCCTCGTCGGAATGGGGCACCGGCTCGCGCTCGCCGCGCGCTATCGCATCGGCATGAATGGCGTTCTGGCGGTCGGCCCAGGCGTTGAAGGCCGCGACAAGCTCGGCATTGGAAATGCTCTGTTCGGGCGTGAAGACGCCGGTGCCGGAAATTGAAACGTTGTGCATGGGCGCTCGCATCGAAAAAGTCCGTGCCACGGGGCATAGGCCGTCCCGCGGGCCGTTTCAACCTGCCGCGCGGTCAAGGTGAAACGACGAGGTTCAGAACGGGTTAACGGCCTCGGCGACGCGCTTCACGCCGACGATGACGGCGCTGCCGACCTTCGCCGCGCCTTCCGCCGCGACGCCGACGGGTCTGGCCAACGTCTCCCGGCCGGGTACGTAACCGGCGATCGCGCCTGCTATGCGCTCGACCATGTCGGGCGCCAGCTCGTCGGCGGGGATCTCCGGGGCCACCTCCACGGGCAGTTCCGGCGGCACCGGCCGGCCCGCGGTCTCCACCGCCGGCGCACAGATGGCAACGACGGCGGGATACTCGGCGTCATCGCTGGCCGCGAGGAAGGCGTCCGAGGCCACCCGGCATTCCGCGACACTCGCGAAACGCTGCTCGGAAGCGCGCAGGTAGTCGCACTGCGTCCCGCTGTCGTCGCAGCCGAGCAGGCTCAGGACAATGATCGCTTCGGCGCCGGTCATGGCAGTCTCCTTTCGCGGCCGGACGCATTCCGGCCTTCACGCGCAGTCACGACAGCAATCGGGCGAAGTTGCGGCAGAGCCACCGATCAGAGCGGCCAGACCAGCAGGATGACGGGAATCGAGACGGCCAGAACGATCAGCTCGAGGAAAATGCCCATGCGCCAGTAATCCCCGAACGCATAGCCGCCCGGCCCCATGATGATGGTGTTGTTCTTGTGGCCGATGGGCGTGAGGAACGCGCAGGAGGCAGCCACGGCGACGCCGATCAGGAAGGGATCGGGATTGACGCCGAACGCCTCCGCGACCCCGAGGCCGATGGGCGCGGCGATCAGCGTGGTGGCGACGTTGTTGAGGAAGTCGGACAGCGTCATGGTGATGACCATCAGCACCAGAAGCACCACCCAGATCGGCGCGCCGTGCGTGTTGGCGACGACGGTCTCGGCAATCAGCCGCGTGCCGCCGGATTCCTCCAGCGCGAGGCCGAGCGGGATCAGCGAGCCGAGCAGGACAATGACGCGCCAGTCCACCGCCTCGTATATCTCCGTGCCGCCGAGCAGTCCCATCAGGACATAGGCCACGACGCAGAGACCCAGCGCGATGTCGAGCGAAACGAGGCCGAGCACCGACAGCATGATGGCGATGGCAAAGGCGGCGATGGCGGCGGTCGCCTTGCCGCGCTGGAGCAACTGCGTGCGGCCTTCCTCCAGCGGCAGCACGTTGAGCCAGGCGGCAACATCGGCGATACGGTCGCGGGGGCCGAGCAGCAGAAGCACGTCGCCCGGCCGGATCTTCAGGTTGCGCACGCGCTCGCGGAAGCGACGGCCGCTGCGCGACACGCCCAGCAGGGTGACGCCGTGACGGTATTGCAGCCGCAGGTCGCGGGCCGACCGCCCGGCAATGCGCGAATTGTCGGTGACGATGGCCTCGACCAGGGTCAGCGACGGGCCGGCAACGCCGCCGTCATGCTTCTCGGAACCGGAGAAATCAAGTTCCGCCGCTCCCATGAAGGTCTCGATCGACTTCGGATCGCCCTCCAGCACCAGGAAGTCGCCCCGGGCCAGCACCTCGTCGCGCGAGAAGCCGGGCAGGCGCTTGCCGCGCCGCACCAGCCCGACAATGGTGATGTCGTTGTCATTGGCCAGCGGATAGAGTTCCTGCACGGCCTTGCCGATGGACCTGGACTTCTCCTTCACCCGCGCCTCGGCGACGTAGAGACCGGCATCCTCCCCTCCGCGGACAGCCTTCGCCCGCTCGCGCTCCGGGATCAGCCGCCAGCCGAACAGGGCGACGAAGGCTATGCCCGCCACCGCAACGGCAAGGCCCACAGGGGTGAAGTCGAACATGGAAAAGGGTTCGCCCAGCGCGCGGGCGCGGTACTGGGCGATGACGATGTTGGGCGGCGTGCCGATCAGGGTGATCATGCCGCCGAGAATGGTGGCAAAGGACAGCGGCATCAGCGTCAGGGAGGCGGCGCGCTTCGCCTTGGCGGCGGCCTCGAGATCGAGCGGCATCAGCAGCGCCAGCGCGGCGACATTGTTGATGACCGCCGACAGCGCCGCGCCGACAAAGGACATCACCGCGATGTGGACGGGCATGGAGCGGTCCGGCGCGATGACGACGCGGGCGATCAGCTCGACCGCGCCGGAATTGACCAGTCCGCGCGAGACGACCAGCACCAGCGCGATGATGACGACGGCGGGATGCCCGAAGCCCTCGAAGGCCGACGCGGCATCGACATGGCCGGCCATGACCGCGACGAGCAGCGCCGTGAAGGCCACCAGATCATAGCGAAAGCGCCCCCATACGAAGAAGGCAAAGACGACGCCGAACAGGGCGAAAAGGAAAAGCTGATCTCCGGTCATGGGCGGGCGATGGGTCTCAAATGCAGCGCCCCCCGTCAACCTCGAGCGCGACGCCGGTGATGAATTCGGCCTCGTCGGAGGCCAGCCACAGCGCGGCATTGGCGATGTCGAGCGGCGTCGACAGGCGGCCGAGCGGAACCGAGGCACGGAACTGCGCCCGCTTCTCCGGCGTGTCCTCGCCCATGAACCGCGCCAGCATTCCCGTCTCGCCGGCAACCGGGCACAGGCAGTTGACGCGGATGTTTCTCGGCGCCAGCTCGACGGCCATCGACTTCGTCGCGGTGATCGCCCATCCCTTCGAGGCATTGTACCAGGTCAGGCCCGGGCGCGGACGCAGGCCGGCGGTCGACGCCGTGGTGATGATGGAACCGCCGCCCTGCCCGGCCATCGCCGGCACGACGGCGAGCGCGGCAAAGTAGATCGCCTTCATGTTGACGGCACAGATGCGGTCGAAGGTATCCTCGTCGACCTCCAGCATGTCGCCGTTGACATGGGTGTAGCCGGCATTGTTGACCATGATGTCGATGCGGCCGAAGCGCGAAAGCGCGGCTTGCGCCATTGCCTCGACATCGGCCTTGCGCGACACGTCGACGGCAAGCGGCACCGCGCCTTCACCGATTTCGGCGGCGACCTTCTCCGCGCCCTGCCCGTCCAGATCCGCGACGACGACATTGGCGCCCTCCTCCGCGAAGCGGCGCACCATGCCCTCGCCGAAGCCCGACGCGGCGCCGGTCACGATCGCCGTCTTTCCTGCCAGTCTCGCCAATTCATTCCTCCCTCGTTGCGAACGCCTATTTCTTCGCGCCGGCCACCGGCTCGGCAACGTTGGCGATATCGACAAGGTTCCACTTCATCCCGACATTCCTGAAGAGGCGCTTGCCCAGGCGCGGATATTCGCCGACATCATGGGCCAGACGCTGGCCGACCACGATGCAACGCAACAACTCCGTGCCCGTGTTGGTGATCGAGTGGGCGAGACCGCCCTTGCGATAGCCGATGAAATCGCCGGCCTTCACGGGAAAGCTCTCCTCGCCGATATGGGCGGTCGCCTCGCCGGACAGGACGTAGACGCATTCATCCTCGTGGTAATGGAGATGGTGCTCGGTGGTGTCGCGGCCCGGCTCGACCTCGATGATGTGGAAACCGAGGCCGGTCAGCCCGGTTTCGTCGCCCAGCGACTTGTTGACGCGCTCGGCGTTCGGATTGAGGAAGTGGGTTTTCCTCAGCCCGGGCATCGCCGCGATCTCCTCCGCCGTCAGCAGGTACTTGTCATCCGGCATGGATACCTCCTTCTCGTTTGCCAGCGGCCGAACCGGTCAGCCATGGTTGAACACGATCGTCCGGGTGGCGGACATGTCGATCAGCGCCTCGAAGCCCTTCTCGCGGCCGTGGCCGGATTTGCCGAAGCCGCCGAAGGGCAATTCCACGCCGCCGCCCGCACCATAGCCGTTGACATAGACCTGGCCGGCGCGAATGCGCCTGGCGACGCGGTGCTGACGGCCGCCGTCGCGCGTCCACACGCCGGCGACGAGGCCGTATTCGGTGCCGTTGGCGAGGCGGACAGCCTCCTCCTCGCCGTCGAACGGGAAAGCGGCAAGCACGGGGCCGAATACCTCCTCGCGCGCGATGACCGCCTGCGGATCGACCGGGCCGAACAGGACCGGCGCCTGGTAATGGCCGCCGGAGGGCGCGTCGGCGGCAACCGCGCCGCGCGCCAGGACGGGAATGCCGGCGGCCTCGGCCCCGGCAATCATGGAGGCAACGCGCCCCGCCTGCCGGGCATTGATCAGCGGACCGAGATCGCCGTCGGCGTAATGCGGCTCGGCCAGCAGCGCGGAGAATCGTTTCGCCAGCGCCGAAACGAAGTCGTCATAGACCGGCTTCTCGACCAGCACGCGGCTGCCCGCCGAGCATGTCTGGCCGCCGTTCTGGATGATGGCGTTGACGACCACGGGCAGCGCGGCGTCGAGATCGGCATCGGCGAAGACGACCTGCGGCGACTTGCCGCCAAGCTCCATGGTCACGCCGCGATTGTTCTTCGCGGCCGCCGCCTGGATCGCGGTGCCGGTGGCCGGCGAGCCCGTGAAGGTGACGTAGTCGATGCCCGGGTGGGCCGACAGCGCCGCGCCGGCCTCCGCGCCGTAGCCGGTCACGACGTTGAGGACGCCGGGCGGGATGCCCGCCTCCAGCGCCAGTTCGGCGACGCGCAGGGCGGTCAGCGATGCGTCCTCGGCCGGCTTGACGACAAGGGTGTTGCCCATGGCCAGCGCCGCGCCGGCGACGCGGGCGAGGATCTGCAGCGGATAGTTCCACGGGATGATGCCGGCGACGACGCCATGCGGCTCGCGCGTCGTGAAGACCGTGTAGCCATCGAGAAAGGGTATCTGGTCGCCATGCACCTTGTCGGCCGCGCCGCCGTAATACTCGAAATAGCGGATCGCAGCGGCAACATCGGCGACGCCCTGGCGGGCCGGCTTGCCGGTGTCGCGCGATTCCAGCGCGGCGAGTTCGTCGCGGTGCCGGTCAACCAGTTCTCCGAGACGGGTCAGCGAACGGCCGCGCTCCGTCGCCGTCATGCGCGCCCAGGGCCTGTTCTCGAAGGCGGTGCGCGCGGCGGCCACGGCGGCATCGACATCGACCGCCGCCGAGCGCGGGATCGAGGCGAAGACCGCACCGTCGGAGGGACAGACGACGTCTATGCGCTCGCCGGACGCCGCGTCGACCCGGTTGCCCGCGACAAGGTTGGCGCCGCGCGTTCCCTCGCCCGCCTCGCGCAACAGTTTCGTGTCCGGCGTCTTGAGCATGTCGTCATCCTCCCGCAAGCTGTCGCAGGCTAGCACAGCAGGTGCCCGCCGCCACAAAAATCCGGAAGGGTTCTGGATTTATTAAATCGATTAGAATATTGTCCGGCCAAACCCCAGCGACAGACAGGAATTCCCATGTCCGCACAGATCATTCCCGTTGATCCGTTCGACTACATCGTCTTCGGAGGTACCGGGGACCTCGCCGAGCGCAAGCTGCTGCCGGCGCTCTATCACCGCCAGGTCGACGGCCAGATCGTCGAGCCGACCTGCATCTACGGTGTTTCCCGCGCGGAGATGAGCGACGAGGAATATCGCAACTTCGCCCACGACGCGCTGAAGCGTTTCGTCAAGGAAGGGCTGGACGAGGATGCCGTTGCCTCCTTCCTGGCCAAGCTGCGCTACGTGGCCATCGACGCGAAGTCCGACAAGGGCTGGGACGAGCTGAAGGCCAAGCTGGGCGACGACCCGAACCGGAAGCGCGCATACTACCTCGCCGTCGGGCCGGCGCTGTTCGGCGACATCGCAAACAGGCTGCGCGCGCACGGACTGATCACGCCGGAAACGCGCATCGTCGTCGAGAAGCCGATCGGCCGGGACCTCGAATCCGCGCGGCAGCTCAACGACACGCTGGGCGAGGTGTTCCGCGAGGACCAGATCTTCCGCATCGACCACTATCTCGGCAAGGAGACCGTGCAGAACCTGATGGCGCTGCGGTTTGCCAACGCGCTCTACGAGCCGCTGTGGAACTCGGCCCATATCGACCACGTGCAGATCACGGTGGCGGAATCGGTCGGGCTGGAAGGCCGCGCCGGTTATTATGACAAGGCCGGCGCGCTGCGCGACATGGTGCAGAACCACCTGCTGCAGCTGCTCTGCCTCGTCGCCATGGAAGCGCCATCCAGCATGGACGCCGACGCGGTGCGCGACGAGAAGCTGAAGGTGCTGCGCGCGCTGGAGCCGATCGACGACAGCAATGTCGAGCGCATGACGGTGCGCGGCCAGTACGCCTCCGGCGCCTCGGGCGGCGGGCCGGTGAAGGGCTACCTGGAGGAACTCGAGGGCGGCCAGAGCAACACCGAGACCTTCGTCGCCATCAAGGCCAACATCGCCAACTGGCGATGGGCCGGCGTGCCCTTCTACCTGCGCACGGGCAAGCGGCTGGCCAAGCGCGTCTCCGAGATCGTCGTCTCCTTCAAGCCGGTGCCGCATTCCATCTTCGGCGCGCCCGCCGGGCGGCTGATCGCCAACCAGCTGGTGATGCGACTGCAGCCCGACGAGGGCGTCAGGCAGTGGATCATGATCAAGGACCCCGGCCCCGGCGGGATGCGGCTGCGGCACGTGCCGCTGGACATGAGCTTCGCCGAGGCATTCGGCGTGCGCAACCCGGACGCCTACGAGCGGCTGATCCTCGACGTGATCCGCGGCAACCAGACGCTGTTCATGCGCCGCGACGAGGTGGAGGCCGCGTGGACCTGGATCGACCCGATCCTGAAGGCCTGGGAAGCAACCGCCCAGCCGGTGCAGCACTACACAGCCGGCACATGGGGACCGTCCGCGTCCATCGCGCTGATCGAGCGCGACGGGCGGACATGGCACGAGGGATGACGGCATGACCGAAACCGGCAGCGGCGTCCGGCGCCACGACTATTCCGACCGCGAGGCGCTCGCCATCGCACTGGCCGCCGGCATCGCCGCGCAACTGGCCGGGGCGATCGCCGAACGCGGCGAGGCGGCGCTGGCCGTTTCCGGCGGCTCGACGCCGAAGACGCTGTTCAAGGTGCTGTCGGAGACCGAGATCGCCTGGGACCGGGTCACGGTGATCCTGGTCGACGAGCGCATATGTCCGCCGGACTCGGAGCGGGCCAACCAGCGGCTGGTGCGCGAAAGGCTGCTCACCGGGCACGCGGCGAAGGCGCATTTCACGGCCTTCGAGACCGGGCTCGCCACGCCCGACGAGAACGCGCGGCGCAGCGCCGAACTGTTCGCCACCGTGGCCTGGCCGCTGGACGTCGCGGTGCTGGGCATGGGCACGGACGGGCACACGGCCTCGTTCTTTCCCGGCGGCGACATGCTCGATCGGGCGCTCGACCCCGATAGCGGCGAGCGGGTGGTGCCGATGCGCGCCGATGGCGCGGGCGAGCCGCGGCTGACGCTGACGCTTCCCGTCCTGCTGGACGCCAGGTTCCTCGCGCTCCATATCGAGGGAGAGGAAAAGCGCGCCGTGTTCGAGACGGCGCTTGGCGGCAACGATGTCCGCGCCATGCCGGTCCGCGCCGTGCTGCAGCAGGAAAAGACGCCGATCCACGTATTCTGGGCGCCGTAGCGCCCGCCAGACTTGCCAGGAGCCAGAACGATGAGCGACGTGCAAAAAGCGATTGCCGATGTCACCGAGCGTATCCGCGAGCGGTCGCGGTCCTCGCGCGAAACCTACCTGGAACGGCTGCGCGCGCGCGCGGCGCAGGGGCCGAAACGCTCGCGCCTTTCCTGCGGCAACCTCGCACACGGCTTCGCCGCCTGCGGGCCGTCCGACAAGGCAGAGCTGATGGGCGACGAGGCGCCCAATCTCGGCATCATCACCGCCTATAACGACATGCTGTCGGCGCACCAGCCCTTCGAGCGCTTCCCGGCGCTGATCAAGGAGGCGGCTCGCGAGGCCGGCGGCGTGGCGCAGGTCGCCGGCGGCGTGCCGGCCATGTGCGACGGCGTCACCCAGGGCCAGGCGGGCATGGAACTGTCGCTGTTCTCGCGCGACGTGATCGCCATGGCCGCGGGCATCGGGCTTTCGCACGACATGTTCGACGCCGCGGTCTATCTCGGCGTGTGCGACAAGATCGTGCCGGGCCTCGTCATCGCGGCGCTGACCTTCGGGCACCTGCCGGCGGTGTTCATTCCCGCCGGGCCGATGACGACCGGCCTGCCGAACGACGAGAAGGCCCGCATCCGCCAGCTCTACGCGGAAGGCAAGATCGGCCGCGACGAACTGCTGAAAGCCGAAAGCGCATCCTATCACGGTCCGGGCACCTGCACCTTCTACGGCACCGCGAACTCCAACCAGATGCTGATGGAGTTCATGGGACTGCACATGCCGGGCGCCAGCTTCGTCAACCCGAACACGCCGCTGCGCGACGCGCTGACGAAGGAAGCCACGAAGCGGGCACTTGCCATCACCGCGCTCGGAAACGAGTTCACGCCGGTGGGCGAGATGATCGACGAGCGATCCATCGTCAACAGCGTGGTCGGCCTGCATGCCACGGGCGGATCGACCAACCACACCATCCACCTGATCGCCATGGCCGCTGCGGCCGGGATCAAGCTGACATGGCAGGACATTTCCGACCTGTCCGACGCGACGCCGCTGCTGGCGCGAGTCTATCCGAACGGGCTTGCCGACGTGAACCATTTCCACGCCGCAGGCGGGCTCGGCTTCATGATCCGCGAACTGGCCGATGCCGGGCTGCTGCACCGCGACGTACGCACCGTGTTCGGCCAGGGGCTGGAGCCCTACATGGTCGAGGCGAAGCTGGAAGGCGACACGGTCAAGCGGGTACCCGCGCCCGAGAAGTCGCACGACGAGAAGGTGCTGGCGCCGATCTCCAAGCCTTTCCAGCCCAATGGCGGGCTGAAGATGCTGACCGGCAATCTCGGCAAGGCCGTGATCAAGATCTCGGCGGTCAAGCCGGACCGCCAGGTGATCGAGGCCCCGGCGGTGGTGTTCCACGGCCAGGACGAGTTGCAGGAGGCCTTCCGCAAGGGCGAACTGGAGAAGGACTTCGTCGCGGTGATCCGCTTCCAGGGACCGAAGGCCAACGGCATGCCGGAACTGCACAAGCTCACCCCGGCGCTCGGCGTGCTGCAGGATCGCGGCTACAAGGTGGCGCTGGTCACCGACGGGCGCATGTCCGGCGCGTCCGGCAAGGTGCCGGCGGCGATCCACGTGACGCCGGAGGCACTCGACGGCGGACCGATCGGGAAGGTGCTCAACGGCGACATGGTGCGCGTCGACGCGATCGAGGGCACGCTGGAAGTGCTGGTGCCGGCAGCCGAGTTCGAGGCGCGCACGGCGGCGACGGCAGACCTCTCGGCCAATGCCCACGGCACGGGCCGCGAACTGTTCGAGACCTTCCGCCGCGTGGCAGGCCCCGCCGACGAGGGCGCCAGCGTATTCGCCTGATGGCCCCGAAGGCGCTGCGCAAGCAATATCACTTTCGCCCGTCGCCCGGCGGCGGGTTCTACGCCTGGGACGTCTCGCGCCTGATCGAGCTGGCGTCGGACCTGCCGGTGACGCCCGTGCCGTTGTCGGAGATCGCGGAACTGCACGAAAACTGGTGGTTCCAGACCGACGACGCAGTGCCGACGCCGGCGGCAATGCTCAGGCATTTCGCGCTGATGCACGATACCGATTTGCGCCATCCGATCCTGCTCTGCGCACAGGGCCGGGTCATGGACGGAATGCATCGGATCATGAAGGCCGCATGGGAGGGCCGCGCCATGCTCGGGGCAAAACGCTTCGAGGAGACACCGCCGCCGGACCATGCGAATGTCATGCCGGACGATCTCGATTACGATTGAGGGAGCAACCAGCGATGACACTCACCCGCCCCACCCAGCCCATGCCGGGCTTCGTGGCCGAGGCGCTGGACGAGTCCGGCCTGCGCGCCGCCTACGAGGCGCGCCCTGACTACCAGCGCAACGACTATCTCCGCTGGATCAACCAGGCGAAGCGGGAGGCAACCCGGCAGAAGCGGCTCGCACAGATGCTGGACGAGCTGCGCTCCGGCGACACCTACATGAACATGCCCTGGAGAAAGCGCGGCTGACGGCCCGAAAGGCGATGGCACGCGGCCGGCGAAATGGCCGCCCTGTCACCTTTCGGCGTAACACGGCAGAGGCATGTCGGCGCTGCCGATCCGGTTCGGCAGGCTTACGGCGTGACCGGGTTGCGGGCATCGAGGAGGATGCGCCCGCCGATGGCGACGAAGCAGGCCCCGGCGAATTTCTCGATGCGATGGCGGGCGTCGCGCATGCGGCGCATCACCGGGCCGGACGCCATGAACAGGCTGACCAGCGTGTACCAGGACAGCGAGGAGGCGACGACGATGGCGACCATCAGCGCCATCAGCCAGCCCGGCGTTTCGGCGGTGACGGCGGTGGCAAAGACGCTTGCGAAAAGCACGATCGCCTTGGGATTGGTCAGGGTGACGAGGAAGCCGAAAACCAGCGGGTTGCCCTTCCGGCGGGTGGCGTCGACCTCCAGATCCTCCGGCGTCGCCCGCCACAGGCGGATGCCCAGCCATACCAGGTAGCAGCCGCCAAGCACGCGCACCGTCCAGACAAGCCACTGGTATTCGGTGAGGATCGCCGACAGGCCGACGAGGCTGAGCGACGCGTAGATGCCGAGACAGGCCGACACGCCCGTCGCGGTCAGGATTCCGGCAACCGCGCCGCGCGTCATCGAGGAGCGGACGACGGCGACGAAATCGGGCCCCGGCAGGATCAGGGCCGGGATGAAGATCGCGAATACGGCGACAAGAACGGCTGCGTTTCCCATCTTGAGCTCCGGTCGGTCGAGGTCAGTGTTCGGTCTCGCACAGGGCGTGGTCGGAAAGGACATGCAGGATGTTGCATTCGCCGACGCACTCCGCGTCACAGGACGCCTCGATGCGGGTCAGTTCCCTTTCCAGCCGTTCCAGCCGGGCGATGCGCGCGCGGATGTCGGCAAGATGCGCGGTGGCGATCGCATGAGCATCGGCGCAGGGCATTTCCGGGTTCTCGTTCAGGCGCAGCAGCTCGCGGATCGCGTCGAGCGAAAGGCCGAGATCGCGGGCGTGACGGATGAAGGTGAGCCGGTCGAGTTCCCTGCGCGTGTAGCGGCGCTGGTTGCCTGCCGAACGCTCCGGCGCGGCGATCAGCCCCATCTGCTCGTAATAGCGGATTGTCGGAACCTTGACGCCGGACCGGCGCGACATTTCGCCGATGGACAGCATGGAAAATTTCCCTTGAACCTATAGTCGCTATAGAGATTACACTACTTTCCGATGAAGGGAAGGACAAAGCCATGAGCGCCTGTTGCGGACACAACGAGACATTCGACGGCATGTCGAAGGACTACAAGCGAAGACTTTGGGCGGTGATCGCAATCAATGCCGCCATGTTCGCCGTCGAGATGACCGCGGGCCAGCTGGCCGGGTCGCAGGCGCTGAAGGCGGACGCGCTCGACTTCTTCGGCGACGCGGCGACCTACGGCATGTCGCTGGCGGTGATCGGCGCGTCGGTGACGGTGCGGGCCAACGCGGCACTGCTCAAGGCATTCAGCCTGTTTGCGATGGGAATCTGGGTGCTCGGCTCGACGGTGTGGATGGTGTTCGTGCGCGGCGTGCCGGAGGCGCAGGTGATGGGCGCCGTCGGCCTGCTGGCACTGATCGCCAATGTCGCCAGCGTGCTGCTGCTGGTGAAATACAAGGATGGCGACGCCAATGTGCGCTCGGTCTGGCTGTGCTCGCGCAACGATGCCATCGGCAACGTGGCGGTGATGGTCGCGGCGCTCGGCGTGTGGGGAACGGCGACGGGCTGGCCGGACCTGATCGTCGCGGCGATCATGGCCGGGCTGTTCCTGTCCTCGTCCTGGCAGATCGTGACCCAGGCGATGGCGGAGAAACGCGCGACGGCCGAAACCGCCGCGCGGGCGCGCTGACCCTGACGGTCAGTGCATGTCCATCTTCAGCTTGTCCGGGGTGACGACGGAGAACTCGACCTCGACCTCGCCTGCCTTCTCGAAAACCAGCACCGCCTTGCGGCCGGTGTCCGGTTTCAGCTGCTCCTTCATCTGCATGAACATGACGTGATAGCCGCCGGGCTTGAGCACGACCTCGCCGCCGGCGGGAATCTCCAGGCCGTCTTCCAGCTGGCGCATCTTCATGACATCGCCCTCCATGGCCATCTCGTGGATTTCCACCTTGCCGGCGAAATCGGCCGAGCCGCCGACCAGGCGATCGGTTTCCGAACCGGTGTTGCGGATGGTCATGTAACCGCCGGAGACCGGCGCGCCGGGCGGGGTGGCACGCGCCACGGGGTGAACGATCTCGAGATTGCCGACCTTGTAGTCATGGGCATCGGCCGCGATCGCGGCGGTGAAAAGCGCGGCGGCGGCCGCGATGGCTGTGATTGCTTTCTTCATTTTCCTGTCTTCCATCCAGTCTTGCCGCGTCGCGAGCGCGCGCGGCGGATATGGTTTCCGTTCGAAGTGGTTCGATGCGTCAGGCGGAAACGGACGGAGGGCCACGCTTGGAGGCGGTGGCCATATCGACAGGTGCGACCGGCGGTGCCTTCATCGGCGGCAGCATGACGGCCAGCAGCAGGGGCAACGCCGCGAACAGGTCCGCGGCCGCGGGTCGGGCGGGCGCGCATGCACCCGCGATCAGGCAGAATTCGCACAGGGATCGGTTCGCATGCGCCGGCACGTCGCCGCTGCCGGGCGTGCAGAGAACGGGCAAGGTGCCGTCGGGAAAGGCGTATTGCGCAAGCTCGTAGGGATCCGGCGCCGACACGGCCGGCCTGTGGGCGAAGGCCGCAAGGACAATCGCCGCCAGCAGCAGGGCGCGGAACCAGACGGCCATGACCGGCCTATTTGCCTTTCGCAGGGTCGCCATGCCCTTCAAGTGGCACCGAATCGCGATGCGGTCAATCGCAAGCCGGCGACTGTGACGCGGCGCCGCATCAGTAGCTGCTCCTGCGCTCGTCGCTCGGCGAGCGGCCGAACTGGAGGCGGTAGCTCTGGGCGAAATAGGAGTGCGAGGTAAAGCCGGTCGAAAGTGCCACCTCGAGGATCGGGATGTTGGTCTGGCGCAGGAGCTGACGGGCACGTTCGAGGCGCAGCGTCATGTAGTAGCGGCCGGGCGTCGAGTTGAGATGGCGCAGGAACAGGCGCTCGACCTGGCGCACCGACAGGTTGACCGACCGCGCCAGTTCGCCGGCCGACAGCGGCGTTTCGAGATTCTCCGCCATCAGCTCGGTTACCTTGCGCAGCTTCTCCGACTTGCCGCTGAGATCCGGCTCCTGCCCGACACGCTGGCGGTCGTGATGGGAGCGGATGCGGTCGTGCTGGAACTGGTTGGCGACCTTGTTGGCAAGCTCGGAGCCGAAATCGGAACGCACGATCTCCAGCATCAGGTCCACCGAGGTCGTGCCGCCGGCCGAGGTGTAGCGCTTGCGGTCGATCTCGTAGACATTGCCCGTGCACTCGATATGGGGGAAGGCCTCGCGGAAGGAGGCGCGGTTCTCCCAGTGGATGGTGCAGCGATGTCCCTCGAGCTGGCCGGCCTCGGCGAGGGTGTGGGCGCCGATGGAGATGCCGCCCAGCGCGATGCCGCGGCGACCGAGCATCCTGAGCGCGTTGATCACCTTCGCCTTGCCGGGAAACTCGGTGGTCAGGCCGGCGACAACGAAGACGATGTCGCTCGGCGGAATGTCGGAAACGCCGTGGGCGGCCTGGATCGCCAGCCGGTTCGAGGCCATCACCGGTTCGCCGTCATGGGAGACCGTCGACCAGGCATAGTAATCCGTGTCGGACAGCCTGTTGGCCGAGCGCAGCACGTCGATCGCCGCCGCCAGGCAGAACATCGGAAAGAGGTCCGCCAGGATGAAGGAGAAGTGACGCGTGGGCTTCTGGTCTTCCGCAATCATGTCGGCGCGCTATAGCCCGAAAACCACCCCGACCGAAAGCCGGAATCAGAAAACGGGCGGTTCCTCCCCTGCGGCGCGGTAGGCGGAAACCACTGAATTGGCCATCAGCATGGCAATGGTCATCGGCCCGACGCCGCCGGGAACCGGCGTGATCGCGCCCGCCACCTTCTCTGCCCCGTCAAAATCGACATCGCCGACGAGCCTCGTCTTGCCCTCGCCCCTCTCGGGCGCCGGAATGCGGTTGATGCCGACGTCGATCACAACTGCGCCGGGCTTGATCCAGTCGCCCTTGATCATCTGCGGGCGGCCGACCGCGGCGACGAGAATGTCGGCGGTGCGGCACAGCGCCGGCAGGTCGGCGGTGCGCGAATGGGCGACCGTCACCGTGGCGTTGGCAGCCAGCAGCAGGTTGAACATCGGCTTGCCGACGATGTTGGAACGGCCGACGACGACGGCGGTCTTTCCCGACAGGTCCCGGCCCAGAACGCGCTCGATCAGGAGCATGGAGCCGGCGGGGGTGCAGGGCACGAAGGCGGTTGCGACCTCGCCGGTGCCCAGCTTGCCGACATTGATGAAATGGAAGCCGTCGACGTCCTTGTCCGGGTCGATCAGCTGGATGATGCGGCCCTCGTCGATATGCTTCGGCAACGGCAACTGCACGAGGATGCCGTGAATGGCGGGGTCGGCGTTGAGCCGCTCGATGAGCGCGACCAGATCGTCCTCGGACGTGTCCTCGGGAAGCGCGTGCTCGACGGAGTGGAAGCCGCACTCCTTCGCCTTGCGTCCCTTGGAGGCAACATAGACCTGGCTCGCCGGATCCTCTCCGACAATGACCACGGCAAGGCCCGTCTGCACACCCGTCTTCGCGCGCAACGCATCGGCCGCCGTCCTGACCTTTTCCACGACCTCGGCGGCCACCGCCTTGCCGTCAATCCGCTCTGCCATGCTCAATTCTCCACATATGAGATTCCCGCCAATCCTTAGGGGATTCCGGCGCAGATTTGCACCTCTTTTTTTCCAAATGAAACCGCATGCGCGGCGTTCAATGACGATTTTCGATCATTCCCGCATTGCGCGGGCGGGATGTCGCCGCTATTCCCGTTGCGGGAGGAAAGGGGAGCATCGTCCATGGCGGCAAGAAACGGGGTCGTCCTCGTCGGCTGCGGCAACATGGGATTCGCCATGCTGCAGGGCTGGCTGCAATCGGGAACGCTGGACGCCGGCGACGTTACCGTCGTCGAACCGAATGCCGCACTGCGCGAGCGGGCGGCCGGACTAGGCGTCGCGACCGCGAGCGACAGCAGCGGCCTGCAGGACCGGGCGGACATTGCGCTGGCGGTCCTCGCGGTAAAGCCCCAGGTGATGGACGCCGTGCTGCCGGCCTATCGCGAAATCGTCGCAGGCGGGGCGACCGTCGTCAGCGTGGCGGCGGGCATCCGCATCGAGCGTTTCGAACAGGCACTGGGCGCGAAGACGCCCGTTATCCGGGTCATGCCGAACACGCCGGCCGCCGTCGGCGCCGGGATGATGGTGATGTGCGCCAACGGCCATGTCGGCGCGCAGGCGATGGAGTTCGCCAGGCGCCTGATGGCGGCGAGCGGCGAAGTCGCCGTGATCGAGGACGAGGGGCTGATGGACGCGGTCACCGCGGTCTCCGGCTCCGGCCCGGCCTACCTGTTCCACATGATCGAGGCGCTGACCGCCGCGGCCGAGGCGGCCGGCCTGCCGGACGACATCGCCGCGCAACTGGCCGGACAGACGGTCTACGGCGCGGCGGTCTACGCGAGGCAGAGCGGCGAGACGCCGGCCAGGCTGCGCGAACAGGTGACCAGCCCGGGCGGCACGACCGCCGCGGCGCTCGACGTGCTGATGGGCGACGACCGGCTGACGAAGCTTATGACGGAGGCCGTCGAGGCGGCGCGAAAGCGTTCAGCGGAACTCGGAAAATAGAGAATTGGAACTCCGCCTTGCCTTGAAACCCGGGCAAAGCGGGCGTGTCGGCATTGCGTTTGAAGGGAGGAAGTGCTTGAGACGCGAAAACGGAAACCGGATGTCATGATCGAAGTAAAATCCGTCTACAAGCAATTCGGCGGCGTTCATGCAGTCGAAAACGCGACATTGAAAATCGAGAAGGGTTCGATCACCGGGCTGATCGGACCGAACGGCGCCGGCAAGACCACGCTGTTCAACATCATCGCCGGGAACATCGCGCCGACGAGCGGGCAGATCCTGCTCGACGGCGAGGACGTGACCGGCCTGCCACCGCACCTGCTGTTCAAGAAGGGGCTGCTGCGCACCTTCCAGCTGGCGCACGAGTTCTCCACGCTGACCGTGCTGGAGAACCTCATGATGGTGCCCGGCCAGCAGCTCGGCGAAAACCTGCTGTCGGCCTGGTTCTCCTTCGGCGAGGTGAAGCGCCAGGAAGCCGAGATCCGCGAACGCGCGATGGAAGTCATCGAGTTCCTCAATCTCGGTCACGTGGCGCAGGAGCTGGCCGGCAACCTGTCCGGCGGGCAGAAAAAGCTGATCGAGCTCGGCCGCACGATGATGGTCGACGCCAAGGTGGTGCTGCTCGACGAGGTCGGCGCCGGCGTCAACCGCACGCTGCTGGCCGAGATCGGCGACGCCATCATGCGGCTCAACAGCGAGCGCGGCTACACCTTCTGCATGATCGAGCACGACATGGATTTCATCGGCCGGCTCTGCGACCCGGTGATCGTCATGGCGGAAGGCACGGTACTGGCCGAAGGCACCGCGGAAGAGGTGCGCAACAACGAGGCGGTGATCGAGGCCTATCTGGGCCGCGGCCTGAAGAACAAGACGCCGCAAGAGATGAAGGCAAAGGCGGACGCCGGCACGGAGGCCCGGAACTGATGTACCTGATCGGGGAAAACATGACCGGCGGCTACGGGGGCGCCGACATCCTGAAAAACTGCACGATCGGCGTCGAGAAGGGCGAGATCGCCGTGATCGTCGGACCGAACGGGGCCGGCAAGTCGACCGCGATGAAGGCCATGCTCGGCATGCTGAAGCTCCGGCTCGGCCGCGTCGTCCTGGACGGCAGGGAGATCACCGGCCTGACGCCGCAGGCGCGCGTCGCCGAAGGCATCGCCTTCGTGCCGCAGACCAACAACGTCTTCGCGGGCATGAGCGTCGAGGAAAACCTCGAAATGGGCGCCTATCTGCGCGAAGACGACATCCGGGACACCATGGAGCAGGTCTTTCACCTGTTCCCGATCCTGAAGGAAAAGCGCAGGCAACTGGCGGGCGAACTGTCCGGCGGCCAGCGCCAGCAGGTGGCCGTCGGCCGCGCGCTGATGACACAGCCCACCGTGCTGATGCTCGACGAACCGACGGCAGGCGTCTCGCCAATCGTCATGGACGAGCTTTTCGACCGCATCCTGGAAGTGCGCAACACCGGCCTCGCCATCCTGATGGTGGAGCAGAACGCGCGCCAGGCCCTGAACATCGCCGACCGCGGCTACGTGCTGGTCGGAGGCGAGAACTGGCGCACCGGCACCGGCCACGAATTGCTGGCCAACCCGGAAGTGCGCAAATCGTTCCTCGGAGGCTGACCTTGCCCGACGCTACCGACATTCTCAACGCGCTGGTGCTGATGACGAATTTCGTCTTCGTGCCTGCGCTGGCCTACGGCTCGCAGCTGGCGCTCGGCGCGCTCGGCGTGACGCTGGTCTACGGCATCCTGCGTTTTGCCAACTTCGCCCATGGCGACATGATGGCCTTCGGCACGACGCTCACCATACTCTTCACATGGGCGCTGCAGGCTGCCGGCATATCGCTCGGCATATTCCCGACCGCGCTGCTAGCGCTGGTGCCGGCGATCATCATCATGGCGATCTTCGTCATCGGCATCGACAAGGTGGTGTTCGCCTACTACCGCAAGCAGCGCGCCGCGCCCGTCGTGCTGGTGATCGCCTCGGTCGGCGTGATGTTCATGCTCTCGGCGGTCGTGCGCTTCGTCATGGGCACCGAGGACCGCCGCTTCACCGACGGCGACCGCTTCCTGGTGCGCGCACTCGACTTCAAGAAATGGAGCGGCCTCGACGAAGGGCTGGCGATCCAGACCACACAGGCGATCACGGTGGTCGTTTCCCTGGTCGTGGTCGCGGCGCTGTTCTACTTCCTCGACCGCACACGCACCGGCAAGGCGATGCGCGCCTATTCCGACAACGAGGACCTGGCGCTGCTGTCCGGCATCAACCCCGACCGCATCGTCATGGTGACGTGGATCCTCGCGGCGGCCCTGGCGACGATCGCCGGCGCGCTGTACGGCCTCGACAAGAGCTTCAAGCCGTTCACCTACTTCCAGCTGCTGCTGCCGATCTTCGCCGCGGCGATCGTCGGGGGCATCGGCCAGCCGATCGGCGCGGTCGTCGGCGGCTATGTCGTCGCCTTTTCCGAGGTGATGCTGACCTATGCCTACAAGAAGTTCGCGACCTATCTCCTGCCCGAGACGATGGCGCCCAAGGGGCTGCTGCAGTTTCTCGGCACGGACTACAAGTTCGCGATTTCCTTCATCATCCTGGTGCTGGTGCTGCTGATCCGCCCGACCGGCATCTTCCGGGGGAAAGTGCTATGACCACGATCGAAACCGACACGACAGGCGCGGATGCCGCCACGACGCCGGCGCCGACGGCGATCGTACAGAAGAAACAGAGCCCGTGGCGCGCACCGGCGGCCTTCCTGGTCATGGGCCTGCTGCTCGCCATCGTCGGCGCGGCCCAGTCCTGGTCCGTCGCGCTGGGCATTCTCAACATGAGCCTGATCTCGGCGTTGATGGCCATGGGACTGAACCTGCAATGGGGCTATGCCGGCCTATTCAACGCCGGCGTGATGGCGTTCACCGCCCTGGGCGGCCTGGCCGCCGTCGTCGTGTCGCACCCGCCCGTCTGGGAGGCGCTCGCTGCAGGCGGCCGGTCCATGGCGCTGTCCGGCGTGATCCTCGTCGCCACAATCGCGACAATCGCCTTCGCCGTCTCGACGCTGAAGGGACGGATGCGCAAGTTCGCCGTCGTCGCGATCGTCGTCGTCGGCTACGTCCTGCTGCGGCCGGTATTCGCCGATGCCGTGTCTTCCATCGAGACCGTCGACCCGGCCCGCACGGGTTTCATCGGCGGTCTCGGCCTCCCGATCGTGGTCGCCTGGCCGGTGGGCGGACTGTTCGCCGCGGCGGTCGCCTGGCTGATCGGCAAGGTGGCGCTCGGCCTGCGCTCGGACTACCTCGCCATCGCGACCCTCGGCATTTCGGAGATCGTCATTGCCGTGCTCAAGAACGAGGACTGGCTGGCGCGCGGCGTCAAGAACGTCACCGGGCTGCCGCGGCCCGTTCCCTACGAGATCGAGTTGCAGCAGACGCCGTGGTTCATAGACCTCGTGACCCGCTTCAACGCGGGCGCGCTGGAGGCGGCGGCCGATGCCGCGGAGCGCGAGGCGATCCTGCGACAGCTGGTGATCGAGAATGCCGGCAATTTCGTGAAACTCGCCTATGCCGGCCTGTTCACGGTCGTGCTGCTGATCATCCTGGCGCTTTGCGTGCGCGCGCTGAACTCTCCGTGGGGCCGCATGATGCGGGCCATCCGCGACAATGACGAGGCGGCCGCGGCAATGGGCAAGGACATCAAGGCGCGCCACCTGCAGGTCTTCGTGCTCGGCTCGGCGATCATCGGCATCGCTGGCGCGATGATGACGACGCTGGACGGGCAGTTCACGCCCGGCACATACAACCCGCTGCGCTTCACCTTCCTGATCTGGGTGATGGTGATCGTCGGCGGCTCCGGCAACAATCTCGGCGCCGTGCTCGGCGGTTTCCTGATCTGGTTCATCTGGGTCGAGGCCGAACCGGCGGGCTCCTGGATCGTCCAGATGCTGAGCGCCAACATGGATCCGCAGAGCGAGCTCTACCGCCACCTGCAGGACATTGCCGCGCCGTTCCGCCTGTTCGTGATGGGACTGGTCCTGCTGATCGTGCTGCGCTTCTCGCCGCGCGGACTGCTGCCGGAGAAGGTGAGGCACAGCTGACCCTCCGCGGATTGACGACGGTCAACACGCCCGTTCGTCAATCCGCCTAAGATGGCTCCGTCAACAATCGTGGAGACGGAGTTCTTCGATGAAACACATTCTTTACGCGATGACCGCGGTCTTTCTTCTGGGCGCAGCCGGTTGCGCCACCGACCGCTACCCGGTCTCGGGAGAAAAATGCGGCGATTGCGACCCGGTCCGGGGCATGTGCGCGCCGGAGTGCCCGCCGGTCTCCAGCAGCTAGCCGAAGGACAGGCAGGCCAGGCGCCGATCACACCGGCGCCCCGCCCTGCCCCCGCTGCCGTTACAGGCGCACGCCCGCCCGCCATCGGGACGGATCGACGAACCCGTTCTGCCACAGGCCGAGACGTCCCGCCTCGGCCTCCAGTTCGTCCATGACATAGTCCAAGGTGCCGACCGACCTGTCCGGCAGCGCCCAGCCAAGGGCAATCAGACGCGAGGCTATGTCGCGACCGGCGAAATCGAAACAGCGCACGCTTTGCCACTCGCCGTCATCCCGACCGACGAGATCGCAGGTCAGGATGCCGTCTATCATCCGCGCCAGCGCATCGCGGGATTGCTCGCCGCACGCATACGGCTCGCCGCCAACGCCCTTGCATTCCTGGTCGACCCGTGGCGCGATGACGGCGTGCAGGCGATATTTCGCGCCGGACCCGTCAATGAAGCTGCGGCCGTCAATGGCCTCCGGATGGGACAGGAGCACGTAATCCCTGTCGCCGGCTACCGCCCCGCCTGCCAGAACGGTTGCGGCCAGGACGGCGCCAGTGATCGCCAATGCGGTTCGTCTCTTCACGTCGACTGCCTCCTCGCCCGTTGCCGCGGGGATGCCCGAAACGAACATCCCGTCGGCGCAACTTGCTGCCTGCCGGGTGCGGACATTCGGCACTTCAGGCTCGTGGCATCGTTCCTGCAGGATGCCGGAACAGGCCGGGCCTCGGCGCGAATATTCATGAGCCGGCTACATAAAGCCTAGCAGAGGATTTCCGGGCTTTCCACAGTCCGTCCGGCCATTGTCCACGCGCCGGCAAGGCGGCGCGCCATCGCCGATGCGGACCGGCGACCGGGAACTTTCCCGATTTATCCTTTGTGGACAGTCATTTGCGGGCACACATCCGCGCCCGGCCGCGCGGAAACGGATCGCATCGGATGCGATCGCTTTTCATCCCGGCAACCACGTGACCGAAAGATGACAACGGGATGACTGCCCGGAGTCGCCGAATCACCGGGCGAAAACGGGCAAGAAAAATCCCGGGACGCAAATGCGCCCCGGGATGCTGTTTCGGAAAAGCCGCGAAGGCGATCAGCGCACGTTGACCGTCTTCCAGGCTCCGTCCTCGATGGCCATTTCCTTGTAGGAACCGAGGGCCTCGCCGACATCATTGAACTCGACGCCGGTCGCGCCCTGGTAGTCGATGTCGGTGCCGGCAGCGACCAGTTCGAGCGCCTTGGCGAGTTCGCCCGGACCAATCGGCTCGCCCGGCGCGTTGGCGATTTCCATGATGTTGTCGGCGATCACGCCGCGATCGGCCTTGCCGGCCTTCTGCATGGCGAGGATCATCAGCGCGGCGGCGTCGTAGCTCTCGCCCTGGTAGGGGCCGGTGCCGGTGACGCCCGCGGCCGCGGCCATCTCGGCATATTTGGCGGCCGCATCCGACTCGGAGCCCGGCGCGGTGCCGATCACCGTGGCGGCGTCGAGGCCGGAGACGTCGAGCAGCGAGTCGCCGATCATGCCGTCGCCGAGCAGGAATGTATCGAACGCGCCGGTGTCGATGGCGTTCTGCATGATGCCGCGACCACCCTGGTCGACATAGCCGAGCACGGCCAGCGCGTCACCGCCGGCGGAAGCCAGCGCGCCGACCTCGGCGGAGTAGTCGCCCTTGCCGTCCTCGTGGGAGGCATTGATGGTGACCGTGCCGCCGCGCGCCTCGAAGGCGGCAGCGAAGGCGTCCGCAAGGCCCTTGCCGTAGTCGTTGTTGGTGTAGGTGACGGCGATCGACTGGATGCCCTGCTCCATCGCGACATCGGCGAGAACCTCGCCCTGGCGGGCATCGGACGGCGCGGTGCGGAAGAACAGGCCGTTGTCATCGATCGTCGACAAGGCGGGCGAGGTCGCGGACGGCGAGATCATGACGACGCCGTTCGGGATCGCGACATTGTTGGCGACGGCAGTGGTCACGCCGGAGCAGTCGGCGCCCATGATGGAAACGACGTTTTCCGAGGTGATCAGGCGCTCGGCGGCGGCCGATGCCGCGGCAGCATCAACGCAGGTGGAGTCGGCGCGAACGGGGACGACCGTCTCGCCGCCCAGGAACTTGCCGGACTCCGAAGCCTCCTTCATTGCCAGCTCGGCACCGGCAGCCATGTCCGGCGTCAGCGATTCAATCGGGCCGGTGAACCCGAGAATCACGCCCATCTTCACTTCGGCCTGTGCCGCGACAGAAAGCGCGAGAACGCTCGCGGCCGCAAGAAGTGCTTTTTTCATAATCCAGTTTCTCCCTTTTGTGTGGCAATTCCCGGCCCGCACACGGTAATCCGCGCCCGCCGCCAGAAAAAGCTGAAGGGATTTTAAAGCCTACTCCGAAGCCGCGCGCAAGCGGTTTGGAACGGCAGGGACCTGCGAAGGAATGCGCGAGCCTGCCCGAGTCGCCCCCCCGGCGGCGGCCGCAGTCACTCGGCGTCGAAACTGAAGTCGGGCAGCGATTTCAGCGCCTGACCGAGCGCCTCGCCCCAGCCGGTCGAGATGTTCCGGTAGTAGGGATCGTCGACCGGAATGCGGCGCGACGGTCCGAGACGATAGGAATCCGTCTCGTAGACCTGAACGTCGAGCGGCAGGCCGACCGAGAGATTGGCCTTGATGGTGGAATCGAAGGAAACGAGCATCAGCTTCACCGCGTCCTCGAAGCCCATGGCCGGATCGTAGGCCCGCACAAGTATGGGGCGTCCGTACTTGGTCTCGCCGATCTGGAAGAACGGCGTGTCGCCATTGGCCTCGATGAAGTTGCCTTCCGGGTAGATCATGAACAGGCGCGGCTCGCTGCCGCGGATCTGCCCGCCGAGAATCATGGTCGCGTTGAAGGAGGAATCGGCGGTCTGGCCGGTCATGGCATTGGAGCGGATCACCTCGCGCAGCGTCTCGCCGACCTCGCGTGCCGCCTGGAACATGGACGGCGTCTCCAGGATCGAGGGATTGCGCTCGTGCGGCGCCTTGGAACGCTCGTCGAGCAGGCTGACGACCGCCTGCGTGGTCGCGAGATTGCCCGCCGTCATCAGCATCAGCACGCGCTCGCCGGGGGTCTCCCAGGTGAACATCTTGCGAAACACGGACACGTTGTCGACACCGGCATTGGTGCGGGTGTCGGACATGAAAACGATGCCCCTGTCCAGGCGCAGTCCTATGCAATAGGTCATTCAGGTGTTTCCCGCCGTTGTCCCAACGGAATCTATTGCTGCACCTGCAAGGTTACAAGCATGCGCTCGGGACTTTCGCCAAGCCGCAGGCCGGAAATCGGCGCGGCCTCGGTGTAGTCGAGGCCCGTGGCGACGCGGACATAGCGTTCGTCGGGGGAGATGCCGTTGGAAACGTCGAAGCCGATCCAGCCGATGCCGTCGACATGGGCCTCCGCCCAAGCATGGCTGGCGTCCTGCTCCACCCGGTCGTCCATCATCAGGTAGCCGCTCACATAGCGCGCCGGAATGCCCAGGGCGCGGGCGGCCGCGACAAAGACATGGGCATGGTCCTGGCAAACGCCGCGGCCGTGGTCGATCGCCTCCTCTGCCGTGGTCGCGGAATGGGTGTAGCCGGTCTCCCACAAGACCGTTTCGCCGATCAGCCGCGACAGGGCGTGCAGCTTCTCGAGATCGCCCGAATGATCGCCCGCAGCCTGCCGGGCCAGCTTGCGGACATTGTTTCCCGCGCGCGTCAGCGGGGTGGAGCGGAGGAAAAGCCATAGCGGCGCATAGCCGCCATGGGCGCCGACGACGCCCGAATTGTCCGCCGTCTCGACGATGCCCTCGCAGCGTATGCTTATCTCCGTGCGGCCGTCGCCGAAGGAGACCAGCGCCACGCGGTTGTTGTGGTGGTCGTCATATTCCAGTTCCTCCCGCCCGCCATCGACATGGATGTCCCAGGAGACGACGGCCTGGCCGGCGCGCGATTTCGGCGTCAGCCGCAACTGCTGCAATGCATACTGGACCGGATGATCGTACCGGTATTGCGTCGTGTGCGCGATGGTCAGCCGCATAGCCCGTCCCCGCCTATTCGTAAAACCGGTAGTCGCGCTCGATCTGGAGACCCAGCGCATTGTTGTCGCGAATGAATTCCTTGAGGAACTCGTGCAATCCCTGGTCGAAGATGGCGTCCACGCTGTTCTCTCGCAGCCGCCGGAAAATGCCGTCCGCCGCCTCGTGGCAGGGATGGCGCTCGCCATAGTCCTCGGCAAGATAGCCCAGATTGTCGGTGATCTTGGTATAGCAAAAGACGAGCGACCGGGGCAGACGCCGATCGAGAATGAGAAACTCGGCAATGCCGCGCGGATTGACGTCGCCCTGGTTCAGCCAGCGATAGGCACGCTGGGCGGAAACCGAGCGCAGGATCGTCTCCCACTGCACGTTGTCGAGCGAGGAGCCGACATACATCACCGAGGGCAGCAGGACGTAATATTTCACGTCGAGGATGCGGGCGGTGTTGTCCGCACGCTCGAGGAAAGTGCCAATACGGGCGAAATCGTAGATCTCGTTGCGCAGCATGGTGCCGTGCAGGGCCGCGCGTACCAGCGCGCTCTGCTGGCGGATGAGCGCCAGCTTCTCCGGCAGGTCGCGCTCGCGCACCGGGCGCGCCAACGCGTCGCGGAGCGTCAGCCAACACTCGTTGGTCGCCTCCCAGACCTCCCGTGTCAGCGCTGTGCGGACGACGCGGGCATTGTTTCGCGCCGCCGCGACGACGGAAAGGACGCTGGAGGAATTGGTCCTGTCACGCAGCAGAAAATCGATCACGGACAGCGCGTCGGCCGTATCGTGGCTGGCGTAGAACGCATCATTTACGCCCGCGGTCTGGATCACCGAGCGCCATTCGTCACCGTCGGCGGAACGGGTCAGCGCCATGCGGAATCCCGCCTCGACCAGACGCGCGGTGTTTTCCGACCGCTCGAGGTAACGGAACATCCAGAACAGGCCACCTGCGGTTTTTCCCAGCATCCGGCCTACTCCTCCAGAACCCAGGTATCCTTGGTGCCGCCACCCTGACTGGAATTGACGACAAGGGATCCCTGTTTCAGCGCGACGCGGGTCAGCCCGCCGGGGGTGATGTCGATGCCGTTCGGCGAGACCAGAACGAAGGGACGCAGGTCGACATGGCGCGGCGCAAGCCCCTTCTTCGTCAGGATCGGCACGGTGGACAGCGAAAGCGTCGGCTGGGCGATGTAATTCGCGGGCCGGGACTTCAGCTTGGCGCGGAACCGCGCGATCTCCCGCTTCGACGCGGCGGGGCCGACCAGCATGCCGTAGCCGCCCGAGCCGTGGACCTCCTTGACGACCAGCTCGTCGAGGTGTTCGAGCACATAAGCAAGCGAATCCGGCTCCGAGCAACGCCAGGTGGGAACGTTCTGCAGGATCGCGGTCTCGCCGGTATAGAACTCGACTATGTCCGGCATGTAGGAATAGATCGCCTTGTCGTCGGCGATGCCGGTGCCCGGCGCATTGGCGATGGTGATGCCGCCGGCACGGTAGACGTCCATGATGCCGGGCACGCCGAGCGTCGACTGCGGGTTGAAGTTCAGCGGGTCGAGATAGTCGTCGTCGACACGGCGATAGATCACGTCGATCGGCGTGTAGCCGCGGGTGGTGCGCATCGCTATGCGGCCGTCGACGACCCGCAGGTCATGTCCCTCGACCAGCTCGGCGCCCATCTGGTCAGCCAGGAAGGCATGCTCGAAATAGGCGGAGTTGTGGATGCCCGGTGTCAGCACAACGACGACCGGCCGGCCGTCGCAGGCCCGTGGCGCACAGGCGCCTAGCGACCGACGCAAGTTCTTCGGATAGTCGCTGACCGGCCGGACGCGAACCTTCGCGAACAGCTCCGGGAACATCTGCAGCATGGTTTCCCGGTTCTCCAGCATGTAGGAGACGCCGGAAGGCGTGCGGGCATTGTCCTCCAGCACGTAGAACTGGTCCTGGCCCGTGCGCACGATGTCGGTGCCGACAATGTGGGTATAGACGTTGCCCGGCGGGGCAAGGCCGATCATCTGGGGCAGGAAGGCATCGTTGTTGGCGATCAGCTCGACCGGGATGCGGCCGGCACGCAGTATCTCCTGGCGATGGTAGATGTCATGGAGAAAGGCATTGATGGCCCGCACCCTCTGCTCGATGCCGCGCGACAGGCGCGCCCATTCTCGCCCCGATATGATGCGCGGCACGACGTCGAAGGGTATCAGCCGCTCGGCCGCCTCCTCCTTGCCGTAGACGTTGAAGGTAATGCCGGTGCGGCGGAAGAACGTCTCCGCCTCCCTGGACTTGCCGGCGAGCCGCGCCAGGTCCTCCGTCTCGAACCAGTCGCAATAGTCGCCATAGGGCAGACGCGGCCGGCCATCGTCGTCAAACATCTCGTCGAAGTGGCCAGTCGTCCGATCCATTCGGACAACACTATGCCATTCTCGGCTTTGCGCAAGTATCGCGCTGCGCCCGGGAAAATCAAAAGCGCAAAATTACTGCGCAAATAACGGGCAATTCGCGCGTTTTACAGGCAACCTGCGGGAAAATCGCCAGCGGAAAGAAGAGAACAGGCCGGTACGCTCAGCCGGCGCGGCAGGCACGGCAAAGACCGCGGATCTCCACCGTGGTCTTGTGCGGCAGGAACCCGGCCTCGACGGTCAGCGCCTTCAGCGAGTCGACCAGCGCCTTGTCGGTGATCTCGGAGACGCCGCCGCATTTCTCGCAGATGGTGAAGGCCACCGTGGCATGGTCATCGCATTCAGGATGGCGGCAGGCAATGAAAGCGTTGAGGCTCTCGAGCCGGTGCACCATGCCCAGGTCGAGCAACTTCTCCAGTGCACGGTAGACCTGAAGCGGCGCGCGCAACCCCTCGCCGCTCAGCCGGTCGAGGATGTTGTAGGCCGTCAGCGGCGCATCGGCATCCTCGAGCGTGTCGTAAACGAGAGCCTGGTTGCGCGTCAGGCCCGGCCGTTCGGCATGTTCACTGGCTGCTTCCATCTGTTCCTCCGGCGTTTCGGGATCGTCGCAATTGCAACAGGCTCAGGATGAAAAATGCAAGCGCCGCCACCACGATGCTCGGCCCGGAGGGGGTGTCCCATTTCAGCGAGGAAAACAGGCCCGCAAGGATCGCCAACACGCCGGCAAGCGCAGCGAGGACGGCCATCGCCTCCGGCCCGGTGGCAAAGCGGCGCGCGGTGGCGGCGGGAATGATCAGCAGCGCCGTGATCAGCAGAACGCCTACGATCTTCATGGCAATGGCGACGACGACGGCAAGCAGCAGCATGAACACGAAATTCACGCGGTCCGGCCCCATGCCCTCGGCGGCAGCCAGTTCGGGATTCACGGTGGCGGCGAAGAGAGGCTTCCAGATCAGCGCCAGCACCGCCAGCACGCCCGCGCCGCCGGCATAGATCACCGCGATGTCGGTTTTCGACACCGCGAGGATGTCGCCGAAAAGCAGGCCCATCAGGTCTATGCGCACCCAGGTCATGAAGGCGAGCGCGACGAGACCGAGCGCCAGCGCGGAATGCGACAGCAGGCCGAGCAGGGCGTCGGCGGAGAGGCCGGCACGGCGCTGCAGCCACAGGAGCGCAACGGCGATCACCACGGAAACCGAGAAAACCGCCAGCGTGATGTCGATCTCGAGCAGGAAGGCAAGGGCGACCCCCAACAGCGCGGCGTGCGACAGCGTGTCGCCGAAATAGGCCAGCCGGCGCCAGACGATGAAACAGCCGAGCGGCCCGGTGACGAGGGCGACACCGATTCCGGCAACGATCGCCCGGACGAAGAAATCATTGAGCATCGGCATCTCCCTGCGAGGCCACGTCCGCGCGTTCCTCTTCGTGATGATGGCCGTCCTCGGGATGGCAGTGTTCCGTCACAGTACCGTCGGCATGGCGCACGCGCCCATCCGGCAGGTGGGTGTGATCGTGGTGATGCCTGTAGACGGCCAGCTGCGCTGCGCCGCGCGTGCCGAACAGCTGCCTGTATTCCGGACTTTCGGCGACGGCCTGCGGAGTGCCGTGGCAGCAGACATGACCGTTCAGGCAGATAACCCGGTCGGTCGCCGCCATCACGACATGCAGGTCGTGCGAGATCAGCAGAACGCCGCAGTCGTGGCGGTCGCGGATCTGGGCGATCAGCTCGTAGAGTGCGAGCTCCCCGCTGAAGTCGACACCCTGGACCGGCTCGTCGAGGACGAGGAGGTCGGGACGGCGCGCGATGGCTCGGGCAAGCAGGACGCGCTGGAATTCGCCGCCCGACAGGTTGCGCACCTCGGCATGCGCGCGGTGCGCGATGCCGGTCTCGGCCAGCGCGGCATCCTTTTCATCGCGGGAAAGCCGATTGGTCAGCGTCATGAAACGGTCGACGGTGAGCGGCAGGGTCCAGTCGACGGCGACCTTCTGGGGCACGTAACCGACACGCAGGCCCGGCGCGCGGGTCGCCCTGCCCTCGCTCGGCGCGACGACACCAAGCGCCACGCGCGCGGTCGTCGACTTGCCGGAACCGTTCGGGCCGATCAGCGTGACGATCTCGCCGCGGCGGACCTCCAGATCGATATTGCGCACCAGCCATCGGCCGCCGCGCTCGACGCCGGCACCCTCGAGGCACACAAGCGGTTGCGATGATTGCAGCACGTTCGTTCCCTTTTTCGGTCAAGGCGTTTGGCCCGGCTTGACGATCACGTCAATCTCAGGCTATCCGACAAGGCCCTGTAATGATATAACATCACGCAACAGTCAACATTATCCGACAGGATCGAACGATGAAATTCCGTCAGCCCCTCTTGCTTGCCACCGTCGCCCTTCCCGCGCTGACCGCCGCCGCCCAGGCAGACGTGAAGGTGATCGCCTCGATAAAGCCCGTGCACTCCCTGGTCGCGGCCATCATGCAGGGCGCCGGCGAGCCGGCCCTGATCATCGAGGGCGCATCCTCGCCCCATACCTACAGCCTGAAGCCGTCGCAGGCGGCAGCGCTCCAGGACGCCGATATCGTGTTCTGGATCGGCGAACAAATGGAAGCATTCCTGGAAAAGCCGATCAACTCCATTGCCTCGGAAACGAAATCCGTAGCGCTGGCCCATGCGCACGGGCTGGAGACGCTGCCCTTCCGCGAGGGCGGCGCGTTCGAAAAGCACACGCATGACGATCATGACGATGACCACGATCATGAGGACGAGCATGCCGAAGCGGATCATGATCACGCGGAAGACCATGATCATGATGACGGACATGATCACGGGGATGAGCATGAACACGAGGAAGACCACGCCGAGGACGAGCATGCCCATGAGCATGACCACGACCATGGCGAAGTCGACATGCATGTCTGGCTCGACCCCGTGAACGCAAAGGCGATGGCGCACGAGATCGCCGAAACGCTGGCCGAGGCCGATCCCGACAATGCCGAACTGTACGAGAAGAACGCAGCGGCGCTCTCTGAGAGGGTCGACGCGCTGACGACCGAGCTGCAAGCCGAACTCGAGCCGCTGCACGATACCGGCTACATCGTCTTCCACGATGCCTACCAGTATTTCGAGAACCGCTTCGGCCTCAAGCCTGCCGGCTCCATCACGGTGACGCCGGATGTCATGCCGGGCGCGGACCGGCTGAGGGAAATCCAGGGAAAGGTTCGCGAACTGGACGCGACCTGCGTCTTCGCCGAGCCCCAGTTCGAGCCCAAGCTGGTATCGGTCGTGACCGAGGGAACCGAGGCGCGGTCCGGCGTTCTCGACCCGCTTGGCGCAGAACTGACGCCCGGACCGGACCTCTATTTCGACGTGATGCGCGGCATGGCGGACGCGTTCACGTCCTGCCTTTCCGGGGACAGCTGAGGCAACGCCGGGCCGAGCGACACAGCGGGGACGCCGTCACACGGCGTCCTGCTGCAGCCTGCGGGCGAGACCGGCGGCGCATTTGAGCAGCGCATCGATCATCGGCGTGCGCGGCTCGCGCTCCGCCGCGACCGCGCCGATCATCTGGCTCGCGTCGGGCTCGACCAGCGGAATGGAGCGGATCGCGCCGGCCGGCTCGAAGATCGACACGACCTTCTCCGGCAGGATGCCGCAGCAGGTTCCCATCAGCACATGCGAGACGATGGCGATCATGGAATCGGATTCCAGCATCGGCTTCGCTTCCGCACCGGCCTGGGCGAGATAGCCGTCGATGATGCGACGGTTCTGCATCGCCGGCGTCAGCAGGCACAGCGGCCGGTCCGCCACCTCGGCCCAGGTCACCGCCGCGCGGCCGGCGAAAAGTTCGGGATCGGCGGTGACGAAGACGTAGCGCTCCGAGTAGAGCGGCACCGCCGCGACCCGCCCCAGCGGCTCGTTGGCCATGTATGTTATGCCGACGTCTATCTCGAGATTGTCGATGAGATCGAGGATCTCCATCGAGGTGCGCGACAGGACGACGAAGGTGACGTTGGGGTGGCGCGCCTGGAATTCCGACGTCAGCTCGCGCACCATCGGCAACGCCGTCGGAATGGCCGCGATGCGGACCTGGCCGGAAAGACCCTCCCTGGCGGTGCGGACCTCCATGCGCATGGAGCGCACGTCGCCGACGATACGGCGCGCCCATTCGAGCACCATCTCGCCCTCGGCGGTCAGGCCCTGGAAGCGCGAGCCGCGCTGCACCAGCATGACACCGAGCTGATCCTCGAGCTGCTTGATCGAGGCCGACAGCGTCGGCTGGGATATGTTGCAGGCCTCCGCCGCCTTGCCGAAATGCTTCTCGCGGGCAAGGACAAGGAAGTGCTCCAGCTTGTCGATCATGGCCTCGCCGGCCCGCAGGCGGCCGGTCCCGTATCATTCATCGCGTTTCACCCGGACATGCGCCGATGACGGCTATTTAGAGCGTTTCGGGCGGCGAGGGAAATCGCGCGCTCCGCCATCCGCCGCCGCATTCGGAACAGGCGAACGGCCCCGGGGCCACGGCCCCGGGGCGCGACGGCTCACTCGGCGGCCGCCGTGGCTCTCGATTCCATGTGGTGCTTCTCGTGGACCGGACGCACCAGCATGTTGGCGACCAGCGCGATCGCCAGCAGCGCGGCCATCGCGTACATGGTCGTGTTGTAGAGGCTCGAGGTCGGATCGACCGTGCCGGCGGGCGCGATCTCCATCAGGCGCGCGATGGTGACCGTCTTGGCGGCAACAAGCTGGTCGAGCTGATCGAGACCCGCGCCGAACTTCTGCTCGAAGGCGGCCGGATCGACCTTCGACGCAAGATCACGGATCGAGCTGCCGATCGATGCCTCGCGCAGGCGCGTGATGGCCAGCGGACCCAGCACGCCGGCAGTCGACCATGCGGTCAGGAGCCGCCCGTGGATGCCACCGACATACTTGGTGCCGAAGATGTCCGCCAGATAGGCCGGGATGGTCGCGAAACCGCCGCCATACATGGTGAAGATGATCATGGTGGCGGCATAGAACATCACCAGCCAGGTGACGACCGGATTGACCGAGACCTGCTGCGCGGCAAACGGAATCGACAGGTACAGGACGATGCCGAGAACGAAGAAGATGTAGTAGGTGTTCTTGCGGCCGATGAAGTCAGACGCGGATGCCCAGAAGAACCGGCCGACCATGTTGAAGACCGAGATCATGAACACGTAGGTCGCGGCGAAGGCCGAGTTGACGATCGCCGGCAGCGTGGTGCCGAAGATCTCCGTCATCATCGTCTTGGCGACCCCGATCACGCCGATGCCGGCGGTCACGTTGAAGCACAGCACGATCCACAGAAGGTAGAACTGCGGCGTCTTCAGCGCCTGGTCGATGTGGACGTTGTTCCGCGTGATCATCTTGCGCGAAGCGGCGTCTTCCGTCGGCGGCGTCCAGCCCGCCGGAGTCCAGCCTTCGCGCGGCACGCGATAGGAGAAGGCAGCGATCATCATCACGATGAAATAGCCCACGCCGAGCGTGAAGAAGGTCATCGCGGCGCCGGTGTTGCCGGTGCCGGCAACATAGACGCCCTCCTGCAGCGGCACGGGCGCGGCGGCGACCTGCTGGGCCGTGGCGACAACCACCTCGACAAGCTGCCCGTTGACCTCGGCCATGCGCCTGCCGCCCTCGGTCACCAGTTTCACGGCGCCCTCGGCACCCAGATATTCCGGCGCCTTGTAGAAGATGCCGAGCAGGGTCTCCTTGATCGGCGTCGCGATCATCGCGCCGCCGCCGAAGCCCATGATGGCCATGCCCGTCGCCATGCCCCGCCGGTCGGGGAACCACCTGATGAGGGTGGAGACGGGCGAAACGTAGCCGAGGCCGAGACCGCAGCCCCCGATCACGCCGTAGCCGAGATAGACCAGCCACAGCTGGTGCAAGACGATGCCCAGGCCGCCGATGATGAAGCCGCCACCCCAGCAGAACGCGGCAACCACGCCGACCATGCGCGGGCCGACCTCCTCGAGCCACTTGCCCGCGAATGCCGCGGAAAGGCCGAGAAAGACGATGGCGACCGAGAAGATCCAGACCACGGACTGGAGGCTCCAGTCCCCGGACGAGGACGCCACGACGCCGAACTCGCGGGTCAGGGGCGGGTTGAAGATGCTCCATGCATAGACCGAGCCGATGCACAGATGAATGGCGATGGATGCCGGCGGAACCTTCCACCGGTTGAAATCGTCGGATGCGACGATGTGCTCCTTTTTCAGGCGATCGAACATTCGCTTCCCTCCCGAGCAACGCTGCGGCGTTGCGGTTGCAATCGGCGGGCGCCGAATGACGCACAGCCGGCCGGGTGCACCTCCACGCGCCCGGCACGAATGCGTTGCAACCGCCGTGCCAGAGAACGGCAAGACGGGAACAGCCCGGAATGTGCGGGAATTTGCGAAGCCCGGCCGCAATGCGACCGCAGCACAGGTGGGACATTCTGTCCGGGCAGGGACAGAATGTCCCACCGGCAGGATCAGTCGCGCGGCGCCTGCGGCAGCCAGATCGTGAAGGTCGTGCCCTCGTTCGCGGCGGTCTCGACGGCGATGGTGCCGTGGTTGCGCTGGACCAGCATCTGCGTGATCGAGAGGCCGAGACCCGTGCCCTCGGAGCGCTTGGTGGTGAAGAACGGATCGAAGATGCGCTCGACTATGTCCGGCGGAATGCCGGTGCCGGTGTCGCTGACCGAAACGGCGACGCCGGGTTTGCCTTCCGACTCGGCATCGCGCGCGGCGATCGTCAACCTGCCACCCCCGGGCATGGCGTGGATCGCGTTGACGATCAGGTTGATCAGTATCTGCTGCAGTTCGGTCCGGTTGGCGAGCACCACGCTTTCGGTGTCGTCCTCCCGCACCAGCTCGATCTCGTGCTTCTTCAGCATGTGGCGGACGAGCGGCAGGCAGTCGGAGATCACCGCCTGCGGCCGCTCGCGATCGATGAAGCCGGCATAATCCTCCGGCCGCGCGAACTGCAGCAGCTTGGTGACGATCTGGTTCATCCGGTCGGCCTGCTCGTCGATAAGGCGGAACTCCGTCTCCGCATCCTTCGCCCTGTCGCCCACGATGTTGCGCAGCACTTCAAGATTACCCTGGATGACGGCGATCGGATTGTTGATCTCGTGGGCGATGCCGGCGGTGATCTCGCCGATGGCTGCGAGCTTCTCCGACATGACGAGCTGCTTCGTCGCCGCCTCGAGCTGGCGGTTGGCCTCGCGCAGTTCCGCGGTACGCCGGTCGACGCGGGCGTTGAGTTCCTCGTTCCATTCACGCAACTGCCGGTCCCGTTCCTGGATACGGTCCAGCAGGTCGTCGAGATGGAAGGCGACACGGGAAATCTCGTCCTTGCCGTCGCGAATCTGCGTGCGCGCGCCGAGATCGCCGCCCTCTACGCGGGCTATGGTGGCGTTCATGCGCTCGAGCGGCATGAATATGCCACGCGCCCAACGCAGGAAGATCGGCACGCTGAGCGCCACCGCAAGGACGAATGTCGCAAGCACGGTGAACAGCGTGATCTGCTTGTCGCGCACGAATGGCGTCTCGAGGAAGCCGACATAGAGCATGCCGACGCGCTCGCCGGCGCTGTCAACGATCGGTTCGTAGGCGGAAATGTACCAGTCGTTGACGACGAAGGCGCGTGCGAGCCAGACATTGCCCTTTTCCAGAACCGTCTCGCGCACTGCCGCCGAGACGCGGGTGCCGAGCGCGCGCCGGCCCTCGAACAGGCGGACATTCGTCGAGATGCGCACATCGTCGAGAAACAGCGTCGCCGTGCCCTGGCTTCCGGCCGGCAGGCTCGCCTCGCGATAGACAAGATCGTTGATGGTGTCGATGAACTCGAGATTGCGGTTCAGCAGGATTCCGCCCGCCAGCACGCCGCGCCCGCCGTCCGGCAGTTCCACCGGCGTCGCGGAATGGACGACCATGCCGCGCGTCTCGCGATCGCGGTCGGTGGGCACCGCGTTCCGCGTCGGGATCAGGTCGATGGTGGCGCGCTCGGCAAGGGCCGGGGAAATGGTGGCAAGCTCGTCGGCGGAAAAGATGTCGACAGCCGTATGCGCCGCGCCGCCCAGGGCGGCGGCCACGACCGGACGGCCGGTATCGATCGGCCCCGAAACGGAGGCAGGCGTGGCCGCCAGCGGCGCGCCGCCCGCATCGGCGAGCACGAGGAAATCCAGCCCCATGCGCTCCCGGCTGCGCTCGAGCAGTTCTTCCAGTCCCGCCTGGCCACCCTCCCGGAGCGTGTCGCGGAACCGGGCCGAGGCCACCAGCGCGTCGACCTGCTCGCCCGTGTTCTCGAGAATCCGGGCGAAATACTGGTGCGCGATGGTCAGGTCGCCATTGACCTTCGAGGCCAGCACGGAATCGAACTTGGCATTCCAGCGCAACATGGTCACGCCAAGCAGCAGCGGCAGGATCACCAGCATCGGCAGCAGCGCAATGGCCAGCAGACGATAGCGCACGGATACGGCCCTGCCGGCCCCTGCCCCCGCCATGACCGGTCAGGCGCCCCAGGCCGCGAGCTTGCGGTCTATCGTCTTGCGGGAGATGCCGAGGCGGCGGGCGGCCTCGGAGCGATTGCCCCCGACCTCGTCGAGGACCGAGAGGATATGGCGCCGCTCGACATCCTGAAGCGTTTCGGTGCGGCCGGCGCCCGCCGACCCGCCGAGATCGGCGGGAAAGCGCCCGAGGATCAGCGAACGCTCGATCAGGTTGCGCAATTCGCGCACGTTGCCCGGCCAGTCGTAGGCACGGAAGGCGTCCGCGACGGCGGAGGTGATCTCGAGACGCGCCATGCCGAGTTGCGCCGACAGCTTCGCCATGAACAGTTCGGCCAGCTCGATGACGTCGTCGCCGCGCTCGCGCAGCGGCGGCATGGCGAGGTGCAGCACATTGATCCGGTAGAACAGGTCGGAACGGAAGCGCCCCTCCTCGACCGCCTCTTCCAGGTCCGCATTGGTGGCGCAGATGAAGCGAAGGTCGACCGGCACCTCGCGCTCCGACCCCACCGGCCGGACGCGGCGGTCCTCGATGGCGCGCAGCAGCTTGCTCTGGGTCTGCAGCGGCAATTCCGCGATCTCGTCCAGGAACAACGTGCCGCCGGTGGCGTGCATGAACAGGCCGTCGCGGGCCGAATCGGCGCCGGTGAAGGCGCCCCGGACATGGCCGAACAGCTCCGCCTCGATCATGTCGGTCGGGATGGCCGCGCAGTTGACCGGGACGAAGGGCTTGTTGGCACGGTCGGACAGGGCGTGGATGGAACGCGCGGTAACCTCCTTGCCGGTGCCCGACTCGCCGGTGATCAGCACCGAGGTCGGCAGCGGCGCGACACGGGCGATCATCTCTCGGATCTCGTCGATCTGCGGCGAATGGCCGATCAGCCTGTCGCGCAGCAACAGGTGGTCGGAAGCCGCGTGCAGTTCGTGGCGCAGGACGTAGTTCTCGCGCTGCAGGCGGCGCTGTTCGAGGCAGCGCGCCACGGCGTTGAGAATCTGGTTGGAACGGAAGGGCTTGAGGACGAAATCCGTCGCGCCGGCGCGCAGCGCCTGGATCGCGGTATCGAGATCCGCGAAGGCCGTCATCAGGATGGCATCGGAATAGAAGCCGACCTCGCGCTGCTCTGCCAACCAGTCGACGCCGTTCCGGCCCGGCATGATGTTGTCGAGGATGACGACGTCGTAGTAGCGGGCATCGAGCTTCTCCGACGCCTCGCGCACATCCTTCGCCTCGTCCACGCATGCGCAGCGCGGTCCCAGCGTGCGCAACAGGAAATTGCGCATGCCCGGTTCGTCGTCGACTACGAGGATCGAGGCCCTGGCAAGCCATGGCCCGAATTCCGGTTCGGCGAAATCCTCCTCCTCGCCGATCCGAGAAACATGCCCCATCTCGTTCCTCCCGCGGAGCCGTTGAGGACGTCCAATCTTTATCGCATGGCCGCGGCAATGCAAAAGGCGATCGACAAAAGACAGAGAGAATGAAGGGGAAAGCCGGTGGTGCCCGGGGGCGGATTTGAACCACCGACACGCGGATTTTCAATCCGCTGCTCTACCCCTGAGCTACCCGGGCAAACACTTCACACCGTTTCGTGAAGGTACCTTCCAAGGCGTCGCCGCCGGAAAGTGCGCGGGTTATAGCATGTGATTTGCCGCTGGCAAGCGTCAATTTCCCGTTTTTCCCAACAGGGAGAGCCCCTCGCGTCAGGTGCGGTCGGGCAGGGGTTCCCGCGGCTCGGGCGCTTCCGGCGCGCTCCTTTCGTCCTCGAACTCCTCGACAATGCCGAGAAAGCGGCGGAAGAACTTCTCCATGTTGTCGAGGCCCTGCTCGAATTCCTCGTCGCTCGGCACGGCCAGGGTGCGCCCGACGCGATCCTCCAGCCGGGAGACGCGCTCCTCCAGCCGGTCGAGCGCGTCCTGGAAGGCGGCGCGCTCGTCGGCGGCGAGCTTGCAGACGAGCTGGCCGCCCTTTTCCGTGCAGATCGACATTTCGCCGGTGGCGGTGTCCATGCGCACGTAACCCTCGTCCGTCTTCTCCATGACATAGCGGCCCGCGTCGGCGGCGGCCGCCGGGCCGGCACCAAGGGCGGCCGCCACGAGCGCGGCGGCGAATTTGCGGCTGACAAGTCTCATCGGGGCAACCCCTCTCGATTCGGAACCGTTTTCGTTGCCGCTTCCTATCAGGCAATTCGGCGGGAATTGCGACAGGCTATCCAGAAATCCTGTCCGTTTTGCGTCCGCGGCCTTTTCGCGGCCACGTCGGAGGACTATGCATCCGGCATGGACAGGATCATCTACAAGATCGCCACCAGGGCGCAATGGGCGCAGGCCGAACGGACAGGCGTGTTCGAAGGCGCGCCGGTCGACCTCGCCGACGGCTACATCCACTTCTCGACGGCGAGCCAGGTTCGGGAAACGGCAGCGAAGCACTTCGCCGGGCAGGACGACCTGCTACTGGCCGCCATCGACACGGCGAAGGTGGGCGGGGATCTGAAATGGGAGCCGTCGCGCGGCGGCGCCCTGTTCCCGCATCTCTACGCGCCGCTACCCCTCTCCGCGGCAATCTGGGTGAAGGACCTGCCGCTCGGGCCGGACGGAACCCACGCATTCCCGGAGCTGGAGGGATGAGCGCGGGCGGCCTCTGGACCTGCGCCGGACGGTGGCTGACCTTCCGCCTCGAACCGGAAACCGCGCACCGCATGTCCATCGCCGCGCTGAAAAGCGGCATGGTGCCGGTGCGCCCGCCGCGCCCCGACCCGCGGCTCTCGGTGATGACCGCCGGGCTGGCATTTCCCAATCCGCTCGGCATGGCGGCAGGGTTCGACAAGGACGCCGAGGTGCCGGACGAGCTGATTTCCATCGGTTTCGGCTTCGCCGAGGTCGGCACGACAACGCCGAGGCCGCAGCCGGGCAATCCGCGCCCGCGCGTCTTCCGGCTGACCGCCGACCATGCCGTCATCAACCGGCTGGGCTTCAACAACCAGGGCCACGAGGCGGCCTACGAGCGGCTCGTCGCGCGGCGCGGACACGGCGTCGTCGGCGTCAATATCGGCGCCAACAAGGACTCGGAAGACCGCATCGCCGACTACGTGGCCGGCCTGCACCGCTTCTACACGCTGGCCTCCTATTTCACGGTCAACATCTCCTCGCCCAACACGCCGGGCCTGCGCGACCTGCAGGGGCGCGAACAGCTCGCCGAACTGCTGGCGCGGATCGGCGAGGCACGCCGGAAGGAGGAAGATATCCACAAGCGCGCCGTGCCGGTGTTCCTGAAGATCGCGCCGGATATCACCGAGCACGGACTCGACGACATCGTCGCCGAGGTGCTCGACAAGGGCCTCGACGGGATGATCGTCTCCAACACGACATTGTCGCGCGCGGGGCTTCGGCACGACCCCGGCGAAACGGGCGGCCTGTCCGGCCGGCCGGTGTTCGAGCGGTCGACCATCGCGCTCGCCAAGACGCGGCAGCGGATCGGCCCGGAGAAGACGCTGATCGGCGTCGGCGGCGTCGATTCGGCGGAGACGGCGCTCGCCAAGATCGAGGCCGGCGCGGACCTCGTGCAGCTCTATACCGGAATGATCTACCAAGGGCCGGGCATCGCCGGCGAGATCAGTCGCGGGCTGTCGGCTGCGCTCGACAAGAGCGGCAAGGCGTCGATTTCCGAGCTGCGCGGCACGAAGACGAGGGAATGGGCGGCGAAGGCTATTCCCGCGTGATCACCCGAACACCTTTCCCGCCCTGCCCGGCAAGATCGCAAGCAGCGTGAGCCCCCTTGCGCCGAGGAAGGCGTTGAGGGCGAACCACAGGCCGTGATTGCCGAAGACCGGGACCAGCAGCCAGAGCAGCGCGAAGAACAGCGCCAGCGAGGCGAGCATCATGTTGCGCATGTCGCGCGACCAGGTGGCGCCGATATAGACGCCGTCCATCTCGAAGGCGAGCACGCCCATCAGCGCCGTCGCGGCGGCCCAGGGCAGGTAGGAGCGGGCGGCGGCGCGCACCGGCTCGGCAGTGGTCATGAAGTCGATCACCGGGCCGCCGGCGGCGAGAATGACGACCGTCGAGACACCGGCGAGCACGAATCCCCACAGGCAGGTGAGCTTCACCGCCCGCCAGAATGCCGGCGCGTGACGCGCGCCGACCGCCCGGCCGGCGATCTGCTCGGCCGCCGTGGCCAGCCCGTCGAGATAGTAGCTGGCGACCATGAAGAAGTTCATCAGGATGGCATTGGCGGCCAGCGTCACCGCGCCGAACTGCGCGCCGGTGCGGGTGAACAGCGAGAAGCCCGCCAGCAGCGCGAAGGAGCGGATCATGATGTCGCGGTTGACCGAGACGAGGCGCAGGAACGCGGCGCGCCCGAAGACGCGGCTCCATGACGGCGCGCGGGCGCGGTCGAAACCGCGCATGATCCACCAGAAACCGGCAGCGGCCGCCGTCGCCTCGCCGAGGATGGTGCCGAAGGCGACGCCCTCTATCGCCCAGCCGAGGACGAGGCCGAAATATATGGAGCCGGCGATATTGATGCCGTTCAGCAGCGTCTGGAGAAGCAGCGCGGCCATCGCCCTGCCCTGCCCGAGCAGGAGGCCGAGGATCGCGTAGTTGACCAGGGAGAAGGGCGCGGCGAACATGCGGACGGTGACATAGGTCCGCGTCGCCTCGGCGACCTCGGGGCCGGGATTCATCAGTGCTATGCCCAGCTCGCGGATCGGCCAGGCGAGCGCGAGCAGCGCCAGGCCCAGCCCGGCGGCGAGGATCACCGCGCGCCAGAACACCGCCTGCTGCTCGGTCTCGTCGCCGCGCCCGAAGGCCTGCGCCACGAAGCCGGTGGTGCCGGAGCGCAGGAAATTGAGCGTCGTGAAGACGATGTCGAAGACGATCGCGCCGACGGCAAGCCCGCCGATCAGCGCCGCATCGCCGAACTGGCCGATCACCGTGGTGTCGACGATGCCGAGGATCGGCGTCGTCAGGAAGGCCAGCGTCATCGGTGCCGCGATGGCAAAGACCATGCGGTTGGTCACCTCGAAGGGGGCACCGTCGGATCGGCTGGCTGCGGTCATGATTCCTGCTCGCGATTCCCGGCCGCGCGGCCGTATGCAGGACGCTTGATTGCTTTTTGGCGCAAAGGCAATAGGTCTGTTCGCCATGCGCCTGCCGATCGTCCACAATCCCGCCTATGACGCGAAGTTCTCGCCGGACCACCGCTTCCCGATGTCGAAATACCGGCTGCTGGCCGAGGCGATCATGGAAGAGGGGCTGGCAGGGCCGGGCGATTTCCACGTGCCGGCGCCGGCGCCCGCCTCATGGGTGAAGCTCGCCCACGACCCGGCCTATGTGGACCGGGTCTACGCGCTCGACGTGCCGGCCGAGATCGAGAAGGCCATCGGTTTCGAAATCACCGAACGCACGGTGCTGCGCGCGCGCTGCGCGACGGCGGGCACGGTATTGGCGGCGCGGCTGGCGCTGGAACACGGCGTTGCCTGCAACACCGCGGGCGGCAGCCATCATGCCGGCAGGCACCGGGGCGCCGGCTTCTGCACCTTCAACGACGTCGCCGTGGCGGCGCGGGTGATGCTCGCCGACGGGGAAATCGGAAGCGCCCTTGTGCTCGATCTCGACGTCCACCAGGGCGACGGCACGGCGGAGATCTTTTCCGGCGACGACCGCGTGTTCACGGCTTCGGTCCACGCGGAGCGCAACTACCCGACGGTCAAGCAGGTCTCCGACTACGATCTGGGCCTGCCCGACGGCATGGAAGACCTCGCCTATCTCAAGACGCTGGCGCTGGTGCTGGAGGAACTGCGCGAGCGCGTCGCGCCCGACATCGTGTTCTACAATGCCGGGGTCGACGTGCACCGGGACGACAGGCTCGGTCGCCTGTCGCTTACCGATCGCGGAATCGAGCAGCGCGAGCGCATGGTGTTCTCGCATTTCCGCCGGCGCGGCATTCCCGTCTGCGGCGTGATCGGGGGCGGATACTCGAAGGATGTCGAGGCGATCGCCCGGCGCCACGCCATCCTGCACCGCGTGGCGAGCGAGTTCGCCTTCTAGCCGGAAAGCTGCATCACCCAGTAGGCCCGGCCGTTGCGGTCGCGGGCGACGGCGACGCCCATGCGGCGGAAATCGCCCAGCATGTTGGCGCGGTGCTTCGGCGAAACCTCGAAGGAACGGAACATCGAGTCCACGTCGTTCCAGCCCTCGGCGACATTCTCGGCCGCAGGCAGGCTGACGCCGTGGCGGCGCATGCGACGGGCGAAATGGTCGTGCGACATGCGGCCCTTGCGGGCCATGTAGCGGGCGTGGTCGAGCGCGGACCGGCCAAGCGCACGGTCGGCGACCAGCACCGGCTTGCCGGCCTCGCGGCGCAGCGCATTGACCTTCGCCAGGGTCTTCCCGGTGACGATCGCGCCCTCGCCGGCCAGCGACAGCCCGGGCGCGCCGATGCGCGCGCAGCCGGAAAGCAGCCCGGCCGACAGCGCGCCGAGCAGCAAGGTCCGCCGACCGATCATCAGAAGCGCCGGTAGTTGAGCAGCCGCATCAGGATGAAGACCGGCACCACGACCATGGCACCGAGGATCAGCCAGTCGCCGAAACGGCCCAGGGCGGCCCAGCCCTTCTGCCACAGGTTCACGATGAAATCGCGGAAGGCGAAGACGATGTCGAGCGGATAGATGTTGAACACGTTCATCACCATCCCGACGATGATCGAGAGGACGACCAGCTTGACGATGGTCCGGGGTATCGTATCGCCCAAGAACCGGTTGACTGCCATTTCATGCGCTCCCGCGTAATTCCGGCCTGTCAGCTAGGGACAAAAGACGGCGGGCGCAAGACGTTGGACAATTTTGCCACCTTCGCGGAGTGCTTCCAGCCGTGGCCCGGAATGATGGCGCCACGGAAGAAAACAAGAACATCGCTCTTGGCGAGGACGCCACGCGCCACTAGTCTCTGCGCGTGAGCATCGCGACACCCCCGCCCAGGCCGTCATCCGCCGGCATCGAGCTGCCGAAGCCCTTCCTCGACTGGTTCGCGTCGAAGGGCTGGCAGCCGCGCGCGCACCAGCTCGACCTGCTGGCCCGGGCAGAGGCCGGGAAATCGACGCTGCTGATCGCGCCGACGGGCGCAGGCAAGACGCTGGCCGGCTTCCTGCCGACCCTGGTCGATCTCGCCCGGCGCGGCCGGCCGAAACCGGGCACCAGGAAGCCGGGCATCCACACGCTCTACATCTCGCCGCTCAAAGCGCTCGCCGTCGACATCCACCGCAACCTGTCGATGCCCGTGGATGAGATGGGCCTTCCCGTCGAAATCGAGACGCGCACCGGCGACACGCCGCAATCGCGCCGCCAGCGCCAGAAGCTCAACCCGCCGGACATATTGCTGACCACGCCCGAGCAGCTGGCGCTGCTTCTGTCGCACAAGGATGCAGAGAGCTTCTTCGCCGACCTTCGCCACGTCGTGCTCGACGAGCTGCATTCCCTGGTCACATCCAAGCGCGGCCACCTGCTGGCGCTCGGGCTGGCGCGGCTGCACCGGCTTCGCCCCGGGCTGAAGGCGATCGGCCTGTCGGCCACCGTGGCGGAGCCGGACCTGCTTCGGCAATGGCTGGTGCCGCAGCGGACGGGCGGCGAGATGGCCGAGCTTGTCACCGTGGCCGGCGGCGCGAAGCCGGAGATCACCATCCTGGAATCGCGCGAGCGGGTGCCGTGGAGCGGCCATTCGGCGCGCTACGCCATGGCAGAGGTCTACGAGGCCATCCGGCAGCACAGGACCACGCTGCTCTTCGTCAACACGCGCAGCCAGGCCGAACTGCTGTTCCAGGAGTTGTGGCGCATCAACGAGGACAGCCTTCCCATCGCGTTGCATCACGGCTCGCTCGACGTCAGCCAGCGGCGCAGGGTCGAACAGGCGATGCAGACCAATTCCCTGCGCGCCATCGTCGCCACCTCGACGCTCGATCTCGGCATCGACTGGGGCGATGTCGATCTCGTCGTCCATGTCGGTTCGCCGAAGGGCGCCTCGCGCCTGGCGCAGCGGATCGGACGCGCCAACCACCGCATGGACGAGGCGTCGAAGGCGATCCTCGTGCCGGCCAACCGCTTCGAGGTGATGGAGTGCCAGGCGGCGCTCGACGCCAACTATCTCGGGGCGCAGGACACGCCGCCGCTCGCCGAGGGCGCGCTGGACGTATTGTGCCAGCACATTCTCGGCATGGCCTGCTCGGCTCCCTTTCGCGCCGACGATCTCTATTCGGAGGTCACCATGGCCGCTCCCTACGCGAATCTGCCGCGCGAGACCTTCGACCGGGCTGTGCAGTTCGTCGCCCACGGCGGCTACGCGCTGCAAAGCTACGAGCGCTATGCCCGCATAAGGCGCGCGAAGGACGGAACATGGCGCGTCTCGCATCCGTCGGTCGCGCAGCAGTACCGGCTCAATTGCGGCACCATCATCGAGGCGCCGATGCTCAACATCCGCCTGACGCGGCAGCGCAAGGGCGGGCCGCTGCGGGGCGGGCCGGTGCTCGGCAAGATCGAGGAGGGCTTCATCGAGTCGCTGGTGCCGGGCGACACCTTCCTGTTCGCCGGCAAGGTGCTGCAATTCGAGGGCATCCGGGAGAATGACTGCTTCGTGTCCAAGGCCAGCGACCTCAACGCCAAGGTACCGGCCTATGCGGGCGGCAAGTTTCCGACGACCACCTATCTTTCCGAACAGGTGCGCAGGATGCTGTCGGACCCGGACCAGTGGCGGCGCCTGCCGCACCAGGTCTCCGACTGGCTGAGGATCCAGAAGGCCAAGTCCGCCGTGCCGGGCCCCGACGAACTGCTGGTCGAGACCTTTCCGCGCGCCAACCGCTTCTACATGGTCGCCTATCCCTTCGAGGGGCGGCTGGCGCACCAGACCCTGTGCATGCTGCTGACCCGGCGGCTGGAGCGGGCGAAGGCGCGACCGCTGGGTTTCGTCGCCTCGGACTACGCGGTCGCCATCTGGGGGCTGCGCGACATGGGCGCCATGCTGCGCCGGGGCGAGATCTCGCTTGCCGGCCTGTTCGACCAGGACATGCTGGGAGACGACCTGGAGGCATGGCTGGATGAATCCTACCTGCTGAAACGAACCTTCCGCTCCTGCGCGACCATCGCGGGGCTGATCGAGAAACGCCATCCGGGGAAGGAGAAGTCCGGACGGCAGATGACGGTGTCGGCCGACCTCATTTACGACGTATTGCGCAGCCACGAACCGGACCACATCCTTCTGCAGGCAACCCGCGCCGACGCGCGCGGCGGCCTGCTCGACATCGAAAGGCTGGGCGACATGCTTGCCCGTATCAGGGGACACATCGTACACCGGGACCTCGACATGATCTCGCCGCTGGCCGTGCCGGTCATGCTGGAAATCGGCAAGGAGCCGGTGCACGGCGACGGCGCAAGCGAGGCACTGATGGCAGAGGCCGCCGACGACCTGATCCGCGACGCGCTGGGCGGGGACCTGTGACATGGACGCCGTGACGAAACGGGCAAGGGGCGAAGGGGCGGGCGAGGCATTCGCGCTCGACTATGCAGGCGGAGAGCTGCTGCTCGATCCCGCCGGCGTCGCGTGGTTCCCGCGGGACCGCATTCTCGTCGTATCCGACCTGCATCTCGAAAAGGGATCGTCCTTCGCGCGCAACCGAATCTACCTGCCGCCATACGACACGCCCGCCACGCTTGCGCGGCTGGCCAGGGTCGTCGACCGCTACGCGCCGGCGACGATCGTCAGCCTGGGCGACAGCTTTCACGACGACGAAGCGTCGGCCCGGCTGACCGCCGAGGCCGTCGACACCATCGCGACGATTGCGCGCGGGCGCGACATGATCTGGGTGACCGGCAATCACGATCCCTCGCCGCCCGCGAACGTGCCGGGCCGCCCTGTGGACATGCTGGCATTCGGGCGGATCGTCTTCCGCCACGTTCCCAATCCGGCGGAAAGCGGCCACGAGATCTGCGGCCACCTGCACCCCTGCGCGCGGATCGCCGGGCGCGGGCGCACGGTGCGGCGGCCCTGCTTCGCCAGTGACGGCACGCGACTGGTCATGCCGGCCTTCGGCGCGTTCACCGGCGGGCTGAACGTGCGCGACGACGCCTTTGCCGGGCTGTTCGACCAGTCGCGCTTCCGCGCCTACATGCTGGGCAACGAGCGCATCTACCCGGTCGGGCCGGGACGGTTGCGCGGGGGCTGAGTCCCCGGTCCGCCGCGCGGCCGACCGGAACGCTCAGTCCTTGCGGAACATCACGCGCCCGAGCCATCCGACCAGCAGGGCAAGCGCAACAGAGCCGATGCCGTAGACCAGGCTGCGGTTCTGCGCCAGCTGGTAGAGCTGATATTCGAGGCCCGCCTTGCGGATGTCCAGGCTGGCCTGGGTCTGGGCGACCAGCAGCCCCTGGCGGAACAGGTAGGCACGCGCGGTGTGACGCCCGAGCGGCACGTTTGCCGGAAGGCGCAGCTGGGCGCGGAACAGCGACTGCGAGATGAAGCGCACGCCGGAGGGGAACTCCTCGTAGAGACCGCCCTCCTCCTTGAGCCGGCGCAGCGCGGCGGTGAATTCGCGCAGATCGGCCGAGCTATGGCCCTCGTTCCGCCCGGATTGCAGTCGCACCTGTCCGACACCGAGCGAAAGCCGCGCCAGCGTCTCGAGATCGGTGATGTCCTGCGGCTGGCGGGTCGATGACACCAGGAAGGATTCCGGGACGGCGGTGAAGGCCTGCGAATCGACATTCATCCACATGCCGAGCACCCGCCCCTTGCGGCGGGTGACGAGATCGGCCGCCGGCCCCTCGAGAATGACGAACACGTCATAGCGGCCCTGCCGCTGGACCAGCGGGTCGGCATTGTCGATCGCCCCGAAGATCGTCAGGTCGACGCCGGCGAAATCCGAGGTGATGGCGATCGTCTCCGTCGAAAGCCCTATCTCGATGCGCTCCGGCAGCGTCGGCGCGGCCGCGGCCGGCTCGCCGGCAGGCTCTTCCTGTGCGGCGGCGGGGAGCGCCGTCAGCAGGACGGCGAGAAACGCTGCGGCCAGCCTCATTGCAGGAATTCCCGGGAAATGGAGTACAGCTCGTCGGGCACCACGAAGAGGGTGTAGCCGAGACGGATCGCGACGAGCAGGACGAGCCCCGCCAGCAGGGCACGCAGCTGTTCGCCGCGCAGGCGCTGGCCGGCCTTGGCGCCGTATTGCGCGCCGATGACGGAACCGAGCATCAGCAGCAGCGCCAGCACGGCATCCACCGTCTGGTTGGTCGCGGCATGGACGATCGTGGTGTAGGCGGCGACGAAGATGATCTGGAAAAGCGAGGTGCCGATGACGACGTTGGTCGGCACTTTCAGCAGGTAGATCATCGCCGGCACCATGATGAAGCCGCCGCCGACGCCCATGATCGAGGCGAGCATGCCGATCATCGCGCCGAGGCCCAGGACCGGGATCACGCTGACGTAAAGCTTGGAGGCCTTGAAGCGCATCTTGAAGGGCAACTTGTGCACCCACATGTGCGCGCCCGGCCGTCGCAGGCTGACCGTGGCGCCCGAGCGGGCCCGGAACATGGCGCGAAGGCTCTCCATCATCATCAGGCCGCCGATGATGCCGAGAAAGCCGACATAGAGGATCGACACGATCAGGTCGAGCTGTCCGAGGCCGCGCAGGATGGAGAACAGCCAGACGCCCACCGAGGAACCGGCGATGCCGCCGATCAGCAGCACGACGCCGAGCTTAATGTCGACGGTGCCGCGCTGGAAATGCGACAGCACGCCCGAGACCGACGACGCGACCACCTGGTTCGCGCCGGTGGCGACCGCCACGGCCGGCGGAATGTTGTAGAAGATGAGAAGCGGGGTGATCAGGAAGCCGCCGCCGACCCCGAACATGCCCGAAAGAAAACCGACAGCAGCCCCCATGCCGAGCAAGACGAAAATGTTCACAGACATCTCCGCGATCGGCAGATAGAGAGCCACCTTTATCTCCTGTTCCTCGAGCCCCTCGATTCCCGTTCATGCGCCCGCGCCTTCGCAGAGTCAAACGTGGCTGCGCACAATTCCGGCCGAAAAACGAAACGGGCGGCGCCTGCGCGCCGCCCGCCCGGATGCGGTTCCCGAATGAACCGGGTGTCAGGCTGGATGGCCGTTGATTTCCAGCAGCTTGTCGACGAAGGCGCGATCGATCTCGCCGGTCGGCATCAGGTTGTTCGCCTTCTGGAACTCGATGATCGCCTGGCGCGTCCGCGCGCCCATGATGCCGTCGGGCGTGCCGGCGTCGAAACCGGCATTGTTGAGGATCGCCTGGATGTTGCGGATCGCCTTCGTCATGTCGACGGCCGGCAACGGCGCCGGCGTGGTCGAGGCCGTGGTCTCCCCGCTCACCGTCCAGGCCTCCGGCACGTCGACCTCGTTGGCCTGCGGGTCCGGCTGGCGCGGCTTCCACAGCTCCACGGCGCCCTTTGCCATCTCGAGCTGCTCGGGATCCAGGAAACGGGCGATCTCGTCGCGCTTGGCCTCGGCGTCCTTGTCACCGGTCCGGGCGGCGAGCGCCAGCCACTTGTAGGATTCGACGAGATCCTGCGGCACGCCCTCGCCCCGGGCGGAGAGGATGCCGAGATTGACCTGGCTGTCCTTGACGCCGCGCTCGGCGGCCTCGATGAACCAGCGCGCCGCGGCCTTCATGTCGCGCTCGCCGTCGATCTCGGTCGCGAACAGCACGGCGAGATTGTGCATGGCGTTCACATTGCCCTGCTCGGCAGCCTGCTCGTACCAGACACGCGCCGCTTCCAGGTCGCGCTCGACACCGCGGCCCTTCTCGTAGGCATTGCCGAGGCGGTACTGCGCCGGGGCAAAGCCCTGCTCGGCGGCCATCTCGTACCAGCGCACCGCTTCCGTCATGTCGCTGTCCGGCGAGCCCGAACCATTGCCCATCAGCCGGTCGCCGATGACGAAGAGCGCCTTCGCGTCGCCAGCGACGGCAGCCTCGCGCAGCGCCATCGGGCCGACGGAGGCCGGTATGTCCTCTAGGGTCAGGACCGGATAGGCGGACGTGTTGATCGTATCGTCAATGCCGGCCTCGACGGCGGCGGTATCCGCCTCCTCGGCGGTCGGTTCCGCCATGGCGACTTCGGCGCCGTCCGCCGGCGTCATGTCCACGGCCCGCCCGACATCCATGGCGGCCTCGTCCGGAATCCCGGCCGCGTCCTGCGTCTCCGGTTCGGCCGCAGCGGTTTCGGCCGCGTCCTCCCCGATGGGCTGCACCTCGTTCTCCACCACGCGCACGTCGTCCGCCATGTCGGCGGGTATCGCCTCGACTGCCGCGGAGTCGGCGACACCATTCGCTTCCTCCGGCAGTTCCGCGCCCGACAGGTAGCCCCGCACCAGCGGGAAGGCCAGCAGCGCAAGGACGATCGCGCTGGCGCCGAGCAGGAGCGGCCTGCGGCTCGCACCGAGAAGGCCGCCGCGCCGCTTCGATTTCGCCTTGCCGTCCTCGCGCCTGCCGGAGGCATTCTGGATCGACGCCTCGGCGGCGGCAGCTCGGGCGGCGCGGCGCGCAGCCGCGATGAAGTCGGACTTGGCGATGTCCTCGTCGGAGGCTTTCGGGTCGGCTTTCGGCGCGACGCCACCTTCCCGTTCCTCGCGTACACGTCTCATGATGGCGGCGAGATCCGGTCCGCCGGATCCCGGCTCGAGCGGCTCATCGTCGACCATGACGGGATCGGCCTTCGGCTTCTGCGCCTTGCCGAACACCGCCGGTTCCTCGTCTTCCTCCGCGCCGGCCGGCGCATTCCCCGGAACGGGCTCCGGTGCATCCGCGATGTCGGCGGCCATGTCCGGCGCCGCTTCAGGCTCGACATGCGGAACGGGAGCCGCTTCAGGACCGGCCTGCGGCCCTTCGCTGTTGCCGCTTGCCGCACGGCGCGCGGCCACGAACCCTGCGAGCTCGTCCATGCCCGATGCCAGTTCGGGATCGTGCTCGGCCGCGGCGCGCGCCGCCAGGATGGCAGCCTCCTTCGGCGCCACCGGCTCGCGTGCCGCATCGGCCTCCGCGGCCCGGCTGTCCTCGCCCGAGGCGAAATCGACCGAGGGCGCGTTCTCGATGTGAGGCACGGCATGCGCGGCCGCCTGCGGGACCGCCGGCGCGGAGCGACCCGCCTGCACGTCTTCGCGCAGGGCCTGCTCGAGACCGGCAATGCGGTCGGCCACCTTTATCAGCGTATCGTGGATCGCCTCGAAACCGCGCGCGTTGCGGCTGTCGGAATTGCGCGCCATCTCCTCGAGTTCGTGCAGGTCGCCGGTCAGGCTCGCCAGCAGGCCGCGCTCGTCCTCGGAGACGCCAGGTGTAACGCGCGAGAGCATTTCCTCGGCGGCCTCGCGGGCGGCGGCGATCATTTCCTCGCGCCCGCCGGCAAGCTGGTCGGCAACGGCGGCAAGGCGCGGAATCAGATCGCCCAGCGCCGCGGTGTCGACCGCGGGCTGCGCCACGGAGAGCTTCTCGGACAGGGCCGCTATCTGCGCCTCGATACCTTCCAGCGCGCTTGCGTCGGGCGAGAACATGTCGCCGGACGACAGCATCTGGGCGATTTCCTCGATGCGCCTTTCCATGTGGTCGAAGGTCGGGAACGGCGCCGGATCGCTCTCGCTTTCCTCGAAGCGGCGCGCCAGTTCCTCCATCCGCGCCTCGATGGACTTCAGCAGGCGCGTGCCGTGCTCCTCGGCCGAGGCGGACTGGGTGTCCAGGCGGCCGACGATCTCCTCGAAACGGCCGTTCAGGTTTTCGATCAGTTCCGCGGGAACGGCATCGGCGGGCTTGAGCCCCTCGTCGAGCCGTCGGGCGATCTCGTCCATGCGCCGCGCGAGATCGCCGATCGCCGCGTCCGTTTCCGGCGAGGATGCGACGGTTTCATGCAGGGCGCCGAGCCGCTCGGCGATTTCCGCGAGCCGGTTCTCCACTGCATCACCGCGGATCGAGGCCGTGCTTTCCTCGACGCGGTTCACGAGCGCGGCAAGACGCGCCTCGATGCGCTCGAAGGGCGTGGTATCGATGTCGACGGTCGTGCCCGCGGCGGAAACGGTCGCGATTGCGCGGCTGATCTCGTCGAGCCGCCGATCGAGCGCCTGGAGATAGTCCGGCGACGGCTCGACGTTCTGCGCGGCCAGCGCCTCCACGGCCCCGGCAAGCGTGCGTATCTGCTCCTCTACGCCATCGATGGCCCCGGCATTCGGCACGGTGCGAAGCACGTCCTGTATCTCCGATACCCGGCCGGCAATGGCCAGGAGATCCTCGCGCGTGCCCAGCGACTGCGGCAGCGAGCCGATCTCGCGCTCGACCACGGACCAACGCTCGACCATGTCGCGCAGTGTCTCCTCCTGCGCCAGCGATCCGACCAGTCCCTTGATTTCCTCCAGCTCGGCGCGCAACGCGCCGGAATCGGAATTCTCGACCCGGGATGCCACCAGCCCGAGTTCCCGCGTCAGGCGGTTGAGGCCGTCGGCAAGATCGGCCGTGGCCATGGTGTCGCCATTGGCCGCCAGTTCCCGCAGGTCCTCGCGGATCGCGGCGAACTGCTGCGCGATCGTCGCGCTCACCTCGCGATTGAGCTGCTCGCGCAAGCGCTCGATCTCCGCCTTCATGTCGCCCGCAGGTGCCCGGCGCGCGAGAGCCTCCTGCCTGGCGCGTATTGCGGAAATGTCGTCGTCCCGATGTTCGCGCGAACCCGCTTCGCCGGGCGTGATGCCCATTCGCCGCTCGAGGCGGGAAAGGGCGTCGTCCAGCATCTCCAGGGTTGCGTTCGCGGACTGTCTGGATGCCGCATCGTTATCGGATTGCGATGGCCTGTCTTGCATAACTCGCCCATTCCTTGCGGCCCTTGCGCCGTCGCCGGATCGAGATGCTCCGCGCGGCTGCAGGCTGGCTCCTGACTTGTTTCGGGATCCGAGCGCGCACCCGGGACACAATCACGCTGCGGCCTTCCAGGGTTAACCTTTTTCAAATCACGGTAAACAAGCCGTTAACCGGCGAACGGCGTGCGCGAAAAAGCGAGAAGGCCGGAGCACCCGACCCGGTCCGGCCCGAAACTGTTGTCCGCAACACGCATCGACAGTATGTATACATCGCCGACCCAACATTTTGTAACACCGGGTAACGTTAGGAAACCTTCATAAGACGGCTGCCTGGGCGTTCAATGTGCGGGCATGGAGCGGATTCGTCGCCGGGATTCGCCGGAGGGCATCGCGGCGAAGCTGGCATGGACGTTTCCGGTCCCAAGAACCAAAACAACCGCCTCGCGCGGGAAACGATTGGAAAAGGACATGAATACGGCCACCCAGGCAGACACTCTCGAATCTCCCGAGGAAACCTACCGCATCGGTGATCTGTCGAACGAGTTCGACGTCACCCTGCGCACCCTGCGCTTCTACGAGGACAAGGGACTCCTCTCGCCGCGGCGCATCGGCAACACCCGGCTCTATTCCCGGGCCGACCGCGGCCGGCTCAAGCTGATCCTGCTCGGCAAGCGCGTCGGGCTCTCGCTGCTCGACATCAAGGAGATTCTCGATCTCTACGAGCCGAACGGCGACAACCGGCGCCAGATCACCGTCGCCATCGAGAAGGGCACGGAGCAGATGGAAATCTTGCGCAAGCAGCGCGAGGAAGTCGAACAGGCCATCGGGGAGCTCGACGAGACCCTGGTGAAGCTGAAGGAGCAGCTTTCCGCCCTGGCCTAGCGGCAACCCGCCGCGCCGGCCCGCCCCCCAGGGCCGCAGACCGCTTGAACGGAGCCCCGGCATATTTCGCGATGCCGGGGCTTCTTTTCGTTTCGCCCGACGCCGATTCCGGCCGAAATCGGCCATTTTTCCGTCGTTTCCTGTCATTGCCGGCTCGCATGTCGCCGGCGTCGCGCAAAAATCGGAAATTTTGACGTTTACGCAAACGTCAAAATTTGCTAGCGAGCAGCTAACGTCGGTGCGCAGTGTCCGCTGCGCGAGAAAACCAACTCTCGGAGGAGTTCATGCCCGCCTATCGCGCCCCCGTCGAAGACACGCTCTTCGTGCTCAACGACGTCTTCAAATACGAACGCTACAACAACCTGCCGGGCTTCTCGGATGCCTCGCCCGACATCGTCGAGGCGGTCCTGCGCGAGGCCGCCCGCATGGCGGAGGAAGTCTTCTTCCCGCTCAACCAGTCCGGCGACCGGGAAGGCTGTACCCGCAACGATGACGGCTCGGTGACGACGCCGAAAGGCTTCAGGGAAGCTTTCGAGCAGTACAAGGAAGCCGGCTGGATGGGACTCGCATTCGATCCCGAATATGGCGGCCAGGGCCTGCCCTATGTGCTGCACTCCGCCATCGGCGAGTATTTCTCGTCCGCCAACATGGCGTTTGCCATGTATCCCGGCCTGACCCAGGGCGCGATGGCCGCGATCCGCGAGCACGGCAATGACAAGCAGAAGCAGACCTTCCTGCCGAAGATGGTGGAGGGCCGCTGGACCGGCACGATGAACCTGACCGAACCGCATTGCGGCACCGATCTCGGCCTGCTGCGCACGAAGGCGGTACCGCAGGGCGACGGCAGCTACAGGATTTCCGGCCAGAAGATCTTCATCTCCGCCGGCGAACACGACATGAGCGAGAACATCATCCATCTCGTGCTCGCCCGCATCGAGGGCGCGCCGGAAGGCACCAAGGGCATCTCGCTGTTCATCGTGCCGAAGTTCCTCGTCAACGAGGACGGCTCGGTCGGCGAGCGCAACGGCGTGACCTGCGGCTCCATCGAGGAGAAGATGGGCATCCACGCCAACTCGACCTGCGTGATGAACTACGACGACGCGACGGGCTACCTCATCGGCGAGGAGAACAAGGGTCTGCGCGCCATGTTCGTGATGATGAACGAGGCACGCCTCGGCGTCGGCCTGCAGGGCCTGTCGATCTCGGAGGTCGCGTACCAGAACGCCGTCGCCTATGCGAAGGAGCGCATCCAGGGCCGCGCGCTGACCGGCCCAGCCGCGCCGGACAGGAAGGCCGACCCGATCATCGTGCACCCGGACGTGCGCCGCAACCTGATGACCATCCGCGCCTTCAACGAGGCCGGCCGCGCCTTCCTGATCTGGGCGGCGCTGAAGTCCGACGTGGCGCACCGCTCCGACAATGCGGAGGAGCGCGAGCTGTCACAGGAGATGATGGGCCTGCTCACCCCGGTCATCAAGGGCGTGCTGACCGACAAGGGCTTCGAGCACGCCGTGATGGCGCAGCAGGTCTTCGGCGGCCACGGCTACATCGAGGAACACGGCATGAGCCAGTATGTGCGCGACGCGCGCATCACCATGATCTACGAGGGCGCCAACGGCATCCAGGCACTCGACCTGGTGGGCCGCAAGCTGCCGATGAACGGCGGCCGCGCCGTGCAGGCCTTCTTCAAGGAGGTCGGCGAGTTCTGCGAGGAGAACCGCAACGACGAGTCGATGAGCTTCTTCACCAAGCACCTGAAGAAGGGCCTCAACGACCTGCAGCAGGCGACCATGTGGTTCGTGCAGAACGCCATGGCCAAGCCCGACAATGCGGGTGCGGGCAGCCACGACTACATGCACCTCTTCGGGCTGGTGACGCTCGGCTACATGTGGGGATTGCAGGCGAAGACCGCGCAGGAAAGGCTGGCCGCCGGCGACGAGGCGCGCAAGGCGTTCCTGGAGGCGAAGCTGGCGACGGCCCGCTTCTTCATGGAGCGCATCATGCCCGAGACATCGGCGCATCTCGCCCGCATCTCGGCGGGCGCCGATTCCATGATGGCGCTGCCCGAGGATTCGTTCTGATCGGCGGGGGCCGGTTCATCCATAAGTGATGCGACCGGCCCCCGGCATTCTGCGAGACTGCGGCAAGACGGGAGGATCACATGGCGAGCAATCCGGCTGAAATCCTGGGCGTTCCGAAGCCGTCCTGGGCCACCGAGGACGTGGTGATGCTGCAGGACATGGCCACGCGGTTCATGACCGAGGAGATCCTGCCGCGCTACGAGGAGTTCGAGAAGAACGAGAGCTTCGACCGCGAAAGCTGGGAAAAGGCCGGTGCCGCCGGCCTGCTCTGCGCCTCCATGCCGGAGGAATATGGCGGCTCGGGCGGCACCTACGCCCACGAGACCGCCATACTGGAGGCGATCAGCCATGTCGGCGTCGACGGTTTCGGCATCCCGCTGCACAATTCCATCGTCGCCCCCTACATCCTCCACTACGGCTCCGAGGAGCAGAAGAGACGCTGGCTGCCGAAGCTGGCGACCGGAGAGCTGATCGGCGCCATCGCCATGACCGAGCCGGGCGCCGGCTCCGACCTGCAGGGAGTCAAGACGAGCGCCCGCAGGGACGGCAACCACTATGTCATCAACGGCTCCAAGACATTCATCACCAACGGCCAGCTCGCCAATCTCATCATCGTCGTCACCAAGACCGACCCGTCCGCGGGCGCGAAGGGCACCTCGCTGATCGTCGTCGAGACCGACGACGCGGACGGCTTCGAGCGCGGCCGCAACCTCGACAAGATCGGGCTGAAGTCCAACGACACCTCCGAGCTGTTCTTCAACGACGTGCGGGTGCCGACGGCCAACCTGCTCGGCCACGAGGAAGGCATGGGCTTCGTCCAGCTGATGCAGCAATTGCCGCAGGAGCGGCTGCAGATCGGCGGCTCCGCCATCGCCATGATCGAGCGGGCACTGGCGCTGACCATCGACTACGTCAAGGAGCGCCGGGCCTTCGGCAAGGCGATCATCGAGTTCCAGAACACCCAGTTCACCCTTGCCGAACTGAAGACCGAGGCGACCGTCGGACGCACATTCTACAATCACTGCGTTGCCGAGCACCTGGAAGGCCGGCTGACGCCGGAACTCGCCTCCATGGCGAAGTACTGGCTGTCCGACCTGCAGGGCAAGGTCGTCGACGCCTGCCTGCAACTGCATGGCGGCTACGGCTACATGAACGAGTACCCGATCGCGCGCATGTATCGCGACGCCCGCGTGCAGCGCATCTATGGCGGCACCAACGAGATCATGAAACTGCTGATCGCGAGGAGCCTCTAGGCATGGCGGACCGCGCGCGCGGCCGGAACGGCACATCGGCGCGGCGCAGTCCCCGAAAAGGACACCGCGAAGGCGCAAGCCCCGCGGGAGAGAAAACCAAGGAGACGGAACATGGCTGACGCATTCATATACGACGCGGTGCGCACGCCGCGCGGACGCGGCAAGAAGGACGGGAGCCTGCACGAGGTGCCGACGCCGCGCCTCGCCGCGCGGGTCCTCGAGGCACTGCGCGACCGCAACGGTCTGGACACCTCGAAGGTGGACGACGTGATCATGGGCTGCGTGGACCCGGTCTACGAGGCCGGCGGCGACATCGCGCGTGCCGCCGTGTTCGAGGCCGGCTACGCGACCGAGGCGCCGGGCATGCAGATCAACCGCTTCTGCGCTTCCGGTCTCGACGCGGTCAATCTCGGCGCGGCCAAGATCGCCCAGGGGGCGGACGACATCGTCATCGCCGGCGGCGTGGAATCGATGTCGCGCGTCGGCATGGGCGCATCGGGCGGCGCCTGGTACATGGACCCGTCGGTCAACATCCCGGCCTATTTCATGCCGCAGGGCGTGTCGGCCGACCTGATCGCCACCAAGTACGGCTTCAGCCGCGACGACGTCGACGCCTATGCGGTCGAAAGCCAGAAGCGCGCGGCGGAAAGCTGGGAGAAGGGCCACTTCAGGAAGTCCGTCATCCCGGTGAAGGACCAGAACGGCCTGACCATCCTGGACAAGGACGAGCACATGCGCCCCGGCACCGACATGCAGGCGCTGGCGCAGCTCCAGCCCTCCTTCGTGATGCCCGGCCAGATGGGCGGCTTCGAGGCCGTCGGCATCGCCAAGCATCCCGAGATCGAGGCGATCAACTACGTCCACCATGCGGGCAACTCGTCGGGCATCGTCGACGGCGCGGCCGGCGTGCTGCTCGGCTCGAAGAAGGCCGGCAGGACCATGGGAATCGAGCCGCGCGCCCGCATCCGGGCCTTCGCCAATATCGGCTCCGAGCCGGCGCTGATGCTGACCGGCCCGGTCGACGTCACCGAGAAGCTGCTGAAAAAGGCGAAGATGAAGATCTCGGACATCGACCTGTTCGAGCTGAACGAGGCCTTCGCGGCCGTGGTGCTGCGCTACATGCAGGCCTTCGAGATCGACCATTCGCGGATGAACGTCGCCGGCGGCGCCATCGCCATGGGCCACCCGCTGGGCGCCACCGGGGCGATGATCCTCGGCACCGTGCTCGACGAGCTGGAGCGCCGCGACCTCAACACCGCCCTGGTGACGCTGTGCATCGGCGCCGGCATGGGCACCGCGACCATCATCGAGCGGGTGTAGTTCGTCCGATGACGCTGGAACGGACCAGAACGGCGCTGATCCTGGTGGATGTGCAGCAGGTCTTCCTGGAGTGGGAGGCCGGCGGCATGCGCCGAAACAATCCCGGCGCCGTCGGCAACATCGCCGCGCTCCTCGCCGCCTTCCGGCGCGAGGGCATGGCGGTGTTCCACGTCCGCCATGCGTCGCGGAAGGCCGGATCGGCGTTCAACCCCGAAAACCCGGGTTACGCGCCGATGGACGAGGCACGCGAGGCCGGCGGCGAGCCGGTCATCGTCAAGCATGTCAATTCCGCCTTCATCGGAACCGACCTCGAGGCACAGCTGCGCGCCCGCGATATCGGCACGCTCGTGATCGCCGGCATAACCACGAACCACTGCGTCGAGACGACGACCCGCATGGCGGGCAATCTCGGCTTCGACGCGCGGCTCGTATCCGACGCCTGCTACACGTTCGACCGGACCGGCTTCGACGGCCGGACGGAGAGCGCCGAGACAATTCACGCAATGACGCTGTCGAACCTGAACGGCGAATTCGCAACGATCGAAACCACCGAAAACCTGCTTGCCGCGCTGAACGCCAGCGCCGCGGCATAAGGAGGACCCAATGGCCTACAAGAACTTCACCGTCGAAACCGACGCCGACGGCATCGCGCTCGTCACCTGGGACATGCCCGACAAGTCGATGAACGTCTTCACCGAGGAGGTGATGGACGAGATCGACGCGATCATCGACCAGGTCGTCGCCGACGACGCCATCAAGGGCGCGGTCTTCACCTCCGGCAAGAAGGATTCCTTCTCCGGCGGCGCGGACATCACCATGCTCAAGAAGATGTTCGACATCATCCAGACCGAGAAGGCGAAGGATCCCGAGAAGGCGATGCAGATGCTGTTCGACGGCGCGGGCCGGATGAGCTGGCTGTGGCGCAAGCTCGAGACCTGCGGCAAGCCCTGGGTCTCGGCCATCAACGGCACCTGCATGGGCGGCGCCTTCGAGCTGAGCCTGGCCTGCCACGGCCGCGTGGTTGCGGACTCCAAAGCCGTCAAGATGGCCCTGCCCGAGGTCAAGATCGGCATCTTCCCCGGCGCCGGCGGCACCCAGCGCGTGCCGCGCCTGACCAACCAGCAGGACGCGCTGCAGATGATGACGCAGGGCTCCAGCCTGACGCCGCAGCGCGCCAAGGCGCTCGGCCTCGTCCACGAGGTCGTGCCGCCGAAGAAGCTGATCGCCGCGGCCAGGAAGATGATCAAGGACGGCCTCAAGCCGGTCCAGCCGTGGGACGAGAAGGGCTTCAGGCTGCCCGGCGGCAAGATCTACTCGCCGGCCGGCGCCAATCTCTGGCCCGCCGCCTCGGCGATCCTGCGCCGCGAGACGCACATGAACTATCCCGGCGCCGCCGCGATCCTGAAATGCGTCTACGAGGGGCTGCTGGTGCCGTTCGACACGGCGCTGAAGATCGAGCAGCGCTACTTCGCCAACGTGCTGCAGACCACCGAGGCCGGGTCGATGATCCGCTCGCTCTTCGTCTCGCTGCAGGAGCTCAACAAGGGCGCGCGCCGTCCCGAGGGCATCAGGCCGACGAAGTTCAGGAAGGTGGGCGTCATCGGCGCCGGCTTCATGGGCGCGGGCATCGCCTACGTGACGGCGAAGGCCGGCATCCCGGTCGTGCTGATCGACCGCACGCAGGAAGCCGCCGAGAAGGGCAAGGCCCATTCCGACAACCTGATGACCAAGGCGATGCAGAAGGGCCGCGCCACGGCCGAGGAAAAGGAGAAACTCCTCTCCCTGATCACGCCCTCGACCGACTATGCCGACCTGGAGGGCGCCGACCTCGTCATCGAGGCGGTGTTCGAGGACTCGGAGGTCAAGAAGGCGGCGACGGAGCAGGCCGAGGCCCATCTCAAGCCGTCGGCGGTCTTCGCCTCCAACACCTCCACGATCCCGATCACCTCGCTGGCGAAGAACTCGAAGCGGCCGAAGAACTTCATCGGCATCCACTTCTTCTCGCCGGTCGACAAGATGATGCTGGTCGAGGTCATCATGGGCAAGCGCACCGGCGACAAGGCGCTGGCGGTGGCGCTGGACTATGTCCGCGCGATCAAAAAGACCGGCATCGTCGTCAACGACACGCGCGGCTTCTACGTCAACCGCTGCGTGCTGCGCTACATGCAGGAGGCCTACTCGATGCTGATCGAGGGCGTGCCGCCGGCAATGATCGAGAACGCGGCGAAGATGGCCGGCATGCCGGTCGGCCCGCTGGCGCTGACAGACGAGACGGCCATCGACCTCGCACAGAAGATCATGAAGCAGACGATCCGCGACCTCGGCGAGAAGGCCGTCGACCCGCGCCACATGGAGCTGATCGACACCATGGTCGACAAGCACGGCCGGCACGGGCGCAAGAACGGCAAGGGCTTCTACGACTACCCGGCCAAGCCGGCGAAGAAGCACCTGTGGCCCGAGCTGAAGACGCTCTACCCGCAGCAGGACGCCGACTCCATCGACTTCGGGGAGCTGAAGCAGCGCCTGCTCGTCACCATCGCGCTGGAGGCGGCGCGCGTGATGGAGGAAGGCATCGTCACCGACCCGCGCGAGGCGGATGTCGGCTCGATCCTGGCCTTCGGCTTCGCCCCCTACACGGGCGGCACGCTGTCCTATATCGACGGCATGGGCGTGGCGAATTTCGTCGACCTCGCCAACCGGCTGCGCCGCAAGTACGGCGCGCAGTTCAGGGTGCCGAAGCTGCTGAAGGAAATGGCCGAGAACGGCGAGACCTTCTACTCCCGCTTCGACCCCTACGCGAAGGTGGACAAGGCCGCGTAAGCTGGCGCTTGCATATAAAATACGGAACCCCGGAGAGCGATCTCCGGGGTTTTTCGCATGCCCCGCCCGCCGCACGCCGCGTGCGGCGCGCGGCCCGGCCGCACCATCGGTCAAAATGCACGCAGCCGGGCAACACATCGTTAGCCAACACCGAAGGTAACCCTGCGTAAGCATTGAACATTTATCTATGGGTGCAATGATGCCCCTCGCGTGGGGCTGCACTTCTTGTGCAATATTCGATTTCATTACTGCCTTTTCGCAAGTTGCCCCGGATTTTTCCGGCGGCTGGACTTCGCATGCAAGTAATGCCTTGCATTTTTATTACATATGGAGCGCACAATGAAGCATTCATTCAATTCCAGGGCACTGGGAACGGTCGCGATCGTCGCCGCCTCATTCGCCGTCATGCCCTCCGCGCACGCGCTTGACGTGGGCGTGTCGGTCGGCGGTGTCAGTGTCGGCGCCTCCGTCGGCAGCAAGAGTGGCGGCCTCGGGGCCGGCGCAGGCGCGAGCGTCGGCGGCAGCAGCGGCGTGAGCGCGGGCGCGGGCGCAAGCGTCGGCGGCAGCAAGGGCGTGAGTGCAGGTGCGAGCGCAAGCGTCGGCGGCAGCAGCGGCGTGAACGCAGGCGCCGGCGCAAGCGTCGGCGGCGACGGCGTGCGTGCCGGCGCGCGGGCAAGCGTCGGCGGCGGCAGCGGCCTGAACGCGGGCGTCGGCGCACGCCTCGGCGGCAGCGGCGGCGGCGTGAATGCCGGCATCTCGCTCGGCGGCGGCGGAGCCGGCGGCGGCGGCAATGGCGGCGGCATCAACAATGGCGGCAGCGGCAGCGGGGGCAACGGCAACAGCGGTGGCAGCAACAGCGCGAACTTCGTTCTCAGCGCCTACAACAACATGTCGAACTCGCAGAAGATCGTCATCGCCAAGACCTGCAAGCAGGCGCTTGCCGACGTCGGCGGCTTCGACCGCGACCTGGTCCAGTTCTGCCGGCTGCTCGGCACGCTGCGCTGACAACCGGCACGGAGCCCGGCCCCGTGCCGGGTTCCGCTGCTTGCGATCAGGGAGGCGCGGTGCTAGGCCGGGGCCTGCCTCGAGGAGCCCCGCATCATGCCAACGCCCAAACCCGTCCCCGGCGCCATTCTCCCGCCGGTCTCCGTCCCCAGACTGGGAGGCGGCGAAATCGTGATCGGCGGCACCCGCGAAAACTGGGTTCTCGTCGTCGTCTACCGCGGCAGGCACTGCCCGCGATGCAAGAGATACCTCAGCAAGCTCAACGACATGCGCCAGCGGTGGCGCGATGCCGGCTTCGACATCGCTGTCGTCTCGGCGGACCCCGAGGAAAAGGCACGGGCGGACCGCGACACCTTCGGCTGGAGCTTCGACATCGGCCATGACCTTTCCGAGGCGCAGATGGCGACGCTCGGCCTGTATGTCTCCGATCCGCTGGCCGAGACGGAAACCGACCGCCGTTTCGCCGAGCCCGGCGTCTTCGTCATCCGCCCCGACGGCAGCCTGCTGCTGGTCGCGATCTCCAACGGCCCCTCCGCGCGCCCGGACCTGGAGGAACTGCTGGACGGCATGATCTACACCAGGGAAAACGACCGCCCGCCCCGCGGCACCGCCTAGACGCCGCGCGAAGGCAATCGAGGGGAACGGCGGGGCTTCCATTCCCGCTTCGACCCCTATGCGAAGATTGATGAGGCAACGTAAGCGGTTGCTTACGTATCAGGCATGGAACCCCGGAGACCACTCTCCGGGGTTTTACATTTCTCGTCTCGTCCGGACTTCACCCCTCCGCTATTCTGTCCAGCACCGCTTCCAGCTTCGCCACCGTCCCGTCCACGTCCGCCAGCTTGTCCAACCCGAACAGGCCGATGCGGAAGGTGCGGAAATCGGCGGGCTCGTCGCACATCAGCGGAACGCCGGCAGCGATCTGCATGCCCTCGGCGGCGAATTTCCTGCCGTTCTGGAATTCCGGGTCCCTGGTGTAGCTGACTACGACGCCGGGCGCCTCGAAGCCGGGGGCGGCGACCGATTTGAAGCCGTTCTTCGCCAGCAGGGCGCGGACCTTGCGCCCGAGTTCCCACTGCCTTTCGCGGGCGAGATCGAAGCCGAAATCGCGGGTCTCGACCATCCGGTCGCGCAGAACCACCAGCGCGTCGGTCGGCATGGTCGAGTGGTAGGCATGGCCGCCCGCGACATAGGCCTGCATGATGTCGTGCCACTTCTTGAGATCCAACGTGAAGCTGGAACTCGTGGTCTCGCCGAGGCGGGCAAGCGCGCGGTCGCCGAGCATGACGAGCCCGGCTGCCGGCGAGGCGCTCCAGCCCTTCTGCGGCGCGGAAACCAGAACATCGACGCCGGTCGCCTTCATGTCGACCCAGACCGCGCCCGAGGCGATGCAGTCGAGCACGAACAGCGCGCCGACATCGTGCGCCGCCACGGCGATGGCCGAGAGATAGTCGTCGGGAAGGATGATGCCCGACGCCGTCTCCACATGCGGCGCGAAGACGATGTTCGGGCGCTCCTCGCGGATCCTCGCCGTGATCGCGTCGATGGATTGCGGCGCGAAGGCCGAGGTTGTTTCGTTGCCGGTCTGGGTGGCCTTGATCACCGCCGTCTCGGAAGCGATGTCGCCCATCTCGAGGATCTGCGTCCAGCGGTAGGAGAACCAGCCGTTGCGGATGACAAGCACCCTGGCGTCCGTCGCGAACTGGCGGGCGACTGCCTCCATGCCCGCGGTGCCGCCGCCGGGCACGATGACGGCGGCCTCGGCGCCATAGACCTCGCGCAGCATGGCGTGGAGGTCGTTCATGACGCCCTGGAACGCCTTCGACATGTGATTGAGGGAACGGTCGGTGAAGACCACCGAGAATTCCATCAGACCATCGGGATCCACCGGTGACGCCGTCCCATTCATGCCCTCAGCTCCTTGTAAAGATGTACACATTGCAGTTTCACCGCACCCTATAGACCCGTTTTCCGAAACATAGAAGGCGCGGCGGGAAGACGGCGAAGCCGGTCGCGGAGGCAGCCCCCCGGCGGAACCGGCCTCGCAGATTCTTTTTTCCAAGCAAGTTTATCCAACGCCCCGCCACCTGGCCGATAATCCCCCGTGACGTCTTGACGGAGAAAGGCATGGAGTTCGACTGGACAAGGGCGGTGGAGCGGAACCTGGACGATCTGTTGCGGATCGTCGCGCGGCTGTTCTTCATGGCCGGGATCAGGACCGGGCGTTCGCTGGTCTTCCTGCCGCGCGCCCTGCGCAGCCGCATCCTGTCTGTCCTCCGCCCCGCCGAGTTCGCCGCCCGCCGCCTGATCGTCATGGCCGCCTGCAAGCTGGAACGGGACGTGACGCTCGGCCCGGAACGCAACGCGGGTCAGTCCGACGCGAACGCGCAGCCGGAAACAGCGCCCGAAGACGGGACGGACAGGGAGCCGGACGCAGAACCCACCGACGCGGAACTGCTCGACCTCTACCGCGACCGTCCGTCCTTCCAACTCTTCGACCCGTGGAAGCGCTACGCACCATTCCTCTTCGATGTCACCGGGCTGGACGGGCCTTTCGGCCATGTCTTCCTCGAATATGACGACGCGGAAGAAGGCTGGCCCGGTCCTGACGCCGATCCCGACGAGCTGGTGGATGCCCGTGGCATCTCGCGCCGCATCCGGGCGCTGGCACTGGCACTGGACGATCTCGACGGACAGGCCGCCCGCCTTGCCCGCTGGAAGGCGCGCCTCGAGCGGGCCATCGAGCGCATCCGCGCCGCCGACGCGGGCGAGATCGCCGGCCTGTCGCCCGACGCCGTGCGCAGGCCCGCACCATGGCGCTTCCGCCCCTTCCGGCCCGGCCTGCCGCCGGGCTGGCGAAGGCGGCCGCGAACGGAAATCGAAGAGGTGCTGAAGGAATGCCACGTGCTGGCGCTCGACGCATGGAACACGTCGTGAGCGGCGGGCGACAATTCGGCCCGGATGGCCGGCTCCCGAGCGGGGCGCGGCGAGGACGCCGCGCGCCGTCCTCACACCGCCTTGCAGACTTCCTCGACGGCTTCCTTCGTGGCGCGCACGATGGTGTCGGCCTCGTCCTCCGTCAGGCAGAGCGGCGGGGCGAAGCCGATGATGTCGCCTTCCGGCATGGCGCGGGCGATCACGCCGCGCTTCAGCATCGCGCCGACCGCCTTGGCGGCAACCGTCTTGCCCGGATCGAAGAAGCTGCGCGACGCCCTGTCCTCGACCAGTTCGACGGCGCACAGCATCCCCTCGCCGCGCACCTCGCCAACATTCGGGTGGCCGGACAGCGCTTCCGCCATCCTGTCGTTCAGGTACCTGCCGACTTTGCCGGCGTTTTCGACAAGGCCGAGATCGTCGATCACCTTGAGATTGGCGACGGCGGCGGCGGCGCCGATCGGGTGGGCGGAGTAGGTCCAGCCATGGCCTATGGCGCCGAACTCGTCGCCGCCGCGCTCCAGCACCTTCCAGACCCTGTCGGAGATGATGGAGCCGGACAGCGGCGCATAGGCCGAGGTCAGGCCCTTGGCGATGGTGATGATGTCGGGCTCCATGCCGTAATGGACCGAGCCGAACATGGTGCCGAGGCGGCCGAAGCCGGTGACGACCTCGTCGGCGATCAGCAGGATGTCGTGCTTCCTCAGCACGGCCTGGATCTTCTCCCAGTAACCGGCCGGCGGCGGCACGATGCCGCCGGTGCCGAGCACCGGCTCGCCGATGAAGGCGGCGATGGTGTCCGCGCCCTCGCGCTCGATCAGCGCCTCCAGCTCCGCGGCGCAGTGATCGGAGAACTCCTCCTCGCCCATGGCCGGGTCGGGACGGCGGAAATAGTAGGGCGCATCGGTGTGCAGGATGCGGTCGAGCGGCAGGTCGAACAGCTTGTGGAACAGGCCCAGCCCGGTCAGGGAGCCGGTCATCAGGCCGGAGCCGTGATAGCCGCGGCGGCGCGAGATGATCTTCTTCTTCTCCGGACGGCCGAGCACGTTGTTGTAGTACCAGACCAGCTTGATGTTGGTCTCGTTGGCATCGGAGCCGCCGAGGCCGAAATAGACCCGGCACATGTTCTCCGGCGCGCGCTCGACGACCATCCGCGCCAGCGTGACCGAGGCCTCCGTGCCGTGGCCGACATAGGCGTGGTAGTAGGACAGCTCCCTCGCCTGCCTCGCGATCGCCTCGGCCACCTCCTGGCGGCCATAGCCGATATTGACGCAGTAGAGGCCGGCGAAGCCGTCGAGCAGGCGGTTGCCCTCGCGGTCCTCGATGTAGACGCCCTTGCCGCCGGTCACGATCCGGTTGGGCATGTCGCCGCGGGCGAACTGCGCGAGATGGGTCGAGGGATGGATGAAGTGGTCGCGGTCCCACTGCTCCAGCGGATCGTTTCTCAACATGGGTAGGCTCCTTTCACTGTCGGGAATTCATGCCCAGTCACGGCAGACATATTTGACGTCGGTAAAGGCTTCCAGGCCGAGGCGCGACCCCTCGCGCTCCAGCCCGGACTGCTTCATTCCGCCGAAGGGAACCGGCGCGCCGGTGACCTTGGTGCGGTTGACGGCCACCATGCCGAACTGGAGCGCGCGCGAGACGCGATAGATCCGGCGCGGGTCCAGCGTGTGCAGGTAGGCGACGAGGCCGTATTCGGTGTCGTTGGCGCGGGCCAGCGCTTCCTCCTCGGTGTCGAAGGGGGCGATCGCCGCGACCGGACCGAAGGTCTCCTCGCGCATGACCAGCGCGTCGCGCGGCACGTCGGCCAGCACCGTCGGCTGGAAGAACAGCGGACCGGCGTCGTGGCGCGCGCCTCCGGCGAGCAGCGTCGCCCCCTTCGCCAGAGCGTCGGCGACATGCAGCTCCTGCTTGGCGACGGCGTTCTCGTTCATCAGTGGACCGATGTCGGGATCGTCCATGCCGTTGCCGACGGACAGCGCCGAGGTCCGCTCGGCAAAGGCCTTGCAGAAGGCGTCATAGGCCGGGCGTTCCACGAGGAAGCGGTTGGCGCCGAGGCAGTCCTGGCCCGACGTGGCGAATTTCGCCTTCACCGCCTCGTCGACCGCCTGGTCGAGATCGGCATCGGCAAAGACGATGAAGGGCGCGTGCCCGCCCAGTTCGAGGACAAGCCGCTTCACCGTGTCGGCGCCCTGGCGGTAGAGCATCCTGCCGACCTCGGTGGAGCCGGTGAAGGAAAGCGCGCGCACGCGGGCATCCTTCATCCATGCGCCGACGATCTCCGGCGCATCGCCGGTGACGACGTTGAACACGCCGGCGGGAAGGCCGGCCCGTTCCCCAAGCTCGGCAAGCGCCAGCGCGGAAAACGGTGTCTCGACCGACGGGTGGACGACAGCCGTGCATCCGGCCGCCAGCGCGGCGGCGGCCTTGCGGGTGATCATGGCCGAGGGGAAGTTCCACGGCGTGACGAGAGCCGCGACGCCGACCGGCTCGCGCCAGACCTCGACCTCGGCATCGCGCAGATGCGAGGTCACGCTCTCGATGTTCGGGCGCTTCGCTTCCTCGGCATAGAACTCGACGAAGGAGGCGGCGTAGTCGATCTCGCCGCGCGCTTCGGAAACCGGCTTGCCCTGCTCCGCCGTCATGATGGCGGCAAGGTCCTCGCGGTTCTCGACGATCAGGGCGTACCAGCGGCGCAGGATCGCCGACCGCTCCTGCGGCAGCAGCGCGGCCCAGGCGGGAAAGGCATCCTGCGCGGCATCGACCGCGGCGGCGGCGCCGTCCGCCCCGATGCGGGCGACCTCGCCGATGCGGCGGCCCGTCGCCGGGTCGGTGACCGGCACGAAGGCCGCGTCCGCAGCGGCGATCCAGCGCCCGCCGACATAGGCGAGCGAACGCATCAGGCGGAGATCGGAAAGGCGAATCGGAGAATCGGGTCGTTCGGCAGGCATTGCCATGGCGCGTCTCCCTCTGCAGTACGATACCCGAGACCTAGCAGAGAGCCCGGCGAGAGAGCCTCCGAAGCCCGCGCGGACGGGAGAGGATTTTTCTTTTTATCGGCCGGAAAACAGCGGATCCTACTCCGGCGTCCCCAGCAGCCGGTCGAGCGGCAGCCCGCCGGCCTTCACGTCCTTGGTGACGATGTAGGTGAAGTAGCGGGCCACCGCCGCCTTGCGTTCGAGCATGTCGTCCATCAGGCGCTGGTAGGAATCGATATCCCGCGCCACGACCTGCATCAGGTAGTCGAAGCCGCCGCCAAGCGCCCAGCACGCGACGATCTCGTCATGGGCATCGACAGCCTTCTCGAAAGCCTGGAAGGTTTCGGCGCGGTGGTTGTCGAGCTCCACCACGACAAACACAACCACATGGGACGCAATGGATTTCAGGGAAATCTCGGCCCTGTAGCCCTGGATAACGCCGGCCTGCTCCAGCCGCTTGAGGCGGTCCCAGCACGGTGTCGGCGAGAGGTTGATCCGGCGCGCGAGATCGGTCTTCGATATGCGCCCCTCGCGCGACAGGATCGAGAGAATCTTGATGTCCCTGTCGTCGAGCCTGAGCATGAAAAAATCCCTGTGCGCCTGCCGCCGGACTTCGTTCCGGCGTCGGAATTCATACGCGGTGATGACGCCGGGCGACAAGCGCGGACGCGAAATTCATCAACAATGGCGGCAGGTTGCAGCGCGGAAATTTTTCTTGACGCCGCAAGCGCGCTGTCGCCTCTTTGCCTCCTCTAGGGTTTCCGTCGTCCGAGGAGTTGGGGCATGGCCGAGCCGAGACGCGATTTCACACCGGAGGAATACGGCCAGCGCATTCGCCGCACGCGCAGCGCCATGGCCGAGAAGGGCCTCGACGTGATCGTCGTTTCCGACCCGTCCAACATGGCCTGGCTGACCGGCTATGACGGCTGGTCCTTCTACACGCACCAGGCGGTTCTGCTCGCGCATGAGGGCGAGCCGGTCTGGTGGGGCCGCGGCATGGACGCGCTCGGCGCGCGCCGCACGGTCATGATGGCCGACGAAAACATCGTCGGCTACGAGGACATCTATGTCCAGAACCCCGAAATGCACCCGATGGAGACGCTGGCGGAGCTGATCCGGGAACGCGGCTGGGGATCGGCGCGCATCGGCGTGGAACTCGACAACTACTACTACTCGGCGGCGGCCCACAAGGCGCTGACCGGGAACCTTCCCGCGGCCTCCTTCGCGGACGCCACCGGACTGGTCAACTGGCAGCGGGCGGTGAAAAGCCCGACCGAGATCGAATATATGCGCCGCGCCGCGCGCATCGTCGAACAGATGCATCTGGCCGTCGTCGAAATGGCCGAGCCCGGCTTGGCGAAGAACGTGCTGGTCGCCGAAATCTACCGCAGGGCGATCCTCGGCGCCGATGGCCACTGGGGCGACTATCCGGCCATCGTGCCGATGGCGCCGTCCGGCATGGACGCGACCGCGCCGCACCTGACCTGGGACGACTACCCGCTGCAGCAGAACGAGAGCACCTTCTTCGAGATCGCCGGGGTGCACCGACGCTATCACTGCCCGCAGTCCCGCACGCTGTTCATCGGCAAGCCACCGCAGAAATATCTCGACGCGGAGAAGGCGGTGCTGGAAGCAATCGAGGCGGGGCTGGAGCAGGCGAAACCGGGAAACCGCTGCGAGGACATCGCCAACGCCTTCAACGCGACGCTGAACCGGCTCGGCTTCGTCAAGGACAGCCGCTGCGGCTACTCGATCGGCCTGTCCTACCCGCCCGACTGGGGCGAACGCACCATGAGCTTCCGGCGCGGCGACACGACCGAACTGCGCTCCGGCATGACCTTCCACTTCATGCCCGCCCTGTGGCTGGACGATGGCGGGCTGGAAATCACCGAGCCGATCCTGATTACCGAGACCGGCGTCGAATGTTTCTGCAGCACGCCGCGCAAACTGTTCGTGAAGGACTGACACCGTGACGACCAACCCGATTTCCCCGACCATCCCGCTAGACGAAGACGGCGTGCATCACGGTTTCCTGCGCCTGCCCTGGAGCCGCGACGACTCCGCCTGGGGCTCGGTGATGATCCCGATCACGGTGGTCAGGAACGGCGACGGGCCCACCGCGCTGCTGACAGGCGCCAATCACGGCGACGAATACGAGGGACCGGTCGCGCTGCAGGAACTCGCGGCAACGCTGAAGGCCGAAGAGACAAGCGGGCGCGTCATCATCGTGCCGTATTTCAACTACCCGGCGTTCCGGGCAGGCACGCGCACCTCGCCGATCGACAAGGGCAATCTCAACCGCAGCTTTCCCGGCAGGCCCGACGGCACGGTGACGCAGAAGATCGCGGACTATTTCAACACGGTGCTGGTACCGAGGGCCGATATCGTTCTCGACTTCCATTCCGGCGGCAAAACGCTCGACTTCCTGCCCTTCGCGGCGGCGCACATTCTCGACGACACCATGCAGCAGCAGGCCTGCGTCGCGGCGATGGAGGCGTTCAACGCACCCTATTCGATGATGATGCGGGAGATCGACAATGTGGGCATGTACGACACGGCAGTCGAGGACCAGGGCAAAGTGTTCGTAACGACCGAGCTGGGCGGCGGCGGCACGGCAACGGCGAAGTCGATCGCGATCGCCCGCAAGGGCCTGCGCAACGTTCTGAAGCATGCGGGAATACTGGAGGGGGAACCGGAAACCGGGCCGACTATCCGGCTTGCCATGCCGGACGACGACTGCTTCGTCTTCGCGACGGAAGAAGGTCTTGTCGAGCCTTGCGCCGATCTCGGCGACACGGTGGCGAAGGGGGATTGCCTGGCGCGGATATGGCCGGTCGACAGGACCGGGGCGACGCCGGTGGAGTATCGCGCGAAGCGCGGCGGCCTGCTTGCCGCACGGCATTTCCCCGGCCTCGTAAAGGCCGGGGACTGCCTCGCCGTGATCGCCGAGGTCGTCGACTAGCGGTCAGGCCGCGGCGCGGCGCTTGCGGTTGCGTCGGAATTTCGGCCGACCCGACGGACGCGCCGAGTCACCCTCGCCTTCAGACCGCTTTCCCTGATGGGTGCGCTGGCGATTCTGGTTGTCGGGGGAACGGCCCCCGCCCTGCGGCCGACCGCTGCCGCGACCGGACTTGCGGCCGCTAGCGCCGAAGCCCGGATGCTCGCCGCCGGCAACCGTGATCGGCACGCCGGTCAGCTTCTCGATGTCGCGCAGCATCCTCGCCTCGTCCTCGGCGCAGAAGGAGATCGCTCGTCCCTCGGCGCCGGCACGCGCCGTGCGGCCGATGCGGTGGACATAGCTCTCGGGAACCTGCGGCAGGTCGAAGTTGTAGACATGGCTGACGCCGGGGATGTCGATGCCGCGTGCGGCAACGTCGGTGGCGACCAGGATACGCACGGTGCGTGACCGGAAATCGCGGATCGCGCGGTCGCGCTGGCCCTGGCTCTTGTTGCCATGGATCGACGCCGCCGAAAATCCGTTCGCAACCAGATGCTTCATGAGCTTCTCGGCACCGTGCTTGGTGCGGGCAAAGACCAGCGACAGGTCGTCATCACGCTCGGCCAGATGCTGCTTGAGCAGTTCGACCTTGCCGCGCTGGGATACGAAGTGAACCGACTGGTAGACCTTGTCGGCGGCCTTGCCGGCAGGCGACACCTCGACCCGGACCGGATCGTTGAGATAGGTCTTCGACAGGCTCTCGATCTCCTTCGGCATGGTCGCCGAGAAGAGCAGCGTCTGGCGTTCGGAAGGCAGGGCCTTCGCGATCGTGCGCAGCGAATGGATGAAGCCGAGATCGAGCATCTGGTCCGCCTCGTCCAGGACGAGGAAACGGGTCTGCGCCAGGATGATTGCCTTGCGCTCCATCAAATCGATCAACCGGCCCGGCGTCGCGACTAGAATGTCCTTGCCGGCATGCAGGTCGCGGATCTGGGCGTTGATCGACTGGCCGCCAACGACCGTCGCGATCTGGAGCCGGGAGCGTTTGACGAAACCGCGGAGGCTGGTGGTGATCTGGTTGGCAAGTTCGCGAGTCGGCGCAAGGATCAGCGCGCGGCAGCTCTTGGGGAAGGGACGTCGGGAATCGGCAAGCAGCTTGTCGATCAGCGGCAGGCCGAAAGCGGCAGTCTTGCCGGTGCCCGTCTGGGCGAGGCCCATGATGTCATGTCCCTCCAGCACCGCGGGAATCGCGGCAGCCTGGATCGGGGTCGGTTTCTCGTATCCGTTGGCCTCGACGGAGTGGAGAACGCGTTCGGAAAGCCCGAGGGCCTTGAAATCTGTCAATGTATGTACCTTTCGGAACGCGGAGAATTCTCCGCGCCCATGCAAACTGGGCGTCCTGGCCGGCTCCATGCCGGCAGGCACGCAATGCGGTTGCGACCCGACCGCTCTCCGGGACGGAATTGTCCTGCGGATCGACGGATCGTCAGCACCCCGCGTGAATTGGGAACTTTGGGAAAACCGGATCGGGAATCGAAGCCGGGAAGGAAGCGCCGTGCACCGGGACGATGTCTTTTCGCCCTTGCGGGTGCGGGCTGCTCACGCGGCAGCCAAACCGCTCTCACCGGCCTCATATCGGCTTTGTGCAGTGCAATGTCAAGCGAAAGACGTTTGCGCTTGCCGGTTCGTGGCGAATCCAATATTCAACCATCCAGTTGACAAATAACACGGAAGGCGATATTCAACCAAATGGGTGAACAACTGCAAGACCATCGGCTGTCCGAGATCCTGAAGGCGGTCAGCGACTCGACCCGGCGTTCCCTCCTCACCACGCTGGTTCAGGAGGGGCCGCTCCGGGTGACCGAACTGGCCGGGCGATACGACATGTCGCTGAATGCCGTCTCGAAGCACATCAAGGTGCTGGAAGCGGCGGGGCTCGTGACCCGCAGGACGATGGGCCGCGTCCACCTGATCGAGGCGAAACTCGATCCGGTGCGAGAGGTCGACGACTGGTTTCGCCGGCTGCGCTCGATCTGGGAATTGCGGTTGGATCGCCTTGGCGAACTGTTTGAAGAAGGAAACACGCAAGATGAGTGAACTGTCCCTGACCGTGAAGAAGACGATCCCGGCGACGCCCGAAACCGTGTTCAACGCGTGGCTCGACCCGTCAATGCTGAAGCAATTCATGGTCACCTGCGAGGGCGACAACGTCCCAAAGGCCGAAAGCGATAGCCGTGAAGGCGGTCACTTCCTGATCGTCATGGAAAGTGGCGGAAAGGAAATTCCCCACAGCGGAACATATCTTGTAGTGAAGCCGCATAGCAGGCTCGTCTTTACCTGGGAATCGCCCCACTCGGTCGACGGGAGCACCGTGACCGTCGACCTTGCCCCGTCCGGCGACGGCGCAACCGACCTCACACTCACACAGGTCAAGTTCGCCAGCGAGGGCGCGCGGGACGGCCATATCAAGGGTTGGACCGCAATTCTCGACGCGCTGGCCGGCACGTTCGGCTGAGCTGACGAAACGGCCCGGGCGCGTCGGCGCCCGGCTTCACGGTTATGCGTGCCCCTTCATCCGGCCTTGACGAATCCGCGCCCACCAAGTCTGCTTGCACCAGGCAATCAGGGCAGGAAGAAACCATGGCCAGGGCTATCGACTATTACTTCACGTCCATCTCTCCCTTCAGCTATCTCGGCCACCGCGCGATCGTCGAGGTCGCGGACAGGCACGGCGCGGCGCTGAACATAAGGCCGATCAACCTGTTCGGTCTCTGGAAGGAGTCGGGTGCCGTTCCACTGGCCGAACGCGCACCGATGCGCCAGCGCTACCGGCTCATCGAGCTGCAACGCGCCGCCGACTGGCGCGGCCTGCCGATCACGCCCCGGCCGGCACATTTCCCCGTGGACCCGACGCTGGCCGACCACACCATCATCGCAATCGGCGAGACCGGCAAGGATGCGCGCGACTATGTCGGCGCGGTGTTCAGGGCAATCTGGGTCGAGGACCGGAATATCAGCGAGGAAGGCGTCCTCGCCGACCTGCTCGCGAAAGCCGGGCACGACGCCTCGGCGATCCTCGAAGCGGCGAAATCGGATTCCGTCGCGGCGATCCGCGTCAAGAACACCGAGGACGCGATCGCCGCCGACGCGGTCGGCGTGCCGGCCTATGTACTCGACGGGGAGCCCTTCTGGGGACAGGACCGGATCGAGTATGTGGACCGCGCCCTGGCGAGCGGCCGCACGCCCTTTGCCGTGCCGGGCTGAATCGGCCGACCGAACAAGCCTTGCGTGCCGGGAAGGCAAGAGGTATTTATTCCTGAAAACAACAGGAAGCGCCATGCTCTCCCACAAACGCATCTGGGCCGCAATCGACGCCCTGGCCGAACGCAACGATCTCTCGCCGTCGGGTTTGGCCAAGCGCGCCGGGCTTGATTCAACCACCTTCAACAAGTCCAAGCGCTTCGCCTCCGACGGGCGGCCCCGCTGGCCTTCGACCGAGTCGCTGGCCAAGATCATGGAGGCAACCGGGTCCTCGCTGGAGGAATTCATGGCGCTGGTTCGCGACGATGCCGCGCGCGCCGCCCCTCCGGCCGTCCACCGCCGGAGCATTGTCCCGGTGCGCGAAGTTCCGGTGATCGGCCTGGCGCAGGCCGGCGCCGGCGGCTATTTCGACGATGCGGGTTTTCCTGCCGGCCAGGGATGGGACACCGTCGCCTTTCCCGGCCCGAATCTCGACGAGGGGTGCTACGCGCTGGAGATCACCGGCGATTCCATGCTGCCTCTCTACCGCGAGGGAGACATCATCATCGTCTCTCCGACCGCGCAGGTCAGGCGCGGAGACCGGGTCGTGGTCAAGACGCGCGACGGAGAGGTGATGGCCAAGACACTGCTGCGACGGACCTCCCTGGTCATCGAGCTGGAATCGGTGAATCCGGCGCACCCGCCCCGCACATTCCCGGTTTCGGACATCGAATGGATGGCCCGGATCGTCTGGGCCAGCCAGTAAGGCTCATGCGTTCTCGACAGCCAGTTCGCCGGCGAGCGCCTTGTTGATCAGCGCCACCGTTTCCGAAACGCCGTAGAGCGCGACGAAGGAACCGAAGCGCGGCCCCCTCTCCTGGCCGAGCAGGACCTGGTAGAGCATCTGGAACCATGCCCCCGTCACCGCCGGCCCGCCGTCCGGGCCGGTCTTAGACGGGTCCTGGTAGCGCTCGTAACCGCGCGCCACGTCGAGGGCAGCGTCCTGGATCGCCGCACCGTCGGCATCCGCCGGCAATGCCTCGAAGGCGGCGGCCAGTTTCGCCAGCGCCTCGCGCTCGGTATCGTCCGGGGCGCGGAACTTCTTCGTCGGCTTGACGAAATCCTCGAAGTAGCGGATCGCGTAGCCGGCCAGCTCGTCAAGCTTGGAATGGGTTTCGGCGGTCACGCCCGGCGCGTAGCGCGAGATGAAGCCCCACAACACGTTCTTCTCATGCGCATTCGAGGCACTGACCAGGTTCAGCAGCATGGAGAACGGTACCGGCATGTCGTCCGCCGGCGGCTGGCCGGAATGGATGTGCCAGACCGGATTGTTGAGCCGGCCGGCCTCGTCCTGCCTGCGAAAGGCGGCGAGGAACGAGAAATACTCATCCACCGCCTTCGGGATCACGTCAAAATAGAGACGCTTGGCCGTGCGCGGCTTCTGGAACATGTAGAGGGCGAGGCTCTCGGTCGGCGCATAGGTCAGCCACTCGTCGATGGTCAGGCCGTTGCCCTTCGACTTGGATATCTTCTCGCCGTTCTGGTCGAGGAAGAGCTCGTAGACATAATGCTCCGGCGGCCGGCCTCCGAGTGCGGAGCAGATGCGGTCATAAACGGGCATGTTCGGACCATGGTCCTTGCCGAACATCTCGAAATCGACGCCGAGTGCCGCCCATCGCGCGCCGAAGTCCGGCTTCCATTGCAGCTTGACGTTGCCACCGGTAACCGGCTGCGTCATCTCCTCTCCGTCCTCGTCCACATAGGTGACGGTGCCGGACCTGGCGTCGACAGATTTCATGGGCACGTAAAGGACACGCCCGGTCTTTGGCGAGATCGGCAGGAAGGGTGAATAGGTGGCGCGACGCTCCTCGCCCAGCGTCGGCAGCATGATATCCATGATCGCGTCGTAGCGCTCGGCGACGCGCAGCAGGATCTCGTCGAAGCGGCCGGACTTGTAATAGTCGGTGGCGCTGGCAAACTCGTAGTCGAAGCCGAAGGTGTCGAGGAACCGGCGCAGCATCGCGTTGTTGTGGTGGCCGAAGCTCTCGTAGTCGCCGCCGAACGGGTTCGGCACGGCGGTCAGCGGCTTGTGCAGATGCGGCTCGAGGACGGACTTGTCCGGCACGCTGTCCGGGATCTTTCGCATGCCGTCCATGTCGTCGGAGAAGCACAGGAGCTTGGTCGGAACCTTGTCCTCCGTCAGGACGCGAAAGGCGGTGCGCACCATGGTCGTGCGCGCGACCTCGCCGAAGGTGCCGATATGCGGAAGGCCGGACGGACCGTAGCCGGTCTCGAACAGGACGACCTCGGGAAAGCCAGTCTTCTCGTAGCGCTTGACGATCTTGCGCGCCTCCTCGAACGGCCAGGCCTTGGTTTTCCCGGCAGCCTCGAGAAGCTCCGGTGTCAGTTCGAGTTGGGGCAGGGCCGGATTGGCGCTCATGGTCTTCACGTCCTGGTATTCGGGGCATTTCCGGCACGCGGCTGGGATGCGCGGCCATTTGTCCGCCAGCCTTTACAGCCTCGTGCTTGCGAAGCCAAGCATGCAGCACTACCTTCGCGCCAACACGCAAGAGGGCATTCATGAGCACGCTTACCCCGCAAGAGGCACTGGTCTTCGTCATGGTCACGATGGCGGCTGCCGATTCCAACCTGTCGGAGCGCGAATTGTCGCGCATCGGCAACACGGTCGACACGCTTCCCGTCTTCGAGGGATATTCGCGCGATCAGCTCGTCGAGACCGCGAACCGCTGCACGGCCATACTGAACGAGCCCGCGGGCATCGACCGGATCCTTGCCATGGTCAAGGCCAGCCTGCCCGAACGGCTGTACGAAACCGCCTATGCGGTGGCGATCGAGATCGCATCGGCCGACCTGCACGCCGAACAGGAGGAACTCCGGTTCCTCCAGATCATGCGCGACGAGTTCGAGCTGGACAATCTCGTCACCGCCGCGATCGAGCGATCCGCGCGAGTGCGTTTCCGCCTGCCCTGACGCGAATGTGAATTGCCGTTGATGCAACCGCCCGGCATGGATCGGGCGGCATTTCGACGTCCCAGCGCGAGCCATGATGGAATATTCCGAAGCGACAATACGGTTCCTGGCCTTCATCGCCATTTTCGCTTCGATGGCGATCTACGAACTGTGGTCGCCGCGCCTCGAACGCGAGGAGATGAAGGGCGCCTGGAAATCGAAACGCTGGTTCACGAACCTGTCGATCGTCGTGTTGTCGTCAGTCGCCTTGCGCATCGTGTTTCCCGCCGCCGCGGTCGGCACGGCATTCCATGCCCAGTCACAGGGCTGGGGCCTGTTTCCGGCCATGGGCATCCCGCCGGTGTTCGCGGGGATTGCCTCCTTCGTCATCCTGGACTTCGCGGTCTGGCTGGAGCATGTCGTCAGCCACAAGGTTCCGTTGTTCTGGCGATTCCACCGCATGCACCATGCCGACAACGGTTTTGACGTGACAACCGCATTGCGGTTCCATCCCGTCGAGATCTTGCTTTCCATGTTCTGGAAGGCAGCGATCGTGATCGCACTCGGGGCGCCCCCGGAAGCGGTTCTGGTGTTCGAGATCGTCCTCAACGGTACGGCCATGTTCAACCACTCGAACATCGACCTGCCGGAACGGATCGACCGCGTGTTGCGCCTCGTCCTCGTGACCCCGGACATGCATCGCGTGCATCACTCGTCGACGCCGCGCGAAACCGACTCGAACTACGGATTCAATTTTCCCTTCTGGGACCGGATATTCCGCACCTACAACGCTCAGCCGGAACTCGGCCACGAGGGTATGGAAATCGGGCTGAAGGAATTTCGCGGCCCGCAGTCAGCCGGACTGCTCTGGGCTCTCTGCCTGCCCTTCCGGCGCGGCTGACACGGGAGCGCCGATTCCGTCGGCAAAGGGGCTGAGCGGAAAGAAGCGCGTGAATATCTCCTCGTAGATACCCTTCTCCTCCAGCGCGAGAAGTGCGCTGTCGATGACGGGAATCATCCTGGCACTATCCTTGCGCATGACGATCGATATGCCCGGACCAAGGAAATGATCGGAGATGAAGGGCCCAGACACGAAGCGGCAGCAGCCGTCAGCCTTTGGGGAGGCAAGCCAGAAGGACATCGCCACGCCGTCGCCGAACACGTACTCCGTCTCGCTGGAGGCCAACGCATCATAGGTCTCGGCCGGCGTGTCGAACTCGACCGCGACGGCATCGGGAAACCATGCCCTCAGCATGGCTGCATGCGCGCTGCCGCGAACGACGGCGACCTGTTTGCCAAGAACGAGCCGCGTCATGTCGGTTGAATCGGGGACGAAACCGTTACGTGCGGCAAACCGGGCCGGAAACCGGAAATAGGGGGCTGAAACGGCGCGTGCCTCCCTCAATCCGGCCGTGATGCGATGGCCAGCAATGATCGCTTCCCCGCGCAAACCGTCCAGCGCCGGGTCCAGCTCCTCCCACGGCATCGCCTCGATCTCGCACTTCGCCTCGATGTCAAGTTCGGCGCAGATCGCGCGGGCGATATCGATGTTGAAACCTACCGGCCGGCCCTGCGGGTCGGCAAAATTGAATGGCGGGAAATCCAGCGTGGTCAGAAAGCGCAGGCGCACCAGCCCGGACAGGTCGAAACGCGCACCACGGTCGTTCGGATCGAACAGACGGGGGGCATCTTCCGCTCTCGCGGGAATTGCTGCCGCGGCCAGAGCCGCGCCGAACAACAGGATACGTATCCCGGAAACCGGATTTGAAATACCGACCATGCCCTCGCTTAGCCGATGCCAGGGAAAGGTTCCAGAAGCAAATGGCGATACGCCCTGGATTGCACGGCATGCTTGCATCAGAGTTTTTTTACTATACTCTAGATGGTCGGGGTATCGTCTGGATTTGGATAACGGGGTGGGGGCGTCATTCCGGTTCCGGGATCGAATTCAGTACGGCCGCGGCCGAATGCGCGGCTACGTCACGAGCCGGTCACCGTCAGGCTTGACCGGGCACGAAAGCTCACACGCCCGAAGCCGGAACCGAATGGCGGCGCGGCAAACGAAAACCGCCTGTGCCCCTCCGTCGCATTTCTCGCCGATCAGACCTATCCCCGGCCCCATCTTTCGCAAGCGAGCCGGCAAGCGATCCGCAACGGCACAAGCGGCGCGAGCGAATTGCTCGCATACGGACTGATCAGCGAGGAGGCCTACTACCGCGCGCTGGCCGAACATCACTGCGTTCGCTTCGTCGAGAACGACGAAATCGCGCAAGCCCTTGCCGCCGATGGCGAAGAGCCCGGTCACACCCTTTCGCGCCATGCGATCTGGTGCCGGCTGACCGACGGCTCCGTGCGCCCGGTATTTGCGCCCCCTCCGGATCGCGGAGTCATCGGCACAGCCGATTTCCGCGACAGGCTGGCGCGAATACCGGGCATAGCCCTTGCCACACCGACCGGCCTGAAATCCGCATTGGCCAAGCAAACGAAGCATGGCCTCGGGGCGGCGGCTAGCGACAGACTGGCAATCGAAGAACCGCAGTTCTCGGCCAAGCACGGCGCCGGCGCATGGCACGGTTTCCTTTGCGCGACGATGACAAGTTGTCTTGCCGTCTGGATCTGGACCGCCCCCGCGACGGCCATGCTGGCGCTGCAAATTGCGGCAGGGCTGTTTTTCCTCGGCTTTGCCGCACTGCGGATCGTTGCAGCGATGAGCTTTCGGCGGCAATCGCCGACCCCGCTGGCACGGTTCGCCAACTCCGAGCGGCCTATCTACTCGGTCATCGTTGCGTTGTACCGCGAAGCACCGGTTATCGCGGACCTGATCCCCGCGCTGAAGGCCTTGCGCTGGCCGCGCACCAAGCTGGAGATCAAGCTTGTCTGCGAGGAGGACGACAGCGAGACGGTTGCGGCGCTGGCACGCGAAAGGCTCGACCGCCGTTTCGAAATCATCACCGTCCCGCCGATCGGACCGCAAACAAAGCCGAAGGCGCTCAATTTCGCCCTGCCCTATTGCACGGGGTCGCTCGTCACGCTGTTTGACGCCGAAGACCGGCCGCACCCGGATCAGCTGGAAGAGGCATGGCAGACCTTCCGCCGGTCCGACCCGGCACTCGGAGCATTGCAGGCGCCGCTGATCGTGGCCAACCCGCATCACAACTGGCTGACCGGGCTGTTCCACTTGGAGTATGCGGCACTGTTCCGGGGGATACTGCAATGGCTGGCACGACACAGGCTGCCGATCCCTCTGGGCGGAACGTCCACGCACTTTCGCCGATCGGTGCTCGAGGAATGCATGCGCTGGGATCCCTACAACGTGACCGAGGATGCGGATCTCGGTTTCCGGATGTGGCGCAAGGGATATCGCGTCGGGCTGATCAGTCGGCCGACGCTGGAGGACGCGCCCGACACCGTTCTCGTTTGGCTTCGCCAGCGTACCCGCTGGATCAAGGGCTGGATCCAGACCTGGGTCGTCCATTCGCGCCCGTTCCCGTCCAGTCCTTCGGTACGGCCGTTCGCCGGCATGGCAATCATGCATCTGCTGCTAGCCGGCACCGTCGCCTGTTTCCTGTTCTACCCGCTGAGCGTGATGACCGTTGCCGCACTCGGAGTCTGGAGCTATGCGAGCGGCGGCATGCCGGTAACCTGGAATGCGCTCGGTGTGCTCGCCGGGGCCAATATCGTGCTTGCATTCGGCGCACATGCGGCACTTTCCCTTCGAACGGTGGATCGCCCCCTTCGCCCTCTGGCACTGAAAGTCATGGCCTTGGTGCCTGTCTACTGGCTTCTCGGCGCGGTCGCCGGCTGGCGAGCCGTGAAACAGTACTTCACCGAACCCTATCTCTGGGAAAAGACGCCACACCGCCCGCACGACCGCGAAGGTGCCCGACACGGCGAATGACGGCTTAACAAACGCCGCGAAATCCCCATATACCGCGCATCGACCAACCCGCCCCACTCGCCGGAGAACCCATGCAACGCCTCAAGGCTCTCGTTGAATCGAAACCCTTCGAACAGATCATCGTTGCCCTGATCATCATCAACGCCATCAGTCTCGGGCTCGAAACCGTTCCTGCCGCAATGAACGTGGCAGGTCCCGTGATAAGGGGTCTGGACCGGGCCATTCTCGCGATTTTCGTTCTCGAGCTGCTGGCGAGATTCGCCGTCTATCGTGCCGATTTCTTCAGAAATCCGTGGCGCATCTTCGACCTGATCGTCGTCGGAATCGCGCTGGTCCCGTCCGGCGGAACATTCAGCGTCCTTCGTGCATTGCGCATCCTCCGCGTCATGCGGCTCATCACCGTCGTTCCCTCCCTGCGACGGGTGATCGGCGGCCTGCTCAGCGCACTGCCGGGAATGGGGTCCATCGTGCTTCTGCTCGGATTGTTCTTCTACGTCTTTTCCGTAATGGCGACGAAACTGTTCGGGAGCGCCTTTCCCCAATGGTTCGGATCGATCGCGGCATCGGCTTATTCGTTGTTCCAGATCATGACACTCGAAAGCTGGTCGATGGGTATCGTCCGGCCGGTCATGGAGGCATATCCCTGGGCATGGGCCTTCTTCATTCCGTTCATTCTCTGCACGACATTCACCGTGCTCAACCTCGTTATCGGCGTCATCGTCTCCGCGATGCAAAGGGAACACGAAGTGGAGGCGGCATCGGACCGGGCCGCGCTGCACGACGACCAGGCCGCCATATTGGAGGAACTCGGCAAATTGCGGGAGGAAATCCGAGCGCTTCGCGCGGAACGCTCCCTAGAATGACCGGAAGTGCTTGGAAAGCTTGAGGCCCTGGGCCTGGTAGTTCGACTTGAGATCGGCGCCATAGAGACGGTCCGGCCGCCTTTCCATGCGTTCGTAGACAAGGCGACCTACGGTCTGCCCATCCTCCAGAACGAAGGGCACTTCGTGGCTGCGCACCTCCAGCACGGCGCGGCTCCCCGAACCACCGGCGGCGCTGTGGCCGAAACCGGGATCGAAAAAGCCGGCATAGTGAACCCGGAACTCTCCGACCAGCGGATCGAACGGCGTCATCTCCGCGGCATAGTCCGGAGGCACGTGAACGGCTTCCCGGCTCACGAGAATGTAGAACTCGTCAGGATCGAGGATCAGTTCCTTGCGATCGCGAACATAGAGAGGTTCCCAGAAGTCCAGCACGTCGAGAGCGGCGCGCTTGTCGACGTCAATGACGGCCGTGTGATGCTTGCCACGGTAGCCGACAAGTCCGTTCGTGCCGCCAGAGAGATCGACCGAGACGGCAATGCCGGCCTGACCTATGATCGGATCGTCGCCTGCGACAAGGGTCTCGGCGGCATGCAGCGTCGCAAGCTCGTCGGCATCGATAACCGTGTCCGCGGACCGGAAGCGTATCTGGGACAGACGCGAGCCGGTGCGCACGACGACAGGGAAGGTACGCGGGCTGACCTCAAGATAAAGCGGCCCGTCATATCCCGCCGGGATCTTGTCGAACTCGATGCCGTGATCGGTCATCACACGGGTGAAAATGTCGAGGCGGCCGGTCGAACTCTTGGGGTTGGCCGACGCAGCAATGCCGTCCGGCAACGCAAGCGTTTCCAGGAGCGGAACAATGTACACGCAGCCGGTCTCCAGCACCGCACCGGCAGCAAGATCAATCTCGTGAAGCTTGAACTGTTCCAGCTTGTCCGAAACCTTGAACCCCCTCCCGGGCATGAAGGAGGCACGGACGCGGAATGCCGTCGCACCGAGCCGCAAATCAAGACTTGCCGGCTGGATCTGGTCAGGATCAAGCGCGCGTTCTGTGCGGAGCGCTCCGGTTTCGAGCAAACCCGCGATGGCGCTGTCGGGCAGGATGCCCCCTTCTGTCACGTGCCCTTCTCCCGTTGATCGTGCGCACAATCCCCGAGCAAGCTTGTTGACGCAAGCGTTTCGACGCCTTATGGACAGCTTTCCTCGTGGTGATTTGGCCGGTCGGCTTGCAGCCACGTAAAACAAGTCGCTAAAAGGCCGTGCGGCACGTCTGGAGGCGTGGATCAACCGGTTTTGCGGCGACGCAAACCGGTTTTTTTGTTGGAGACGCGCAATGGCTTCTGACTGGTCAAAACTATCCGCCGCCACCAAGATGGTCCACGGCGGCACGCTGCGTTCGCAGTTCGGAGAGACGTCCGAAGCCATGTATCTGACGCAGGGCTTCGTCTATGACACCGCAGAGGCAGCGGAGGCGCGCTTCAACGGCGAGGACGAAGGTTTCATCTATTCGCGCTACGCGAATCCCACCAACGAGATGTTCGAACAGCGGATGTGCCTGCTGGAAGGAGCCGAAGCGGCCCGTTCGACCGCTTCCGGCATGGCCGCCGTCGCAGCCGCCATCCTCTGCCAGGTCCGCGCGGGCGACCATGTGCTGGCGGCACGTGCACTGTTCGGATCCTGCCGCTGGATCATCGAGACGCTGCTGCCGCGTAACGGCGTGGAAACGACGCTCATCGACGGCACCGATCCGACCGCATGGGAACGGGAAATCAGGAAGAACACCAAGGTGCTGTTCTTCGAGACGCCCACAAATCCGACGCTGGAGGTTGTCGATATCCGGCATGTCGTCGAGGTCGCCCGGTCGGTCGGCGCCAAGGTGGTGGTGGACAACGTCTTCGCGACTCCGCTTCTGCAGAAGCCCCTGGAACTCGGCGCCGACATCGTCGTCTATTCGACGACGAAACATATCGACGGACAGGGACGTTGCCTTGGCGGGATCATCCTGGGCAGCGAAGAATGGATCGGCGAGACGCTGCACGACTACCATCGCCACACCGGCCCCTCGATGAGCCCGTTCAACGCCTGGGTCATGCTGAAGGGCCTGGAAACACTGCCGCTTCGGGTAAGGGCGCAGACCGAGGCAGCCGGGCGGATCGCCGATTTCCTGGCCTCTCGTCCGGAGGTGAAAAAGGTGATCTATCCCGGACGCGCGGACCATCCGCAGGCCGGCATAATCTCGAAACAGATGAAGGGCGGCTCGACGCTGATCTGTTTCGAACTGAAAGGCGGCAAGAAGGAAGCCTTCGCCTTCGAGAACGGTCTCGACGTGGTGAAGATTTCCAACAACCTGGGCGACGCCAAGAGCCTGGTCACCCATCCGGCCACGACGACACACAAGAACCTTGCGGCGGAAGCGCGCGCCGAGCTGGGCATCTCGGACGGGATGCTGCGCCTGTCCGTCGGTCTCGAGGATTGCGACGACCTGCTCAACGATATCGGGAACGCACTGGCAAAGGCAGGCTGATCAACCGCACCGGCCCCGGGCAACCCGCTCGAAAACCGCCAGCGCCACGGGAATGATTTCGTCCGGAAAGTCGTAGTCCGGATTGTGCAATTGCGGGTGATCCTCGCCCGCGCCCAGAACGAAGAAGGCAGACGGGCAGACGCTGCCAAACAGGCCGAAATCCTCCGACCAGCGGAACGGACCGTCGAGTTCGACACAAGGCGTGCCCGTCTCGGTCACGGCCTCGCGAAGAATATCCGTCGCATCGTCGTCATTGAAGCATGCTGCAAAGCGTTCCGCGGTGGAAATGTCGATCCCGAGCCCGGCAGCTGCTGCAGCGCGAGCGGCCATGTCGCGCGCCGCAGCCATGAGCCGTTCCTGCACCTCGTCGGTCCGCGCCCGGATCGTCGCCATGATCCAGGACTCGCCCGGCGCGATACCGAATGCGGATTCACCGAGCCGCATGTGCGAAAGCGTGACAAGGCCGTCTTCCGGCGTAAGTCCCAGTTCGGAGGGCAGTTTCGGCAGGCGCGCGGCGAGGTCGATTGTCGCCGCAGCCGGGCTGATCCCGTCTTCCGGATGCGCGGCATGCGATGTCCTGCCGGCCAGGTGGATCTCCATGCCCTCGGAAGCGAAGCAGAACGATCCGGCACGAAGGCCCACATGCCCGGCAGACATGCCCGGCAGGTTGTGCAAGCCAAAGGCGAAATCCGGACGGATGGACGCGAAGCGCGGATCGGCAATCACGCCGCGTGCGCCCTCGCCGGTCTCCTCAGCCGGCTGATACAGTAGGATGATGCGTCCCCTCGCGGGACGCTTCTGCTGCAGCCGCCGGGCGAGTCCGCACATGATCGCCATGTGGCCGTCATGGCCGCACATATGACCCTTTCCGGGAATTGCCGACCGCCATTCCGGCGTCCCGGTCTCGTGAATCGGCAAGGCGTCGAGCTCGCAGCGGAACAGGACCGTCGGCCCCGGTTCGCCGCTATCGAATATGCCAGCCACGCCATGACCGCCCATCCCGACGATCACTTCGTCGGCCGCGCAATCGCGAAGCCAATTGGCCATGCGCGTCGCCGTCTCCACCTCCTCGCCCGACAGTTCCGGCATTCGGTGAAGATCGCGGCGAAGAGACGTCAATTCCGCGTTCAGATCGTAGTTCCGGCGCATGCCCCTAGCCCGCTCGCCCATCCAGTACGCGCCTAGTCATAACGATGCGCGAAAGAGTCGTGTAGAGGCAAATCGCAGCGAAGCCCCAAGCCAGCCAGGGGAACCACGCAGGAAACAGGCAGGCGAGAAAGAAGACGGCAATCGTTTCCGTCGCCTCTGCGAGACCGGTTGTGAAGAAAATGGATTTCTCGCCCCGCTGGTCGGTCGTGAGGCCATGTTTCTCGGCCATGATGGCAAAGGCGAGGAAGCTCGCACCATTGATGTAGAAGGAAAGCACCAGAATTGCGGCGGGCACCGCGTTCGCTGCGGGATCGGCAAACGCGAAGCCGACCGGAATGGCGCCATAGACGCCGAAATCCAGAACTATGTCGAGAAAGCCGCCGAAATCCGTCTTTCCGTTGACACGGGCGACCGCGCCGTCGAGGCCGTCGCACAGCCGGCTCGCCAGCAAAACGATCATGCCCGCGACATAGGCCTCGAACGCGATCAGCCCGGCCGATGCGAGACCGAGAAGGAATGCGGTGACGGTCACCGTGTTTGCGGACAGGCCGGTGCGGGCGATGCCGCGCCCCATCGCGTCAATCGCCGGCTGAATTCTTTCACGTACCGCACCGTCCAGCATGCCAGTTACCTTACCGCAAACGGGGGAAGCATTAGGCCTTCAGGGACAATCTGTCATGTCGCAATCGTTCATATCAGTTCACGGAGGCGTGTATGCAGCAACGGCGTGCCTTCCAACCATGCCGCCTTTCGGCTAAATCTCGCGACATGTATCGCGAAACGACCGACGGAATCGAGATCATCGTCGAGCCGCAGTATCTCGACGACCAGTCGGACCCCGAGGCACATCGCTTCCTGTGGGCCTACACGGTGGTCATCGCCAACGGCTCCGACCACACCGTCCAGTTGGAGACGCGCTACTGGCGCGTCACGAACGGGCTGGGACAGGTCGAGGAAGTCGAGGGACCGGGCGTGGTCGGAGAGCAACCAATCCTGGCGCCGGGCGACAGCTACCAGTACACTTCCGGCTGTCCGCTCAACACGCCGTCCGGCACGATGGTCGGACACTACGTCATGCGCCGCGAAGATGGCAGCCGGTTCCGGGTACGCATTCCCGCCTTCTCGCTCGACCGGCCCGATACGCAACGGACCCTGAATTGAACGCGGTACTCGACCTCCGACCGGTGATACTCGTCACCGGCATCCTGCTGACCACGCTCGGGGCCGCAATGCTCATCCCGGCGCTTGTCGATGCCGTGGCCGGCAACCCCGACTGGCAGGTGTTCGCCGGTTCGTCGGCGGCCACCACCTTGGTCGGCGTGACCTTCTACACGGCAACGCGCGGGATGTCCCGAAGCCTTTCGACGCGGCAGGCGATGCTCATGACGGTGGTCGTCTGGCTTGCGCTGGTCACCGCGGGCGCGCTGCCCTTTCGATGGTCGGGAATCACGCCGAGCTTCACCGACGCGTTCTTCGAGGCCATGTCGGGCCTGACAACCACCGGCGCCACAGTCATCACCGGCCTCGACCACGCACCACCGGGCATCCTGCTGTGGCGCGGCATGCTGCAATGGCTCGGCGGCCTCGGCATCATCGTCATGGCAGTCGCGGTCCTGCCGATGCTGCAGATCGGCGGCATGCAGGTATTCAAGATCGAGGCGTTCGAGACACCGGAGAAAATCCTGCCGCGCGCCACCCAGATTTCCAGCTCTATCACGCTGGTTTTCGTCGCGTTCACCCTGCTGTGCGCCGTTGCCTACCTGATCGCGGGAATGCGTCCGGACGATGCGCTGATCCACGCCATGACGACAGTGGCAACGGGCGGGTTCTCTACCCGCGATGCCTCGCTCGGCTTCTACCAGGACCCGGCGATAGAATGGATCGCCATCACGTTCATGATCGCAGGATCCATCCCTTTCCTGCTTTACGTGCAGGTTCTGCAGGGACGGCCGCTTGCCCTGTGGCGCGACCAGCAGGTGCGCGCGTTCCTTGCCGTGCTCGCGATCCTTGTCGTGCTCGGATGGATCGTCGCGGATCATTCCCGGACCGAGTTCGTCCGGGAGTCCGACTCGTTCCGCGCCGCGGTCTTCAACACTGTATCGGTGATGACCGGAACCGGCTATGCGTCGGCCGATTACGGTCTCTGGGGAGCCCAATCCATCGCGTTTTTCTTCGTCGTCATGTTCATCGGCGGCTGCGCGGGCTCGACCTCCTGCGGCATCAAGATCTTCCGTTTCCAGGTGCTGTACCAGGAGGTGCGGGAACGGCTGACCCGCGTGCTATATCCGCACGGCGTCTTTGTGAAGCGTTTCAACGGACGCCCGCTCGACGACCGCGTACCGTTGGCCGTGACGACCTTCGTCTTTCTCTATCTCGCCGCGTTCGCCGTGCTCTCGATCGCGTTGCAGCTGACCGGCCTCGATCTGCTGACGGCGATTTCCGGCGCCGGGTCGGCAATCTCCAATGTAGGGCCGGGACTGGGTCCAACCATCGGGCCGGCCAGTACCTATCAGGATCTGCCCGACGCCGCGAAGTGGCTCCTGTCCTTCGGAATGCTGCTCGGTCGTCTGGAACTGTTCACCGTACTCGTGCTCTTCCTGCCGCGCTTCTGGCGCAGCTAGGCCACTATTCTGTTCCGTCGAATTCCGAAGGGTCGAACGTATAGACCGAGGAACAGTATTCGCACTTGACCGTGATTTTCCCGCCCTCGACCGAGTCCGCGCGTTCTTCCGCCGACATCGCCCCGAGCATGTCTGTAACGCGCTCGCGAGAACAGGTGCAGCGGTTGACCACCGGCGCCGGGTCGCTGGCCGTCACGCCGCGTTCATGGAAGAGGCGGTAGAGCAACGTATGGACGCCAACCCCCTCGTCGACGAGTTCGTCGTCGGCCACGGTATCGAGCAGAGCCTTGACCTCGCGCCAGGCATCGTCATCCTCCACCGCGTGAAGTTCGGTACCCTCCGGCGCCTCCCCGGGATGCAGGTCGGCCATCCTTGCGCGCTCCGGTGAATCCGGCAGGAACTGGACGAGGATGCCGCCAGCGCGCCAATGCGTTCGGCTACGGCCGTCCTCGCCGCGCAGGGTCAGACGGCCGACGGCGAGCCGAAGCTCCGTCGGGATCTGTTCCGACTGGCGAAAATAGCTGCGCGCGACTTCCTCGAGCGAAGATCCGTCGAGCGCCACGATACCCTGGTAGCGGTTCATGTAGGTGCCCTGATCGACGGTCAGCGCCAGCACGCCCTTGCCGAGCAACGCTTCAGGATCAGCCTTGCCGCTTTCAACGGCAGCATTCACGGCATCGTCATCCCAGCGCGCATAGGCCCGCACCCCGTCAGGCGTAGCAAATTCGACGACCAGCAGCGAAACCGGCCCCTCGGTCTGGCTCTGAACGATGAACTTGCCCTGGAACTTGAGCGAGGTGCCCAACAACACGGTCAGCACGATCATCTCGCCAAGCAGCCGCGCCACCGGCTCGGGATAGTCGTGGCGATCAAGGATGGCATCGAGCATCGGGCCGACAAGTACCGCGCGGCCGCGCGCATCCAGCGCATCGACCCGGAAGGGCACGACCGCGTCGAGCGGATCGGGTATCGGCGAAGCGACGGGGGCGGATCCTTCGGTCACGGTCGATCGTTCCCCACGCCGAGGCACCAGGCGATGATCGCCTTCTGCGCGTGCAGGCGGTTCTCAGCCTCGTCGAACACGATCGACTGCGGGCCGTCGATGACGCCATCGGTAACCTCCTCGCCGCGATGCGCGGGCAGGCAGTGCATGAATACCGCGTCCTCCCTGGCCCGGCTCATCAACCGCTCGTTGACCTGATAGGGCATGTAGATGTTGTGGCCGCGCGCCTTCTCCTCCTGCCCCATAGACACCCAGGTATCGGTAACGACCGCATCGGCGCCAGTAACGGCGGCATCAGGATCGTGCGTAATCGTCACGCTTCCACCGTGCTCACGTGCCCAGTCGACATAGCGCTGTTGCGGCTCGCTTCCTTCCGGCACGGCCACGGACAAGTCATAGCCGAACTTCGGCGCCGCCTCGATGAAGGAATGCAGCACGTTGTTGCCGTCACCCGACCAGGCAATGCGCTTGCCAGCGATCGGCCCGCGATGCTCCTCGAAGGTCATCACGTCGGCCATGATCTGGCAGGGATGCGTGTCGTCAGTGAGCGCATTGATGACCGGCACCGTCGCAGCTTCCGCCAGCTCCAGCATGCGCTCGTGCTCCCTGGTCCGGATCATGATGATGTCGACATAGCGCGACAGAACGCGAGCCGTATCGGCGATGGTCTCGTCGCGACCGAGCTGCATTTCGGTGCCGGTCAGCATGATCGTCTCGCCACCGAGCTGACGCATGCCGACATCGAACGAAACGCGCGTTCGCGTCGATGGCTTTTCGAAGATCATCGCCAGCACCTTGCCTTCCAGCGGCTTGTCCGCGGTACCGGCTTTCTGGGCCGCCTTACGCAGCTTGGCTGCTTCGAGAATGGCCCGCAGGTCGCCTGCCGGCACGTCGGCTATGTCGAGAAAGTGGCGAACACTCATTGCATCAGATCCAGGTCGGTGATTTCAAAGTTCTTCATTGTCGGAAGGCTCCTTGCCGCGCCTCGCGGAAACAGCCGTGGCAGCTGCATCGATGCGTTCGAGGGCAATACTGATATCCTCGTCACTCGCCGTTAGCGGCGGCAGGATGCGCACGACATTTTCCCCTGCCGGCACCGTCAGCATGTGGTTTGCGTATAGCTCGTTGACAACCTCGCCGTTCGGCACGACGCATTTCAGGCCCAGCATCAGGCCTTCACCGCGCACCTCTGCAAAAACGTCGGGATGGCGGTCGACGATCGAGGCCAGACCCTGCTTCAATCGCAACGCCTTGTCCCGCACCGTTTCGAGAAAGCCCTCCTCCAGAACCACATCAAGCACGGCATTGCCAACGGCCATGGCCAGGGGATTTCCGCCATAGGTGGTGCCGTGAACGCCCGGCACCATGCCCCGCGCGGCCTCCTCGGTGGCAAGGCAGGCCCCCATCGGGAAACCGCCGCCTATCGCCTTGGCCACCGCCATGATGTCCGGCGTCACGCCCGCCCATTCGTGGGCAAAGAGCTTGCCGGTCCGGCCCATGCCACACTGCACCTCGTCGAAAATAAGCAGCAGGCCCTTGTCATCGCAAAGGGCGCGCAGATCGCGCAGGAACTGCAGGGGCACCGGGCGGATACCGCCCTCGCCCTGGACCGGTTCGATCAGGATGGCGGCCGTTTCCTCCGTTATCGCCGCCTCAAGCGCATCCATGTCGTTGAAGGGAACCTGGTCGAACCCTTCCACCTTCGGGCCGAAGCCCTCCAGATATTTCGGCTGACCTCCCGCCGCGATTGTGGCCAGCGTCCGGCCGTGAAAGGCACCCTCGAAGGTAACGATGCGGAACCGCTCGGGATGGCCGCCAGCATAATGGTACCTGCGCGCCGTCTTGATCGCGCATTCCAAAGCTTCGGCACCAGAGTTGGTGAAGAATACCTTGTCGGCAAAGGTCGCATCGACAAGCCTTTGCGCAAGGCGACGCTGTTCGGGCACCTCATAGAGATTGGAAGTATGCCACAACTTTCCGGCCTGCTCGCGCAGCGTCTCCACAAGATGCGGGTGGGCGTGGCCAAGTGCCGAAACGGCTATACCGCCGCCAAAGTCGAGATATCGCTCACCACGCGTATCGACCAGCCACGACCCCTCTCCGCGGTCGAATGCGATGTCAGCCCGAGCATAGGTCTCGAAAAGCGGTGATGGTTCGTTCATCGCGGCGTCCTGCCAAGGGATTCAAATGAAAAAAGCCGCCCGTTCGGCGGCTTCCCGTTTTTAGGAGTTGGCCGCTCATCCGTCAATCAAAAGCGCTTCAACGGGTGGTTCGAGACGCCTCCAAGAGGCCGAGGCGCAAGTTGTTGAAAACCGCAAAAACTGATTCGTGTACCGAAGTGGGACTCTTGTCAGCGAGTCAACCGCCATAGTACGTTGCGGACGTGGCGGGACAACCGCGCAGAGTAAACTCCCAAGTATCGCGTTCAGGTGCCGGTTTTTTTCTTTCGAAAACCGAGCCACGGAGAGGGATTCTGCGCCAAAACCTGGATGGAGAGCTGAGTGAGCTGGACAGACGAACGCGTGGAACTGTTGAAAAAGCTTTGGACGGAAGGGCTGAGCGCGAGCCAGATCGCGGCACAGCTCGGCGGCGTCAGCCGGAATGCCGTCATCGGCAAGGTCCACCGGCTGAAGCTTTCGGGACGGGCAAAATCCGTCTCCACCGGTGCCCCCAAGGCCAAGCGCAGCGCCGCAACACGCCCTTCATCGTCGCGCGGCAGCTATAGCCGCGGTGGTGGCGGTGGCGGCGGAAGCACGGTGACAACCGTGACCCGCACGGTCGGCGCCACGGTCATGAAAACGGAGGCCGTTGCCCTCGCAGAGACCGACCAGCGCCCGATCGAGGATGTCGTCGTTCCGATTTCTAAGCAACTCAAGCTGGTCGAACTGAACGAAAACACCTGCAAGTGGCCGCAGGGAGATCCGCTTTCGGAGGACTTTCATTTCTGCGGACACCAGTCCGAGGAGGACTCCCCGTACTGCAAGTATCACGCGCGGCTTGCCTTCCAGCCATCGTCGGAGCGCAAGCGTACTCGCTAGACGAAAGGCAACCGACAATAGACCCGGGCGGCATCAGCCGCCCGTTACGTTTTCATCCAGGCATTTTCTTCAGACCGCCTCGAGCGAGTAGCCCGCACCGCGAACGGTGCGGATCGGGTCGCGCATCTTTCCGAAGTTGATCGATTTGCGCAGCCGCCCGATGTGGACGTCGACAGTGCGATCGTCGACATAGATATCCTCGCCCCACACGCCATCGAGAAGCTGCGCGCGCGAGAAGACACGGCCCGGCGCCTGCAGGAAGAATTCGAGGAGCCGAAACTCTGTCGGTCCGAGCTTGATTTCGCGGCCGCTGCGATAGACGCGGTGGGTTTCGCGATCGAGTTCGAGTTCGCCGACCTTGAGCACGCTGGCAACGATCTCGGGCCGGGCACGCCGGAGCATCGCCTTTACGCGGGCCATCAGTTCAGGCGTGGAGAACGGCTTGACCACATAGTCGTCCGCGCCGGTGGAAAGGCCGCGGATGCGTTCGCTCTCCTCGCCCCGCGCAGTCAGCATGATGATCGGCAGACGCTGCGTCTCGGGCCGGGCCCGCAGGCGACGGCACAGCTCGATGCCGGAAAGGCCGGGCAGCATCCAGTCGAGGATCAGCAGATCCGGAACCGATTCACGCAGCGCGATCTCGGCCTCGTCGCCGCGCAACTCGGCATCAACCCGGTATCCCTCGGACTCAAGATTGTATTTCAAGAGGACACTGAGCGCTTCCTCATCCTCGACAATCATCACCCTTGGCTGATTGCCCATGAGCATGCTCCCTTACATCAAGCATTCGGTTCATCGACCACGATGCGATGGGTCTTGTCTTCCTTCGGGCGAAAGGTCGAAAGCCGCTCGCCCGTGACTATGTAGTAGACGGACTCGGCGATGTTCGTGGCATGATCGCCAATGCGTTCGACATTCTTCGCGCAGAACAGAAGGTGGGTACAGGTCGTGATGTTGCGCGGATCCTCCATCATGTAGGTGAGGAGTTCGCGAAACAGCGAGGTATACATGGCGTCGATCTCGTCATCACGGTCGCGCACCATGTTGATGCGCGTGACCGAGCGCGATCCGAAGGCGTCGAGCACTTCCTTCAGCTGTGCGAGCGCCAGATCCCCCAGGTGTTCGATCCCGCGAACGAGATTGACCGAATTGCTGCGTTCGGAAATCGCGACAACCCGCTTTGCGATGTTCTTGGCGAGATCTCCGATGCGCTCGAGATCCGTCGCGATGCGGATCGTGGAAAACACCTCGCGCAGGTCGGCAGCCATGGGCTGACGCTGCGCGATAATCAGCACCACCTTTTCGTCGAGCAGCGCCTCTGCCTCGTCGAGGATCAGATCGTCGGCAATCACCTTCTGCGCCAACTGGATATCCGACTTCACCAGGGCACTTATGGAATTCTCCACCATCCGTTCGGCAAGACCGCCCATCTCGGCAATCTTGTGGGCGAGAAACTTCATGTCGTCGTCGAACGATTTCACCGTGTGGTTGGTTGGAACCATCGGATTTTCCTTCCTCAAAAGGCTGCTCTTCTCTGCGGGTACGCGCCCAGACGGGCCTAGCCGAAGCGGCCGGTTATGTAGTCCTGGGTACGCTTCTCCGACGGGTTGGTGAAAATCGTCTTGGTGTCGTCCACCTCGACAAGCAAGCCCAGATGGAACATGGCGGTACGCTGCGAAACGCGCGCGGCCTGCTGCATCGAGTGTGTGACGATGACTATCGTGTAGTTCTCGCGCAACTCGTCGATAAGCTCCTCGACCTTCGCGGTGGCGATCGGATCGAGCGCCGAGCACGGTTCGTCCATCAGGATCACTTCCGGCGACACAGCAATTGCGCGTGCTATGCAAAGGCGCTGCTGCTGACCACCGGACAGGCCGGTGCCCGGCTCGGCGAGACGGTCCTTCACCTCTTCCCAAAGCCCGGCGCCGCGCAGGCTGTATTCGACGACATTGTCGAGATCCGCCTTGGTCTTCGCCAAGCCGTGGATGCGCGGACCATAGGCCACGTTCTCATAGATCGACTTCGGGAACGGGTTCGGCTTCTGAAAAACCATGCCGACGCGAGCACGCAGTTCCACAACATCGATCGACGGATCGTATATGTTCTCGGAGTCGAGGGTGATGTTGCCGCTGACACGGCAACCGTCGATTGTGTCGTTCATGCGGTTGAGGCACCGCAGGAAAGTCGACTTGCCGCAACCCGACGGCCCGATGAGCGCAGTCACCTGGTGCTCGTAGATATCGAGACTGATATCGAACAACGCCTGTTTCTGGCCGTAAGACACGCAGACGTCTTCGCCCTTCATCTTCGTTCTGGGCTGGCCAGCGACCGCCCCGCCCTGGCCGTTCGTCGCGAACAGCTGATCGGCATCCACCTTCATGGCACTCTTCTCCATAATTCTACCACCGCCGTTCGAACTTCTGACGCAGATATACCGCCATTCCGTTCATCACCACCAGGAAACCAAGCAGGACAAGGATTGCCGCCGAAGTCCGCGACATGAAACCGCGCTCGGGACTGTCCGCCCATATGTAGATCTGCGTCGGCAATGCGGTTGCCGGTTCGAACAATCCGCCGGGCGGACTTGTTATGAACGCGTTCATCCCGATCAGCAGAAGCGGTGCCGTTTCGCCCAATGCCTGTGCAAGCCCGATGATGGTGCCGGTCAGAATGGTCGGCATCGCAAGAGGAAGCTGATGATGCAGGATTGCCTCGTGCTTGGACGCGCCGACCCCGAGTGCAGCTTCCGCGATCGACCCGGGAACCTGCTTGAGCGCGGCCCGTGTAACTATGATGATCGTCGGAAGCGTCATGAGCGAAAGCACCAGCCCGCCCACGAATGGCGCCGAACGCGGCAGGCCGAACCAGCCGAGAAACACCGCGAGTCCGAGCAGGCCAAAAACAATCGACGGCACGGCCGCGAGATTGTTGATGTTGATCTCGATCGTGTCGGTCCAGCGGTTCTTCGGCGCGAATTCCTCCAGATAGATCGCTGCAGCGATCCCAAGAGGAAAGCTGATGAGAAAGCAGACGAGAAGCGCGTAAAAGGTTCCGACAATGGCGCCCGCCAGACCGGCCAGCTCCGGGAACCGGCTGTCCGCATTGAAGAACAGGCCCCAGTTGAACGGCCGCGAGACGATTCCCTGCGCCACCAGCTGATCATAATATTCGATTTGCTCGTCACTTACACGCCGCTGGTTGGGAGGAAGGTTCCTGTCGATCTCTCCCTTGGCCAGCTGGTCGATCGGATCCGAGAAGGGAATCCGGAATGTCGAGGGGCCGGAAAGGAGCGAGGGATCCTTCCTGACCGCATCGCGGATAAGGTACTGGCCGTTCGAGGTGAACATCGAGAAATAGGCACGTTCCTCGCTGCGAGGCAGGTCCGGAACAAGCTTCCTGTAGGCATCGCGGGCAATACCGCGCCAGTTGGCTCCCATGAGGTCATAGGGATCGATCCCGGCCTCGCCGAGATCGATTTCGACCGAGACCATCGTCTGCCTGAATGCCTGGTGCCCCGAATAGGTCAGGGTGCCGACAAGCGTTGCCAGGAAACCGAGCGCAAAGAAAATCGCGATCAGGCCATAGGCCTGAAGCCGACGATCGGCGGCGTAGCGTGCCTTTCTCCGATTGGCCATTTCCCGGGACTTCCAGTCGACTCGAACGGCGCGCGGAACGGCAACCTTCGTCTGCATTGGCGTCGCGTCAGACATCAGTACTTCTCCCGGTAGCGGCGGACCACATTCAGGGCGATCAGATTGAGCCCCAAGGTGATGACGAAGAGCAGCAGTCCCAATGCGAATGCGGCAAGCGTCTTCGGATTGTCGAACTCGGTATCGCCGATCAGTAGCGTCACGATCTGCACGGTGACAGTGGTCACGGATTCGAAGGGGTTGATCGTCATCTTGGCTATCAGGCCGGCCGCCATGACCACGATCATGGTCTCGCCAATGGCGCGGCTCAACGCGAGCAGGATGCCGCCGACAATGCCCGGCAGAGCCGCGGGGAGAAGCACCTTGCGGATCGTCTCGCCCTTCGTCGCCCCGAGCGCATAGGAGCCGTCGCGCATTGCGCGCGGCACGGCTGCCAATGCGTCATCGGAAATGGACGAAATGAAAGGGATGAGCATGATGCCCATCACGCCGCCCGCCGCCAGCGCGCTGTTCGGCGCCGAGGGAATTCCCAAATTCAGCCCGAGGGCACGGATCAGCGGCGCAACCGTAAGCACGGCGAAGAAGCCGTATACGACCGTAGGAATGCCGGCAAGGATTTCCAGAAGCGGCTTCACGATCGAGCGAAATCTGGATCCCGCATATTCGGTCAGATAGATCGCCGACATGATGCCGACAGGCACCGCCACGACCATCGCGAGAAATGAAATGGCCATCGTGCCGAACAGTACCGGCACCATGCCGAAAGCCCCCTGTCCGGCAACCTGATCGGCGCGAAGGGGGATCTGCGGTTCCCATCGCGTTCCAAAGAAGAACTCCGTGAACGGCACCTTGGAAAAGAAAGCCACCGCCTCGTAGACCAGCGATGCGATAATGCCCACGGTCGTCAGGATGGCGACGGCCGACGCAAAGAGCATGAACCACGTCGCCGCGTTCTCGACCTTGTGACGGGCCCTGGTGCGCCGCGCGATCATCCTCATGGCGATAAACGCCCCGAAAACCGACAGGGCCGCCACGACAACAGCAAGCAGCGCGCCGGAAATGTAACGGAGGGAATGCAGCCTTTCGGCGGCGGCAATCACGTCGGGGGTCGGATCCGTAAAGGTGCGTCCCGAGGCCACCTGGCCGATTTCGCTGCGCAGAAGACTGCGCGCGGACGCATCGAGGGATTCGACGCCCGGCACCTGGGACACGACGATCCAGGAAACGATATTGTCGTTAAACAGCAACCAGAGGAGCAGAAAGATGAAAGACGGGATGCCAGTCCATATCGCCGCATTCAGCGCGTGATAAATCGGCCGCGAATGCGGCTTCTCGCCGTCGCCCGCAAACCGCGTCCGCGCCCGGCCATATGACAGGTAGGCCACAAAAGCCGCGGCAAGCACAATGAAAAGCAGGGCGTAAACAGGCATGGCTTTCCCCGTAGAAGAAAGCCGTCCGCCGGAAGGCGGACGGCCAATTGTCGAGCAGAAATTACATCTCGAGCTTCTTCGCCTCGAGAACGGCCTTGGCCGTTTCCTCGCGCAGATCGTCGGCCAGCGGCGTCAGGCCACGTTCCGCGAGATAGCCATCCGGGCCAAGCGCGGCCTCGGAGACGTACTCCTCGATGAATTCCTTCATGCCCGGGATCACGTCGCGGTGAGCGTTCTTCACGTAGAAGAAGAGCGGACGCGCAACCGGATAGGAACCGTCGGCGATCGTGTCGAAGGTCGGCTCAATGCCGTTGACGTTGACCGCCTTCAGCTTGTCGGAGTTCTCGTAGAGGAAGGAGTAGCCGAAGATGCCGACAGCATTCGGATCGGCCTCAAGGCGCTGAACGATGAGGTTATCGTTCTCGCCCGCCTCGACGAACGGGCCATCCTGGCGCATGCGCGAGCAGACCTCTTCCCACTTGTCCTCGTCGGCTTCCTCGAGTTCGGCCATGCCCGGCAGCCCGGAACAGCCGTCATGCATGACGAGCTCGACGAAAGCGTCGCGCGTACCGGAGGTCGGGGGCGGGCCGAAGGCGACGATGTCAACGCCCGGGAGCGACGGATCGATATCGGACCATTTCTGGTGGGGGTTGGCGATGAAGCCGCCCTTTCCATCCGGGATCTCGGCAGCGAGAGCCAGGTAGATCTGCTCCTCGGTGAGGTTCCAGTCGGTCTCGTTGGCGCGGGACACGGCGATGGACAGGCCGTCATAACCGATCAGGGCTTCGGTGATGTCCGTCACGCCGTTGGAAGCGCACAACTCGACTTCCGAACTCTTGATGGCGCGCGAAGCGCCGGTGATGTCAGCGTAATCTTCGCCAACGCCACCGCAGAAGACCTTGAAGCCGCCACCGGTACCCGTGGACTCCAGAACCGGCGCCGGGCGCCCGGTACGGTTCGCGAACTCTTCGGCGACAGCCTGCGAGTACGGAAAGACGGTCGAGGAACCGACGATCTGGATCTGATCGCGGGCTTCGGCGGCAGTCGCCAGCGCCGTCGCACCGAGAGCTGCAGCAAATGCAATCTTGAGGGTTTTCATGAGTTTCTCCCGTTTGGGCGTGTGTGATCTTCGACCGGTCAATGCCGGGCACCGGCGTTCTATCCCTCGCGCATTGCAGCTTTTATGACAGAGACAATACAGTTTTGTGACAGCCCAAGTGACTGATTATTCGGATATTTCCGAAACCAGCCCGCCTGACTTCCCGTCCCAGACCGGAATTGTGACGGTGAAAGAAGCGCCCTCGCCGATGCGCGACGTAACCGAAAGGCGACCGGAATGGCGCGTGACGATATGCTTGACGATGGCAAGCCCGAGGCCGGTGCCCTTCTTGGCGCGACTGGATTCCACATCGACGCGGTAGAACCTTTCGGTCAGGCGGGGGATATGCTCCTCGGGGATGCCGGGACCATAATCCCTCACGGCCACGCACACGGAATCGACTCCCGATACCGGTGCGCACTCGCCAACCACATCTATGCGCCCGCCGACCGCGCCGTAGCGGATGGCGTTTTCCATCAGGTTCGTGAACACCTGGATCAGCTCGTCGCGGCTACCCCAGACCCGGCAGCCCGGCTTGTCGATGGCAGCGAAATCCTGGCTGATCGAGACCTCGGCATCCGCCGCCGCCGGGCCGAGCGCCCCGCAGACATGGTGAAGGACCTCCGCAACATCCACAGGGCCGAAGTCGGTTCGACCGAATGCGGTCTCCAGCCTGCTCAGCGACAGAAGGTCGTCGATCAGCCGCGACATGCGGTCGGTCTGCTCCTGCATGATGGCCAGGAACCGATCGCGGGCAGCCGGATCGTCGCGCGCAGGGCCGGCCAGTGTCTCGATGAAGCCCGACAGCGATGCCAGCGGCGTGCGCAGTTCGTGGCTTGCGTTGGCAATGAAATCCGTCCGCATGCGGTCGATCCGGCGTGCCTCGGACAAGTCGCGGAAATGGAGCAGGAAAGGGGCGTCGCCGGCCGCCTCCTCCGGCAGCCGGACGACAACCGCTTCATACCAGCGCTCAATGGGATATCGCTCGACCACTTCGACCGGACCCGGCTCTCCACCGGACAGCGCCTCGTTCACGACGGCCAGCAATTCGGGAGTCCGGAACCGAAGCAACACCGAAGATCCCGGTCCCACCGTGTCATTGAAGAAGCGGCGGCACGCCGTGTTGACCGCATGCACCGTACCCTGCGCGTCGAACGAGACGAGCGGATCCGGAAGGCTGTTCATCACGGCGGCCGACCGCGCCTGGTCGCGCGTCTCCGCCGTACGCCCTTGCTGCTCAGCTCGCCGTTCCCTGGCGCTGCGCACCGGGGCAAAGGCACAGACCGCGAGCATGACCGCGATGCATCCGAGCATCGCGGAAAAACCGATGGCACCAGCTGCGGCAAGAGCGGCAAACAGAACCGTGGCGGCGGTCAGGGGGAAGCGGTTGGAGAACAGGCGCCGGCGCACGCCTCGAAGGATGCTCTCCCGTCCCGCGTCGGGCTTCTCCGCATCCGCGCCCGAGTCCTCGCGCCTTTCAGGCATGGTCGCCCCGCAGGATGAAATCGGCTGTTACCATCGCCGGCCCCGGCGTCTGGACGGCCCGGACGCGAAGCCATAGGCTGGCGCGACACCAATCGGCAGGTTCGGGAAAACGGCGTTCTGACATGGCAAGCAAATCACGCGCGATCGAGTTCATTATCGACGGAAAGAAGCGGGTATTCGATATCGACGATCCCAAACTGCCGGACTGGGTGGACGACAATGACATAACCGCCGGCGGCTATCCCTACAAGAAGCGGATGGACAAAGACGATTACGAACAGCAGCTGGAGGCGCTGCAGATCCAGATCGTCAACATGCACACGCACATGCAGAATACCGGCAAGCGCATGATCGCCGTCTTCGAGGGACGCGACGCCGCCGGCAAGGGCGGCTCGATCAGCGTGCTGCACGAATTCCTCAATCCGCGCACCGCGCGCAACGTGGCGCTGCCCAAGCCGTCCGACGTCGAGCGCGGCCAGTGGTACTACCAGCGCTACATCGAGCACTTCCCGACGACCGGCGAACTCGTCAGCTTCGACCGCTCCTGGTACAACCGCGGCGGCGTCGAGCCGGTGATGGGCTTCTGCACGCCGGAACAGCACCGCGCCTTCCTGCACGACACGCCGGAATTCGAGAAGATGATCGTCGAGGAAGGCATCGTCTTCTTCAAGTTCTGGCTCAATATCGGCCTCGAGACGCAGCTCAAGCGCTTCCACGACCGCCGCCACAGCAAGCTGAAATACTGGAAGCTGTCGGACATGGACATCATCGGCATGCGGAAATGGGACGACTACACCGCCGCCCGGAACACGATGATCTCGGCCACCCATTCGCCACATGCGCCATGGACGGTGATCCGCATGAACGACAAGCGGCGCGGCCGGCTGGAAGTGCTGCGCCACATCCTTCTCAACATGGACTACGAGGGCAAGGACCGCGACGCCATCGGCAGCCCGGATCCGAAGATCATCGGCACCGGTCCGGACGCGCTCGACTGACGCCGCCTAGCGGCGCAGCTCGCGGACCCGCACCCCGGACAGCTTGACGGCCCGTCCGCCATCGGAAATGTCGGTCACGATCGACACGGTGCCGGTGCCGGTGGCCCCGGAGGGTATCTCGGCCGCGAAAAGGAACTCTCCGTCGTTCTGCGTGACGGAGAAGCGTCGGCGTCCGCAATCGCCCTGCCCCGCGATGTCGCAGGTCACCGAAATCTGCGTCGGCGCGTTGACGTCGGAGCGCGCGATGATCGAGAACTGCGCCGTGCGTCCGGCCAGGGTCTGCATGACGCCCGACGGGATGTCGATCAACACCGGGCTCTCCGTATCCGGCGAAACGATGCGCGCGAACTGGCCGACCGCATCGCTTTCGATGACCGCGGACGCATTGCCGACGAGCGAGACGGTCGTCGGGTCGTCGGGCCGGAACAGGACGATCCAACCCTCGTCGCTGGCCGCCAGCTCGGGAAGGTGCGCCGGCCCGGAGGACGTCTTGGCGTCGGGATTGCCCCGGAAACTCTCGTTTTCCAGTTGCAGCGGCGGGTTGGGCACCGAAGTGTCCCGCTCGGCGGCCGACCGGAAGGCCCCGGTGGAGACGATCCACCATGCTCCCATGACGATCACCGCGAGAACAATGACTCCCGTGAGCATTTTCGCGAAGGGTGCGCGTCGCCTCGTTCCGGGCCGTTCCTCGCGGTCGGGCGCTTCGATGCGCGGCTCGGGTTCCACCCCGGCTTCGCGCGGCGCCTCGTCGCGACGCTCGGCACGCGGTTCGGCTTGCAGGGAGACCTCGGGACCGCGCGTCTCCGCTCGCGGCTCGGGCTGCACCTCCGGCGAGGCGGGAGCGGCAGGCGCAGGCTCTGCAAAGGCGGCCTCGGCGGCGCGGATCGCCTCGGCAAGACGCCGCTTCTGCTCGGCCACATGCGCCGCATCCGCATCGGGCTGGGAGGCGAGCGTGCGCTCGAGCGCATTGACGGCCGCACGATAGACACGCTGGCGAAACGCCGGATTGGACGCCTCGCCCCGGGCGAGCGCGTTCTTCAGCGCGATTTCCAACTCGTTGTCCGACATGTCTTTCCGGTCCACTCCACGCCAAAAGGCCGACATGCGGCCTGCAGCATGTCCGGATTTGGCACAATCCGCGCATCATTGAAAGCGCGAGCCCCTCTCTCCCCCGAAAGATGCACGCGGAACGCGGACCGGACAAAGCGCCTTGCGTCGCAACGGTCTTGGCTTTAGGTCTTACGTTTACGAAAACGTCAATCTGATTTGGGAGGTCACGATGGCGCTGCCGCCGATCCTGAAAGACAATCTCCAACTGCCCGTGGTCGCGGCGCCTATGTTCATCATCTCGCACCCTCCTCTCATCCTCGAGCAGTGCAAGGCGGGCATCGTCGGCTCGTTTCCGGCGCTGAACGCCCGGCCGGAAAGCCAGCTCGACGAATGGCTGGCCCAGATCACCGAGGAACTGGCGGACCACAACGCGAAGAACCCGGACCAACCGGCCGCGCCTTTCGCGGTCAACCAGATCGTTCACATGTCGAACAAGCGGCTGGAGCACGATCTGCGGCTGTGCGTGAAGTACAAGGTGCCGATCGTGATCTCGTCGCTCGGCGCCGTGCCGGAAGTCAACGAGGCGATCCACTCCTATGGCGGAATCGTGCTGCACGACGTCATCAACAACCGCCACGCCAATTCCGCGATCCGCAAGGGCGCGGACGGGCTGATCGCGGTGGCCGCCGGCGCGGGCGGCCATGCCGGGCCGCTGTCGCCCTTCGCGCTGGTGCAGGAAATCCGCGAATGGTTCGACGGGCCGCTGCTGCTGTCCGGCTCGATCGCCAATGGCGGGGCCATCCTCGCCGCCCAGGCGATGGGCGCGGACATGGCCTATATCGGCTCGCCCTTCATCGCCACGCCGGAAGCGCGCGCGGCGGAGGACTACAAGCAGATGATCGTGGACTCGACATCGAAGGACATCGTCTATTCCAACTATTTCACCGGCATCCACGGCAACTACCTCAAGCCCTCCATCGCCAAGGCCGGCATGGACCCGGACAACCTGCCGGAAGCCGACCCGTCCAAGATGGACTTCGAGAAGGCATCGAGGCCGGACGCGAAGGCGTGGAAGGACATATGGGGTTCCGGCCAGGGCATCGGCGCGGTCAAGGAGATCGCCCCGGTGGCCGATCTCGTCGCCCGGCTGAAACGCGAATATGACGAGGCGAAAGCCGCCCTGTGCGGATAGGCCTTGCCGGCTACTCCGCGAAACGCCCGAGCCGCTCCTCCAGCCCCCTTTCGGGAACCCTGATCGCCGCGCGCTGCTCGGGCGTGGCGCCGCGCATGACCGCAAGGAGATGCTCGTGGCCGAGCGCCTGAAGGTCGGAGACGGCGTCGCGCAGATCCGCCATGGCCGCGCGGACAGCGACCTCGTCCAGTTCCTCCTCGCGCAGAAGCTCGTAGAGACGCGCCCGCGCGGCATCGACGCGCGCGACCTCGCCGCGAACCTCGAGCCGGGCCCTCCCGAACTCGGCGCGGATGGCGCGGCGCAAGTCCCGCGGGTAGATCTCGACGGACTGGCGCACGGCCAGAACCGCCCCCGGATTGCGCCACATCCAGGCCGCCGCGCCGGCGGAAAGGAAGGCAAAGATCGCCAGCGGCACCAGGATCGCGACCAGGATGCGGTTGAGACGGCGTGCAGTCATCAGAACGCTCCCGGGAGACCGGTGGCGATGACGGCGGATACCGTATCGAACAAGGCCGCCGGAACGACCAGCCCGGCGATCGCCGCCGCGGCCGCGTAACCGATCCCGGCCAGGCCGAGGGAACCGGCCAGGAACCCGGCGAGCCCGGCGGGCGTTACATCGAACGCGGCCGGCTCGCTGCCGGTTGCCGCCGCCACGACGCGCGCGGCGAGATCGCCGGAGGGCGCGACCGCAGAAGCGGCAAGCACCGCGCCGTCCACGCCGCGAACCGTCTCGACAAGCCGTCGCGCCCCGGCATCCGATGCCACGAGACGCCGTGCCTCGTCCCTGAATTCCGCGGGCCATCGCTCCGGGTCCGCACCGTGAAGCAGAAGCAAGTTCTCGAATTGATCCCTGTTCATAATCCCGTACTCCCGGGCCCGTTCAATTGATCGCGCAAGGCGCGCCTGGCGCGCACAAGCAGTTGTTCGACCGCGCCGACGGAAATTCCCATCGTTTCCGCGATCTGCGGATTGGCAAGCCCCGCCGAGACCGACAGCAGGATCGCCATGCGCTGGCGGTCCGGAAGCGCCGCGACCGCCCGGGCAGCGACAGCCAATTCCCCGCGCCCGGCAACCGTGCGCTCGGGATCGTCATCGCCGGCGAAAAGGGCCTCGATCCGGTCGAGTCCGATCCAGCTCCTGATACGAAGGCGGCGGGCATGATCGATACAGCGATTGGCGGTGACGCGGTAGAGCCACGTGGAAAACCGGGCATCGCCCTCGCGCCACCTGCCGGCGTTGCGCCAGACGGACAGGAAAACCTCCTGGGCGATGTCGTCGGCATCGGCGGCATTGCCCGTGAAGCCGGTGGCCACGCGCCGCACGCGGTCGAGGTGACGCGAGACGAGCAGGCCGTAGGCCCGCTCGCTGCCATCCGCGACGGCGCGCAGAAGCTCGTCATCGGTATCCTCGCGCGCCGGGGCCATTCCGTATCGTCCAACGCCGCTTACCAGTTGCGTGTCACGGCAGGGTTGTAGACCCCGCCAGTCGACCCGGCAACGGCGGCGGCGGGAGGAAACCCTTTCGGTTTCATCGCCTGCATCCTTTCCCGCCCGTTCCGGTCAGCGCGCCTCGGCAAGTGCGGCCAGGAACCGCTCGATTCCGCGCGGTCCAGCGCTCCGTCGGCATTGGTGTCGACGAGTGCGAAGCCCGGCCGCGGCGCGGAGGCGAATTCGGCGCGCGAGATGGCTCCGTCGCCATCGGCATCCAAGCGGTCCAGCCGTTCCTCGCCGGCCAGCCAGGCCATCTCGGCGCGGCGGGCACGACGATCGGACGCCCTGTCCCGCTCGGCACGGGATATCTTTCCGTCACCGTCCGCGTCGGCGCGCTCGAAGGCGCGCATGCGCATCTCGGCAAGCTCCGCGGGATCGAGAACGCCGTTGGCGTTCAGGTCGGCATTCTTGAACAGGTACGCCACCGCCATACGGGCGCGGGGGCCGCCTTCCGCGCTTGCCGGTGCGGAAAGAAGAAGGGCCGCACAGACGGCGCCGGCGACAATCGAAAGAGCTTTCATCTGACATTCTCCGGTATCGGTTGAACACGGGCCGGATCGTTCCGGTACAGGTCTGACACGCGGATGCCCCCCGCCTCCTACGCGGCGCGCGGAAATTTTTCCGGAGGCCGTAGCGCCAGTATCCGCCATCGCGTTCGGAGCCTGCCGACGATTCGCCGGATCGTCGGCTTGCCTCTTCCAAGGTACTTGCCGGGGCGGGGCCCGCGGCCTCCGGCAGCTCCCGCCCGTTCGGCGCTCGAAACGATCCGCCGGATCGTTTCGTCCGCTGCGCGGACCGCGCCTCACCCCCCTCTCCGTCTCGGCTTCGCCTCGACACCTCTCCCCCACCTTCTTGGGGGCGAGGAAGAGGCGTGCGGGATCGGCCCCGCGCCTCGTCTCCGAAGCCGGTCTGTCGGGAACGACCTGTCGCCTTCCGCTCACGACGTGTTCCAGGCGTCGAGCGCCAGCAGGTGGCATTCCTTCAGCACCTCCTCGATCTCGGTTCTTGGCCGCCTTCGCCAGCCCGGCGGCAGGCCGAGCCGCAGTGGGCGGAAACGCCATGGTGCAGGCTTGCGGACCGCGCCGGCTGTAACGCCCTCGATCTCGCCCGCGTCCGCGGCGCGGATGCGCTCGATGGCGCGGTCGAAGCGGGCCTTCCAGCGGGCGAGGCGGGCGGCCTGGCGATCGAGATCGTCCAGCGCCAGTGCCAATGCCCGGATGCGGCGCGACAGGGCGCGGGCATCGACCAGCGCGTCGGGGTCGAGGCCCGGTTCGGACCAGACTTCTTCCCTCGCGTCGTACTCCAGGAAGACATGGCCGAAGGGGCCGTCCAGCCCGGTGACGTCGAACAGGAATGGCGCGTGGCGCTTCCACGGGTCGAACAGGGCGAAACACGGGCGGTCGCGGTAAAGGTCGAGCAGTTCCGCGTCGGTGGGTTCGTGTTCCTCCTCCGTCCCGTGTCCGGTCTGCCGCACCGAAGGGTCGCCGCCATCCGGACCGCGTCGCTGGCCGGGGCGTTCCGGGCCGAGCGTCACGTCCCGTTCCAGCTTGCAGGCGGCCATGACGATCAGTCGGCGGGCGGCGAACTCGGCGGGGCGGAGGACAGACAGGATGCGGCTGCGCAGGGCGCGCGGCACGAAGACCAGCGAGCGGCCCGTCCTGATCCCCGCCAAGAGGAACAGCTGCGCGACGATCCGCAAGAGATCGTCCAGGTTCCTTTCCACCGCCCGTTTCCAGTCGAATTCCATGGCCTTCTCCGTGGTCGCGCGGAGAAGGATACGGGAAGGCCGGATGCGGTGGACAAGTCGCGCAGCCCTATCCAGGAAATTCAGGCGGTTACGACAAATTCGCCGTCAATCCATGCAACCGGAAGCGCGGCGCATGACGGCACAAGATCACTCGCGCTCCGCCGGGAACAGCTCGGCCGCCCTGTCGGCGGCATCCTGGAACGGCTCGAAGACGTGGTCGGCGCCCGAGGCGAGCAGTTCCCCGGTCTCGGCCGTGCCATTGGAGGTCAGCGCGATGCGCCCCCGGAAACCGGACAGGCGCGCGAGCTGCATCAGCGTCAGCCGGGCATCCTCGTGGCTCAGCCCCGTGGCATGGACCGGAACGGAGGAGACCAGCCAGTCAGCATTTTCGAGCGGCAGACCGGCGACGAATTCCGGATCGGTCGCGTCGCCATATTCGGCCGCCATGCCCAGCGCGCGCCAGCGGCGCACGGCGGCGGGATTGAAGTCCACGCCAAGCACGCGCAATCCCTTTTCCTTCAGCCGCAGGCCGAGCGCGGTGCCGAAGCGCCCGAGGCCGAAGACGATCACGTCATGGCGCGAGCCGGCAGGGACGGCGCCGTCATCGCTTTCACGCGGTGCGCCCCTGCGCTCGAACACGCCGAGAAACGGCTCGAACAGGGCATAGAGGTGATGGGAATAAGTGATCATGTAGGTGGATGCGGCGATGGTCACGAGGCCGACCATGGTCACGAGACCGAGCGCGTCATCCTGCAGGTGGCCGAGCGAGATGCCCATGGCGATGAAGATCAGCGAGAACTCGCTGATCTGGGCGACGGTGAGACCGGCGAGGAAGCCGGTGCGCTTGCGGTATCCCATCGCGCCCATGATTGCCAGGACGATCAGCGGGTTGCCGACGAGCACGAAGGCGGAAAACACCAGCGCCGCCGTCACCTGCTGCCCGAGCAACGAGAGGTCCAGCGTCGCCCCGAGCGCGATGAAGAAGAACAGGAGCAAGAAGTCGCGCAGCGGCGCGAGCCGGGCCGCGATGGTCTCGCGGAACGGCGTCGAGGCCAGCGACACGCCCGCGAGAAGGCCGCCGACCTCCTTGCCCAGCCCGACCGCGTCGCCCACCGCGGCAAAGACGGCAGCCAGTGCCAGCGCGAAGATGACCAGCAGTTCCGGCTCGCGGGCCAGCCGCTCGGTCAGCGGATTGGCAACGTAGCGAACGAAAACCGCAACGAACGCGATCAACGCCAGGCTGGCCCCCAGGATCACCGGCAGGCTGCCGGATGCCCCCTCGGCGCCGATGCCGATGGCCGACAGGACGATCATGGCGAATACCACGAAGATATCCTGGACGATCAGGAAGCCGAGCGCGATCTGGCCATGCAGGGAATCGATCTCGCGCTTGTCGGAGAGCAGCTTGACGATGATGATGGTGCTGGAGAAGGTCAGCGCGACCGCGACGTAGAGGCTGGTCGTGACATCGAAACCGAGCGCCAAGCCGATCAGGAAGCCGAAGGCGGAGGTGAAGGCGACCTGGCCGAGACCGGTCATCAGCGACACGGTGCCGAGCGAGCGGATGAGCTTGATATCGAGCTTCAGGCCGACGAGGAACAGCAGGACCGCGATTCCCAGTTCCGACAACAGGTCGATCTGCTCGCCCGCGGTGACGATGTCGAGCAGCGACGGCCCGGCCAGCAGGCCGACCGCGATGAAGCTGACGATCAGCGGCTGGCGCAACATTATGCCGACGAAGCCCAGCACGGCGGCCAGCATCAGCAGTACTGCAATTTCTCCGAACGCGGAATCGATCTCGATCATGGGTTCCGTTTCCTGCCGGCACACGCGCCGCCCGCAACCGCGCCCGGCGCTCGACCGGCGCGGACGAGTCCCCTGCCCCCATGGAAGGACGCGGTCACTGCGTGCGGATGCAACGAGTCGTGATACGCTGTATCCGCTTGACCGTAACCGCACAAACCGCGAAATCAATCAGCCATGAAGAAGATACTCGTCGCCACGGATTTTTCGGCGCGGTCCGATCGCGCGATACGGCGCGCCACCCTGCTGGCAAGGGAGTTCGGCGCGACCGTCACCCTGGTTCACGTGGTCGACGACGACCAGCCGCGCCAGCTGGTGGAGAGCGAAAGCGAGATCGCCGAGGGCATCCTCGCCGGGCAATGCGCGTCACTGCGCGAAATCGACGGGCTGGACTGCGATTTCCTGATCGAGCCGGGCGACCCGTTCGAGGGCATCGCCGCGGCGGCGGGGCGGCTGGCGCCCGACCTGCTGGTCATCGGCGCCCACCGGCGCCAGGCTCTCAGGGACATGTTCGCGGGTACCACGGCGGAGCGCACGGTGCGCAACCAGGAACGGCCGGTGGCAATGGCCAACGCCGTGCCCGCCGGACCGTGGCGGCACGTGCTCGTCGGCATCGACCTTTCCGACAACGCGGCTGCCGCGCTGGACGCGGTGAAGGCGCTCGGCATCGCGGACAAGGCCGTCGTCACCGCCCTTCACGTCTTCGACGCGCCCGGCACCGCGCTGATCGCCCATTCGGCGATGACCCGCGACGAGGCGGATGTCTATGTCGCCGGGGAACGGGCGCGGGCCGAAAGGAAGCTGGCCGCGTTCCTGGAACGAACCGGCCACGCGCCGGACCATGCGGTCCTGCGGTTCAACGAAACCTCGGTGGGCGCCGTGCTGGCCGAAACCGCGCGCGAACTTTCCGCCGACCTCATCGTGGTCGGGACGGGCATACGCCCCGGAATATCCAGGACGCTGCTGGGCAGCACCACGGACGAGGTCTTCCGGATCTGCGAGAAGGACGTCATGGCCGTGCCCGCCCGCTAGGGGCGGGAGGGGCGGCACCTCGGGGCACCGCCCCGGCCTGCGGCCGCCTGCCGGTCGAGACCGTCAGACGACGACGATGTCGGAACCGGGCGTGACGCGGCTGTAGAGGTCGATCACGTCCTGCTGGATCAGCCGGACGCAGCCCGAAGACACGGCCTTGCCGATGGACCAGTATTCGGGCGAGCCGTGGACGCGATAGAGCGTGTCCCTGCCGTTCTGGAAGATGTAGAGCGCGCGCGCGCCGAGCGGATTCAGCGGCCCCGGCGGCATGCCGCCGTTGCGCACGCTCCATTTCTCCAGCTCTGGCTGGCGGGCGATCATCTCGTCCGGCGGCGTCCACTTGGGCCAGGCGCGCTTGTAGGCGATCTTCGCCCGGCCCTTCCACGAGAAGCCCGCCCGGCCGAGCCCGACGCCGTAGCGCATCGCCTTGCCGTTCTCCTGCACGAGATGGAGAAAGAACTTGTTCGTGTCGACGATGATCGTGCCGACGCGCTCGCTCGTCGGATAGTCGACCTGCTGGCGCCAGAACTGCGGCGGGATCTTGCGCGGGTCGACAGCCGGGATCGGGAAACGCTCCTCCGGCATCGCCCGGTAGGCGTTCAGCACGGAAGGCGACAACGCCGGTTTCGGCGGGGTGACAGCACGGGGCTCGACGGTCTGGCAGCCGGCAAGCGCAAGGCCCGTGACGCCCGCGGCGCCCGCAAGAAAGGCCCGGCGCGACATGGACGGCGTTTCGACCGGTTCACAGGGGCGGTCGGAAGGAACACCCGTTTCGAATGACATGATTTCGCGGTTCAACTTGCATCTCCTGATTCTTCTTCACCGTTCGGCGCCGAAAGCGCCGGCATCATGGCGATCAGGAAATGGGAGGGCGGAACGGGCCGCCGTCGTCACGCCCGAGAAGGCGGGGAAGCGGAGCCGGCTCGTGCACATGCGCGCCGCGCGCAACCGCTGGCAGCGACACGGCGCCGACATGCTTGACGTCGCTGCCACAGGAGGATGCCCGCAAGGGCGCCTTGTCATCAGGCGCCGGAAACTGCGCCTTGCGCCAGCAGACCCGCTTCCAGGCCGGACCGGAAAAGTCCTGCGCGGAAGCGACCGAAGGCTGCGGGACAGCGCCCGCGACATCCGCCACGTGGCGCGGAACGGCCAGGGCGAAGGCCTGCCCGGTCAGGAAAACGAGCATGAGTGCGGCTGCGACGATTTTCTTCATGGCACTCATAAAGCGCGCAATCGTGGCAAGTTCCACCACATTCGGCATCAAAGAATCGTGAGCCGGCACAGCGTGGCAGGAAGGCAACAGAAAGGCGGCCCGGAAGCCGCCTTCCCGATCGGTCTGCGATGGCGTCTCAGCAGGCGGCGACGGCCCGCTTCGCCATGACCTTGACGAGGTTGGCGCGGTATTCCGCCGTGCCGTGGAGATCCTCCATCATGTCGCCCGGATCGACGGACAGGCCGTCGAGCGCATCGGGGGAGAAGTTCGCGCCGAGGGCGGCCTCCGCCTCCTTCCAGCGGAACACGCCGTCATTGCCAGCGCCGGTGACGGCGACGCGCACGCCGCCCGAACCCTTCGCCACGAAGACGCCGGCCATGGCGTAGCGCGAGGCCGGGTTCGGGAACTTGGCATAGGCGCAGGCATCGGGCGCGGTGAAGGACACGGCGGTGACGATCTCGTCCTCCTCCAGCGCCGTCTCGAACATGCCGACGAAGAAGTCGCCCGCCGCGATGTCGCGCTTCGAGGTGTGCACCGTCGCGTCCAGCGCCAGCATGGCGGCCGGATAGTCGGCGGCCGGGTCGTTGTTGGCGATGGACCCGCCGAGGGTGCCCATATGGCGGACATGCGGATCGCCGATATGGGCGGCGAGATCGCAGATGCCGGGGCACACGGCGCGCAGCTCGGCCGAGGCGGCAACGTCGTGGTGGATGGTGCCGGCGCCGATCCGCACCGACTTCCCGCTGACCTCGATGCCCTTCATCTCGCCGATATGACGCAGGTCGATCAGCGCGTCGGGCGCGGCAAGCCGCTGCTTCATGGTCGGGATAAGGGTCTGGCCGCCGGCGACGAACTTGCCGCCTTCAGCCTCACCCATCATCTTCACCGCCTCGTCGACGGAACCGGCGCGCTTGTAGCTTGTCTGGTACATGATCCGTTTCCTCTCGCTCAGCCCTGCATCGCCGCCCACACCTTCTGCGGCGTGGCGGGCATGGTCAGGTTGTTGGTGCCGATGGCATCGGTGATGGCGTTGATCACGGCCGGCGGCGAACCGATGGCGCCGGCCTCGCCGCAGCCCTTGATGCCGAGCGGATTGCTCGGGCAGGGCGTCGCCGTGGTCGACACCTTGTAGGACGGCAGGTCGTCGGCGCGCGGCATGGTGTAATCCATGTAGCTCGCCGTCAGGAGCTGGCCCGTCTCGTCATAGGCCGTGCCCTCGAGCAGCGCCTGGCCGATGCCTTGGGCGAGGCCGCCATGGACCTGGCCCTCGACGATCATCGGGTTGATGATGTTGCCGAAATCGTCGGCCGCGACGAACTGCACGATCTCGGTCTTGCCCGTTTCCGGATCGACCTCGACCTCGCAGATGTAGCAGCCGGCCGGGAAGGTGAAGTTGGCCGGGTCGTAGAAGGCGCCCTCCTTCAGCCCCGGCTCCATGCCCTCGGGCAGGTTGTGGGCCGTGTAGGCGTTGAGCGCGACCTCGTGCCAGCCCAGCGCCTTGTCGGTGCCGGCGACCTTCACCTGGCCATTCTCGATGACGATGTCGGACTCGTCGGCCTCCAGCAGATGGGCGGCAATCGCCTTGGCCTTCTTCTCCACCTTGTCGAGCGCCTTGACGACGGCGCTCATGCCGACGGCGCCGGAGCGCGAGCCGTATGTGCCCATGCCCATCTGCACCTTGTCGGTATCGCCGTGAACGACGGAGACCGAGTCGAGCGGAACGCCGAAACGGTCGGCGACGAGCTGGGCGAAGGTGGTCTCGTGCCCCTGGCCGTGGCTGTGCGAGCCGGTCAGGATCTCCACCGTGCCGACGGCATTGACCCGGACCTCGGCCGATTCCCACAGTCCGACGCCGGCGCCAAGCGAGCCGACCGCCTGCGACGGCGCGATGCCGCAGGCCTCGATGTAGCAGCTCATGCCGATGCCCCGCTTCCTGCCGCGCTTCTCGGCCTCGGCCCTGCGTGCCGGGAAGCCGTCCCAGTCGGCAGCCTTCATCGCGGCGTCGAGCGAGGCCTCGTAGTCGCCGGCGTCGTAGTTCATTATGACCGGCGTCTGGTAGGGGAACTCGCGGATGAAGTTCCTGCGGCGCAGCTCGGCCGGCGAGACGCCGAGCTCGCGCGCCGCCGTCTCCACCGTGCGCTCCAGGAGATAGGTCGCCTCCGGGCGGCCGGCGCCGCGATAGGCATCGACCGGCGCGGTGTTGGTGTAGACCGTGCGGACGTTGCAGTGGATCGCCGGGATGGCGTACTGGCCCGACAGCAGCGTGGCGTAGAGATAGGTCGGAACCGCGGAGGAGAAGAGCGACATGTAGGCGCCGAGATTGGCGATGGTGTCGACCTTCAGCGCGGTGATCCGGTTGTCGGCGTCGAAGGCCATCTCCACCGTGGAGACATGGTCGCGACCATGGGCATCCGACAGGAACGCCTCCGTGCGGTCCGCCACCCACTTGACCGGAACGCCGGTCTTCCTCGATGCCCAGAGACAGACGATCTCCTCCGGGTAGATGTAGATCTTCGAGCCGAAGCCGCCGCCGACATCGGGCGCGATGACGCGCAGCTTGTTCTCGGGCGCGACATTGTAGAAGGCGCTCATCACCAGGCGGGCGACATGCGGGTTCTGCGAGGTCGTCCAGCAGGTGTAATGGTCCTCGGCCTCGTCATAGTGGCCGAGCGCGGCGCGCGGCTCCATGGCGTTGGGCACGAGACGGTTGTTGACGATCTCCATGCGCGTGACATGGGCGGCCTTGGCGATCGCCTCGTCGACCGCCGCGCTCTCGCCGATCTCCCAGTCGTAGATGAGATTGCCGGGCGCGTTGTCGTGGATCTGCGGCGCGCCGGGCTTCAGCGCGTCGACCGCCTCGACCACCGCCGGCAGCTCCTCGTAGTCGACCTCGACCGCCTCGGCGGCGTCGCGCGCCTGGGCCCGCGTCTCGGCGACCACGACGGCGACCGCGTCGCCGACATAGCGCACCTTCGTCTGGGCCAGCGGACGCCAGTCGCCCATGTTCATCGGCGAGCCGTCCTTGGAGTGGATCATCCAGCCGCAGATCAGCGAGCCGATGCCGTCGGCGGCAAGTTCGTCACCGGTCAGGACGCCGATCACGCCGGGCATCTTCTCCGCCTTCGACGTGTCGATGCCGCGGATGTTGGCGTGGGCGTGCGGCGAGCGCACGAAGGCGGCATGCTTCATGCCGGGAACGACCATGTCGTCGGTGTACCGGCCCTTGCCGGTGATGAACCGCTTGTCTTCCTTGCGCGCCACGCGGGCGCCGATGCCTTCAATCCCCATAAGTCACTCCTCCCTATGGTCCTGGCAGCGAATGGTCCCGCGCAGAAAGCCAGAAAGCCGTCGTCCGGCCGGTCCGCGCAGTTTCTTCCTCCCCATCCGCCTGTTTCCGATCGCCTGTCGTGGTCTACTCGGCGGCCACCTTCGCGGATCCGCCCATCTGTTCGGCGGCGGCGAGGATGGCCTTGACGATGTTGTGATAGCCCGTGCAGCGGCAGATGTTGCCCTCCAGCTCGGCGCGCACCGTCTTCTCGTCCAGCTTGCCGCCGTGTCGATTGATCATGTCGGTGGCCGCCATGATCATGCCCGGCGTGCAGAAGCCGCACTGCAGGCCGTGGTGTTCCCTGAACGCGGCCTGGACCGGATGCAGCTCGCCGCCCTGCGACAGGCCCTCGATGGTCGTGACCTCCGAACCGGAGGCCTGGGCCGCCAGCATGGTGCAGGACTTCACGGCCTTGCCATCGACATGGACGACGCAGGCGCCGCATTGCGAGGTATCGCACCCGACATGGGTTCCCGTCAGATTGAGGTGTTCGCGCAGGAATTGCACCAGCAACGTGCGATCCTCCACCTCGGCGGAAACGGAACGCCCGTTCACCGTCAATTCTACCTTGGCCATCGATATCCTCCCGTCGACTCCACAACTTGCATCTCGCGATGCCCGTATCTGCCGCAGCGAAGCTTGGCGAGAATTCCGCATTTTGTCCATATGGTTGAAAGAAAAAGCCGCCCATGCGCGATTGCGTGCATTCGGGCCTTGAATTCGGCGGGCAATGCCGATAAAGCGCGCGTTAGCGTTTTTCCGCCAAGGTTGCGCTCCCCGCCGCATTAGCTCAGTTGGTAGAGCACGTCATTCGTAATGATGGGGTCGCTGGTTCGAGTCCGGCATGCGGCACCACCCCCTTCCCGTTTCTCCCATTTCCTCCCGGCCCGCCGCCCCGCGCGGGACTTATTCCGTTCGCAGTATCCACAGCGGCGCACGCACCGAACAGGCCGCGAACGCGCGTATTAAATCGAATAGATTTCCACCCCACGAAAAGGTGACGCAGCGCAAGCTTGCCTGAACCCTTGGTAAGGCTATACTTTTTACTGCCGCAGTTGGGAGGCTGCGGAGAAACCGGGAGGAAAATCATGCAGAACGCTTCAAAGCGCGAGGTCTCGCGCCGCTCTTTCCTGAAGAAAAGCGCGCTGGCCGGCGGCGTCGCCGCGGGCAGCGCACTTGCAGCTCCGGCCGTGCTGGCCCAATCACCCATCGTCGTGAAGATGCAGACGTCCTGGCCCGCCTCGGACATCTGGATGGATTTCGCGCGGGAATACACGACACGCGTGGAGGAAATGTCTGCCGGGCGGCTGAAGATCGACCTGCTGCCGGCAGGCGCGGTGGTCGGCGCGTTCCAGGTCATGGACGCCTGCAATGACGGCGTGCTCGACGCCGCCCACACCGTGCCGGTCTACTGGTACGGCAAGCACAAGGCGGCATCCTTCTTCGGCACCGGCCCGGTCTGGGGCGGCTCGGCAACGACCATGCTGGGCTGGTTCTACCAGGGCGGCGGGGCCGATCTCTACCGCGAACTCACCCAGGACATACTCGGCCTCAACGTCTACGGCTTCATGGGCTTCCCGATGTATGCCCAGCCCTTCGGCTGGTTCAAGAAGGAGGTCAGCACCGTCGAGGACCTGCAGGGCTTCAAGTACCGCACGGTCGGGCTCGCAGCCGACCTGCTGCAGGCGATGGGCATGTCGGTGGCGCAGCTTCCCGGCGGCGAGATCGTGCCGGCGATGGAACGCGGCGTGATCGACGCGTTCGAGTTCAACAACCCGTCTTCCGACAGCCGTTTCGGCGCACAGGACGTGGCCAAGAACTACTACCTGTCGTCCTACCACCAGGCGTCGGAAAGCTTCGAGTTCCTGTTCAACAAGGACTTCTTCGACGACCTCGACCCCGACCTGCAGGCGATCCTGAAATACGGGGTGGAGGCAGCCTCGACGTCCAACACCGCCTCGGCGATGGACAACTACTCCGCCGACCTGGAGAAGCTGCAGACCGAGCACGGCGTCACCGTGCACCGCACGTCGAAGGAAATCCTCGACGCACAGCTCAAGGCCTGGGACCAGCTCATCGCGGACCTGGAGCAGGACGAGTTCATGAAGCGCATCATGGACAGCCAGCGCGCCTGGGTCGAGCGCGTCACCTACTACGAGCTGATGAACGCGCCGGACTACGCGCTCGCCTACGAGCACTACTTCCCCGGCAAGCTGAAGCTCTGACCGGCATAACCTGTCACAACGGACGTCCCGGCACGCTCTCGCGGCCGGGACGCCCAGTCTCAACCGGGGCAGCAATCATCCAATGACCGGATTCATCCGTTTCGCCGATTCCCTCTCGGCCTGGTTCGGCAAGGCCTTCGCGTGGCTGATCGTGCTGATGGCATTCGGCACCGGCTACGAGGTCTTCGTCCGCTACGCGCTCAACAGTCCCACGCCGTGGGCCCTCGACGTCTCCTTCATCATGTACGGGACGCTGTTCATGATGGGCGGCGCCTACACGCTGTCGCGCGGCGGCCATGTGCGCGGCGACTTCCTCTACCGCCTCTGGCAGCCGAAAACGCAGGCCAAGGTCGATCTCGTCCTCTACCTCCTCTTCTTCTTTCCGGGCGTCACCGCGCTGATCCTGTCGGGCTGGAAATACGCCTCGCGCTCCTGGGGCTATGCCGAGGTCTCCATCAACAGCCCGGCCGGAATCCCGATCTACCAGTTCAAGACCGTGATGGTGGCCGCAGGAATCCTGCTGTTCATCCAGGGAATCGCGCAGGTCATGCGCTGCATCCTCTGCATCCGGACCAACCAGTGGCTGGAACCGGAGGAGGACATCCGCGAGACCGAGGACATCCTGCTGGCAAGGGCCACGGAAGCCGAGAAGGACGCGCATCCATGACCGACCCGCAAGTCGCCCTCATGATGCTGGGGCTGTTCATCTTCATGGTGTTTCTCGGCTTTCCCATCGCCTTCACCCTGATGGCCATGGGCATCGGATTCGGCTACTACGCCTATTTCGACGGCGCGCGCATGTGGCGCGCCTACAACCGGCTCGACGAGACGGCGAGCTGGTGGGACAGCACCAGCCTGTGGATCGACGGCTTCTTCAACAACCGCATCTTCGACCTGTTCATCAACCAGACCTACACGGTGATGTCGAACGAGGTGCTGACCGCGGTGCCGCTGTTCCTGTTCATGGGCTACATCGTCGAACGCGCCAACATCGTCGACCGGCTGTTCACCACCCTCAACATCGCGTCGCGCAACGTGCCCGGCTCGATGGGCGTGGCCGCGCTGATCACCTGCGCCCTGTTCGCCACCGCGACGGGAATCGTCGGCGCGGTGGTGACGCTGATGGGACTGCTCGCCCTGCCCGCCATGCTCAAGGCGCGATACGACAAGTCGTTCGCCTCGGGCATCATCTGCGCCGGCGGCACGCTCGGCATCCTGATCCCGCCGTCGATCATGCTGATCGTCTACGCGGCGGCGTCCGGCGTCTCGATCGTGCGGCTCTATGCCGGCGCGCTGCTGCCGGGCTTCACGCTGGTCGGCCTCTACCTGGCCTACGTGGTCGGGCGCTCGATTCTGCAGCCGAAAGCGGCGCCGCGGCCGACAGCGGACGAAGTGCCGGAGGTGCCGTTCCTGCGCCTGGCCGGCATGATCCTGACGTCGTTCTTTCCGCTGGCATTTCTCATCCTCGCCGTGCTGGGCTCGATCCTGTTCGGCCTGGCGACGCCGACGGAGGCCGCCTCGATCGGCGCGCTCGGCGGCATATTGCTGGCCTTCGCCTACCGAGCGATGACGTTCCAGCGAATGCGCGAATCCGTCTACCTGACGGTGCGCACCACGGCGATGGTGTGCTGGCTGTTCGTCGGCTCATACACCTTCTCCTCGGTGTTCTCCTATCTCGGCGGCGAACAGGTCATCACCGAGTTCGTCAGCGGGCTGGACCTGACGCCGCTGCAGTTCCTGCTGCTGGCGCAGCTGATCATCTTCCTGCTCGGCTGGCCGCTGGAGTGGTCGGAGATCATCATCATCTTCGTGCCGATCTTCCTGCCGCTGCTGGAGATCTTCGGCATCGACCCGCTGTTCTTCGGCATCCTGGTGGCGCTGAACCTGCAAACCTCGTTCCTGACGCCGCCCATGGCCATGTCGGCCTACTACCTGAAGGGAATCGCGCCGCCGGAAATCCGCCTGACGCAGATATTCGCGGGCGTGATGCCGTTCCTGTTCATGGTGTTCGTGTCGATGGCCATCGTCTACAACTTCCCGCAGATCGTCTTCTACCTGCCGGAGCAGATCTATGGACGCTAGAAGCACGGCAACGACCGAACTGACCGCGGTCGAGCTGCGCGACCGCATCGCGCAGGGCGCGCTGAAGGCGCGCGAGGCGGCGGAGGCCTTCCTGCAGCGGGTGCGCGAGCGCGACGGCGAAATCGGCGCCTTCGCCTGGCACGACCCGGATTTCGTCCGGCACCAGGCGGACGCCCTCGACCGGCACCGCGAATCCGGCCGACCGCTGGGCGCGCTGCACGGCGTGCCCGTGGCGCTGAAGGACATCATCGACACCGCCCGCATCCCGACCGCGAACGGAACGGCAATGGACGCCGGACGGACGCCCGGGCGCGACGCGGCCATCGTGGAACGGCTCAAGGCGGAAGGCGCGATCATCCTCGGCAAGACGGTGACGACGGAACTCGCCGGGATGGAGCCGGCCGGGACGCGCAATCCGCACAACACGGCGCACACGCCGGGCGGGTCGTCGTCCGGATCCGCGGCGGCGGTCGCCGCCGGAATGGCGCCGCTGGCGATCGGAACCCAGACACGCGGATCGGTGATCCGCCCCGCGGCCTTCTGCGGCGTGACGGGTTTCAAGCCGACCTTCGGGGCGATCCCGCGCACCGGCGTGCTGCGGCAGTCGCAGACCCTCGACACGGTGGGCGTCTTCGCCCGCACGGTGGAGGACGCGGCGATGCTGGCCGAGGCGCTCTTCGGCGCGGACGAACACGATCCGGCCACAGCGCCGGCGCCGCATCCGCGCCTGCTCGAGACCGCGCGCTCGAAGCCGCCGGTGAAGCCGATGTTCGCCCTCGTGCACACGCCGTTCCGGGACCGCGCAGACGCGCAGACCGGGGCGGCCCTCGCGGAGCTGGCGGCGTTCCTCGGCGAGAACTGCTTCGAGGCGGAGCTGCCCGAGGTGTTCGCGGGCGCGCCGGCGATCGTCGAGACGATCAACCTAGCGGAGATGTCGAAGAACTGCGCGCGCTATCTCGACCGCGGGCGCGACACGCTGGGCGAACGGACCGTCGCGGCGCTCGAGAAGGGCAGCGCGATCACCGCGCGCGACTATCTCGCCGCGCTCGACTGGCGCGAGGTGCTTTACGCCGGCCTGGCGGAAATCTTCGAGCGCTGCGACGCGATCATCACGCCGGCGGCGCCGGGGCCGGCACCGCGCGGCCTGGAAAGCACCGGCGATCCCGTCTTCAACGAGCTGTGGACCCTTTGCGGCACGCCGGCAATCACCATACCCGCCTTCGAGGCGGAAAACGGCCTGCCCATGGGCGTGCAGCTGATCGGGCCGCGCGGCCACGACGGTCGGCTGCTGCGCACGGCGCGATGGCTGGCCGACACGCTGGCTGCAGGCAGCACGGAGGAAGAACGATATGGGTGACAAGTTCCTGGCGGCCCTTGCCCTGGCCGTGCTCGCCGGCTTCCTCGGCATACTGGTGTGGAACGTGCCGCGTCTCGACCTGGCCTGCGTCGTCGCGCTGACGCTGGGGCTGGCCGTCTACGACTTCGTGCGCGGATTCCGCACGGAAGGGAAGCGGCAGAAATAGCCGCTCCCCGCGGTGCGGGCAGCCCGGGTCCGGATCAGGCCCCGGCCTCGAGCGCGCGGGCACGCTCCGCCTGGCGCGAAAGCACCGTCTTCAGGTCGAACGCAGCCTCCATGAGCGCCTTCGTGTAGTCGCTTTGGGGATTGCCGAAAATCTCCTCCGTCGGCCCCTGCTCGACGATGTCGCCGGTGCGCATGACGACCACGTAGTCGGCAAGCGCGCGCACGACGGCAAGGTCGTGGCTGATGAAGATGAAGGAGAGGTCGTAACGCTCCTGGATCTCGCGCAGGAGCACGATGATCTGCTTCTGCACGGACCGGTCGAGCGCCGATGTCGGCTCGTCCAGCACGACGACCTTCGGCTTCAGGACGATGGCGCGGGCAATGGCGATGCGCTGGCGCTGGCCGCCGGAAAACTCGTGCGGGAAGCGGTTGCGCGATGCCGGGTCGAGGCCGACCTCGCGCAGGGCCTGGACGGCGCGCTCGTCGCGCTGCTTCGCCGTCAGCTCCGGCTCGTGAACCAAGAGGCCCTCGGTGACGATCTCGCCGGCTGTCAGGCGCGGCGACAGCGAGCCGTACGGGTCCTGGAAGACCATCTGCAGGTTGCGCCGGAGAGGCAGGATCTCCTTGCGGCCGGACACGCCGCTGATCTCGCGGCCCTGGAACACGACGCGGCCCTCCGACGGGATCAGCTGCAGCAGCGCGCGGCCGAGAGTCGACTTGCCGGACCCCGACTCGCCGACGATGCCGATGGTCTGCCTGCGCCGCAGCGTAAGGCCGACATCCCGCACCGCGCGAACCTCGAAGCGGCGGCCGGAGAGCAGGCCGCCGCGCCGCAGGAAGGTGACGGAGACATTGTCGGCGGAGAGCAGGATGTCGGCATCCCCGGAGACGGGCGGCTTGGAGCCTTCCGGCTCGGCGGCAAGCAGCATCCTCGTGTAGTCGTGGCGCGGTGCGGCGAATATGTCGGCGGCGGCCCCCTCCTCCACCACCTGGCCCTTGCGCATGACATAGACGCGGTCGGCGAAGGCCTCGACGATGCCGAGGTCATGGGTGATGAAGATGATCGCCATGCCGAGACGCGCCTGCAGCTCGGCGAGCAGGCCGAGGATCTCGGCCTGGATGGTGACGTCGAGCGCGGTCGTCGGCTCGTCGGCGATCAGCAGGTCGGGATCGTTGGAGAGCGCCATGGCGATCATGACGCGCTGGCGCTGCCCGCCCGACAGTTCGTGCGGGTAGGAGTCGATGCGGCGCTCGGGATCGGGAATCTGCACCAGGCGGAGCAGTTCCAGCGCGCGGGCGCGCGCCTGCTGCGCCGTCATGCCGCCATGCACCATCAGCGGCTCTGCCATCTGCCGGCCGATGGTGTAGAGCGGATCGAGCGAGGTCATCGGCTCCTGGAAGATCATGGTGACCTTGTTGCCGCGGATCTCGTTGAGCCGTCGGCCCGGCATGCCGATCAGCTCGCGGTCGCGGTACCGCGCCGACCCGCTCGCGCTGCCGTTGGAGGCCAGCAGGCCCATCGCCGCCATCATCACCTGGCTCTTGCCGGAGCCGGATTCGCCGACGACGGCGACGGTCTCGCCGGAATGGACCGTCATGTCGACACCGTTGACGGCATCGACCGTGCCGTCCGGCGTGTCGAAGGAAACCCGGAGATCCCGGATCGTGAATATCGGTTCCGCAGCCATGTCAGCGATCCTTCGGGTCGAGCGCGTCGCGCAGCCCGTCGCCCAGGAAGTTGAGGGCGAAGAGCAGCACGGTCAGCGCGATGGACGGATAGATGAGCATGTAGGGCGCGCCGCGCATGTTCTTGGCGCCCTCGGAGATCAGCACGCCGAGCGAGGTCATCGGCTCCTGCACGCCGAGGCCGAGGAAGGAGAGGAAGCTCTCCAGCAGGATGACCTTGGGGATCAGCAGCGTCATGTAGATGATGATGGGGCCCAGCGTGTTGGGAATGATGTGCCTGCGCACGATGCCGCCGGAACTGACGCCCAGCGCCTCGGCGGCGAGAACGAATTCGCGCCGTCGCAGCGAAATCGTCTGGCCGCGCACGATGCGCGCTATGTCGAGCCACTCGACGGCGCCGACGGCGATGAACATGAGGATCACGTTGCGGCCGAAAAACACCACCAGCAGGATGACGAAGAAGATGAAGGGCAGCGAGTAGATGATGTCGACGACGCGCATCATCACATTGTCGATCCGCCCGCCGAGGAAGCCGGCCGTCGCGCCGTAGGCGACGCCGATCAGCAGCGCGACACAGGTCGCCAGCGCGCCGATCATCAGCGATATCCGGATCGAGATCAGGATGCGGGCGAACAGGTCGCGGCCGTTGGCATCGGTGCCGAAGATGAAGCGCAGGCGCTGCACCTCGGCCTCCATGACGACCGAGCGGCCGTCATCCGAACTGCTTGCGATGCGCGTATCCGTGAACAGGTCGGAGCGGTCGAGATAGCGCGTCACGCGCGGGTCGATCTCGCGCGACGATTCCGCCTCGATTCGTATGACACCGCCGTCCACGGCGATATCGCGCAGGTCCAGCCGTGCCCGCGACAGCGCCTTCTCGGCCTCCGGCACGATCTGGTCGGCGCGCGGATAGGGCTCGAGGCTGGCCGGCACCTTCACATACTCGGAATAGACGGTGGCGTAGTGGTGCGGGCTGAGCATGGGGCCGAAAATGCCGGCGAACACGTAGACGACGAGAATGACAATGCTCGCCATCGCCGCCTTGTTGCGGCGCAGGCGCAGGAACGCGGTCTCCCACAAGGAGCGGCTTCTCATTTCCGGCGCCGGGTTCTGAACGCTTGCAGCATCGGTCATGGCGGGCCTCAATCGTAGCGCACGCGCGGATCCAGCGCGGCATAGAGAAGGTCGACAATCAGATTGAACACGACCACGAAGACGGCGACGATGATGACGGTGCCCATCACCAGCGTGTAATCGCGGTTGAGCGCACCCTGCACGAAATAGCGACCGACGCCCGGAAGGCCAAAGATCGATTCGACGACCACGGATCCGGTCAGCAGTGCGGCGGCTGCGGGGCCGAGATAGGAAACCGCCGGCAGCGCGGCAGCGCGCAGTGAATGGGTGACGACGATCATGCGGACCGGCAGGCCGTAGGCGCGGGCAGTGCGCACGTGGTCGGAACGCAACGCCTCGATCATCGAGCCGCGCATCAGCCGCGCAATCACCGCGACCTGCGGCAGGGCAAGAGTGATCACGGGAAGCAGCATGTGCTGCAGCGAGCCGCCATCCCAGCCCCCCGCCGGCAGCCAGCCAAGCCAGACGCCGAAAACCAGGGACAGGACGGGCGCGACGACGAAATTGGGAATGGTGATGCCGAAGGTGGCAATCGTGATCACCGCGTAGTCGACCCACCCGTTCTGGCGCAGCGCGGCAATGGTGCCGAGCACCGTTCCGAGGATGAAGGCCAGCAGAAGGGCGAGGCTGCCAAGCTGGACCGAGACCGGCAGGCCGTTGCCCAAAAGCTGCTGAACGGAGAAGTCGCGATAGATGAAGCTCGGCCCGAGATCGCCGCGGAAGAGATTGCCGAGATAGTAGAAATACTGTTCCCACACCGGCCTATCTAGATGGAAGACCCGGTTCAGGTTCTCCAGCACCTTGGCCTCGAGAGTGCGCTCGCGGTCGAACGGGCCGCCCGGCGCCACCCGCATCAGAAAGAAGGAAATGGTGATGATCAGGAACAGTGTAGGGATCGCGCCGAGAAGGCGGCGTATCGCGTAACCGAACATTGGCTACAACCTTCCTGTTTGCACCATAGCCCGCCCGGCCGCGAGGCCGGACGGAACGATGATGCGACTGTTACTCGCTGATGCTCAGGAAGCGCGTCGCGTGAACGTGCTGGATGTTGTCCTCCCAGCCCTTGAGCTTGGGAGAAACCACCGCGAGCGATGAGTAGAACAGCAGCGGGATGAACGGCATGTCCCGCATGAAGATGGCCTCGGCCTCGCGCAGGATCTCCGCGCGCTTGGCCAGGTCGGTTTCCGCCGCGGCCTTGTCCAGGAGCGCGTCATACTCCGGGTTGTCATACTGGGCGTAGTTGAAGCCCGGATTGTCGGCCTCGACCAAGAACAGGAAGTTCTGCGGGTCGGAATAGTCGCCGATCCAGCCGGCGCGCGCCACGTCGAAATCCTTGTCGTCGCGCAGCATCGCGTAGTGGGCCGAGATGTCTCGAACGTTGAATTCCACATTGACGCCGAGAGGCTTCCACATCTCGGCAATCGCGGTGGCCGTGTTCTTGTGGTTCTCGGAGTTGTTGTAGGAAATCTCCAGCGTGACCGGATTGTCCGGACCGTAACCGGCCTCGGTCATCAGCTCGACCGCCTTGTCCTCGCGATCAAGCAGCGGCATGTCCGCCCATTCGGCCTCGGCGCCGCCGCCCTCGTAGTTGCCGATGCCCGGCGGCACGAGAGAGAAGGCGGGCAGCATGGCGCCGGCCCAGATTTCCTCGCCGAGGAACTCGCGGTCGATGGCCATCGCCAGCGCCTGGCGTACGCGCACGTCCGAAAGCGGCTCGCGCTTCATGTTGAGCGCGTAGTAGTATGTTCCCAGATAGGGCGTGATGCGGACCTGGTCGCCCAGCCGCTCCTTGAGCGAGGCGATCTGCTCGGTCGGAAGGTCCTCGCAGCTCAGCACCTCGCCGGCCTCGAAACGGCGCACGCAGGCGGCGCGATCCTCGATCGACAGGTACTCGACCCGGTCGATCTGCACGTTGGCCGCGTCATGGAAATTCTCGTTCTTCTCCATGACGATCTTGTCGTTCGGCTGGAACGAGACGAGCTTGTAGGCGCCGTTGGACACCATGTTCTCCGGCAGCACGAAATCGGAACCGTGTTCCTTCACCGACGCCGGATGGACCGGAAGGCCGGTCTGGTGCGTCAGCAACTCGAGGAAATAGGGCGTCGCCTGTTCCAGGGTGATCTCGAGCGTCCGGTCGTCAAGCGCGACCACGCCCAGCTCGGACGTGTCCATCTCGCCCTTGTTGATGCTCTCGGCATTCTTGATGGGGTAGAGGATGTTGGCGTATTTCGCCCCGGTCTCGGGCGTCATGATCCTCTGCAGCGAAAAGACGAAATCGCCGGCGACCACCGGATCGCCGTTCGACCACTTCGCGTCCCCGCGCAGCTTGAAGGTGTACACCGTGCCGTCGCCGGACACCTCCCAGCTCTCGGCCACGCCCGGAATGATGTTGGCAGCCGCGTCATAGACAACGAGGCCCTCGTAGAGATCGCGCAGGATGCGCGCCTCGATGGTGGTCGAGGTCTTGTGCTGATCCAGTGTTTCCGGATCACCGTCATTGCCCCGCACATAGGTCACGGCATTGGCAAGTCCGGCGCTGCCCGCGAGCATGGAAGCCGCAAGCAATGCTGTCATCAGATGTTTCATGGAAACCTCCTGTAGGTGGGCCGGCCGGCGGCAGCGCCCCGGCGCGGATCGAACCAGTATTCAGAAACAATCCGGGCGGCAGGTCAAACGCAAGTTTTCGCAATTGCGACATATGAAAGCACCGACACGCGCGCTTGCCCGAGGCCATCTCCGCCGGCCTCGACGAGTCGATCTCGCCGGACGGAACGGAAACGCCAGAAGAACCGGCAGTAACAGCCCGTCGGGCCCGCGTTCTTCTTTCCGAATTACGCACAATGGATAATTGCGGCGGTCCGTCGCAATCCGTTACCACCAATGCTCCGGCCGGGAATTCCCGGAATTGTTGCCGGAAGACAGTTACTCATTTTGGGAGGAGCCATATGAGCAAGAAGTTCATCATAAATCGCCGGTCCGTGCTGAAATACGGCGGCGTCGCCTCGGCGGCGCTGGCAACACCGTACTTCTTCACGCGCGGCGCGCTCGCACAGAGCGAGAACTACCGCAATGCGCCGAAAGGCGGCACGGTGACCTTCGGGTTCAACGTACCGCAGACCGGCGCATATGCCGACGAGGGCGCCGACGAGCTGCGTGCATACGAGCTCGCCGTCGAACACATCAACGCCGGCGGCGGCGGCATGCTGGACACCTTCTCGTCCTCCGCGCTGCGCGACGCGGGCGGCGGCGTCAACGGAAAGAAGGTCGAGTTCGTCACCGGCGACACCCAGACCAAGTCCGACGCGGCCCGTGCATCCGCCAAGCGCATGATCGAGAATGACGGCGCCATCATGATCACCGGCGGCTCGTCCTCGGGTGTCGCGATTGCCGTCCAGGGCCTTTGCCAGGAGGCCGGCGTCATCTTCATGGCCGGCCTGACCCACTCCAACGACACGACCGGCAAGGACAAGCGCGCCAACGGTTTCCGCCACTTCTTCAACACCGAGATGACGGGCGCCGCCCTCGCCCCGGTGCTCAAGAACAACTACGGCACCGACCGCAAGGCCTACCACCTGACGGCCGACTACACCTGGGGCTGGTCGCAGGAAGAGTCGATCAAGAAGTACACCGAACAGCTCGGCTGGGAGACGGTCGCGGCCGTCCGCACCCCGCTCGGCGCCGGCGACTTCTCGCAGTACATCACGCCGGTGCTGAACTCCGGCGCCGACGTGCTGGTGCTGAACCACTACGGCAAGGACATGGTCAACTCGCTGACCCAGGCCGTCCAGTTCGGGCTGCGTGACAAGCAGGTCAACGGCAAGAACTTCGAGATCGTCGTCCCGCTCTACTCGCGCCTGATGGCCCAGGGCGCCGGCGAGAACGTGAAGGGCATCTTCGGTTCGACCAACTGGCACTGGTCGCTGCAGGACGAGGCCTCCCAGGCCTTCGTCAAGTCGTTCGGCGAAAAGTACGGCTTCCCGCCGTCCCAGGCTGCGCACACCTGCTACTGCCAGGCCATCCTCTACGCGGACGCCTGCCAGCGTGCCGGCACCTTCCGCCCGTCGGCGGTCGGCGCTGCGCTGGAGGACTTCGAGTTCGACGGTCTCGGCAACGGCCCGGTCCTCTACCGGGGCGACGACCACCAGTGCTTCAAGGACATCCTTGTCGTGAAGGGCAAGGAGAACCCGTCGTCCAAGTTCGACCTCCTGGAAGTCGTGGAAGTGACGCCGCGCGCCCAGGTCGAATACCCGGCCGAACTGCTCGGCGGCGAGCTCGGCCCGTACAACGACGGCGAAGCCTAAACCGCAATCGACCGCAACCGGCCGGCCGCCACATCGGCGGCCGGTTCGCAATCGGGACAACAATCCAAATCCGCCGACCGAGGTCGCCGGATCAGTTCGCGGTAGCTTAAAATGGACGCAATATTCCTTCAGATTCTGAACGGATTGGACAAGGGCGGCGCCTATGCGCTCATCGCGCTCGGCCTGACGCTCGTCTTCGGCACGCTCGGCGTCGTGAACTTCGCGCACGGCGCGCTGTTCATGCTCGGCTCCTTCTGTGCCGTCACGCTCAACCGGCTTTTCAACCTTTCCTTCGTGCGGGTCAGCGAGACCGAGAAGGACTTCCTCGGCAACCCGCTGAAGGAGCAGGTTCCCTACCTGCAGGAGTGGTTCGGCCCGCAGGTCAGCGGCTTCCTGCTCGAATGGTCGGTTCCACTATCCATCCTGCTCGCCATCATCGTCATGGCGGCGGTCGGCGTCATCATGGAACGCGGACTGATCAAGCATTTCTACAAGCGGCCGCATGCCGACCAGATCCTGGTCACCTTCGGCCTGGCCATCGTCCTGCAGGAAATCGTGCGGCACTATTTCGGCGCCAACCCGATCCCGCAGTCGGCGCCCGCCATCTTCGCCGGCGCTGCCGATGTCGGCAGCTGGGTGGGACTCGGCGAGAACGTCTACTATCCGTGGTGGCGGCTGATCTACTTCCTGTTCTCGGCCGTGGTGATCTTCGGAGTCTTCGCCTTCCTGCAGTTCACGACCTTCGGCATGGTGGTGCGCGCGGGCATGCAGGACCGCGAGACCGTGGGCCTGCTCGGCATCAACATCCAGCGGCGATTCACGATCGTGTTCGGACTGGCCGCCGCGGTGGCAGGCATCGCCGGGGCGATGTACACGCCGATCCTGCCACCCGACTACCACATGGGCATGGACTTCCTGGTGCTGTCCTTCGTCGTGGTGGTCGTCGGCGGGATGGGATCGCTGTCGGGCGCGGTGCTGGCCGGCTTCCTGCTGGGCATCCTGCAGAGCATCGCCTCGATGAACGAAATCAAAAGCATCCTTCCCGGCATCGACCAGATCATCATCTATCTCGTCGCGGTGATCGTCCTGCTCACGCTGCCGCGCGGGCTGATGGGACGCAAGGGCGTGATGGAGGAATGACAACATGCTGAAATCACTTACCCGCAACGACTGGCTGCTGCTGATCGGATTCTCCGTCATCGTGCTGATCCTGCCATGGGCGCTCCAGCCCATCGGCGCAGCCTATCCGGACCTGCTGCAGAAATTCGCGATCTACGGAATCTTCGCGATCGGCTTCAACATCCTGTTCGGCCTGACCGGCTACCTGTCCTTCGGCCACGCCGCCTTCATCGGCGTCGGCTCCTACGTGGCCGTGTGGTCGTTCAAGCTGCTGACCATGAACGTGCTGCCGGCGGTGATCCTGTCGGTCGGCACGGCGGGGCTGTTCGCCTTCATGATCGGCTACGTGTCCCTGCGCCGCTCCGGCATCTACTTCTCGATCCTGACGCTCGCATTCGCGCAGATGAGCTACAATCTCGCCTACTCGGTGCTCACCCCGATCACCAACGGCGAGACCGGGCTGCAGGTGCGCGCCATCCGCGAAAGCGCCGCCGTCCCGCTGCGCGACGGCGACGTGCGCATCATCGACCAGGCGCTCGGCATCCACGAGATCGGCGTGCCGATCACCAACCTGTTCGGCATGAAGATGAGCGGCTATCCGGGCTTCTATTTCTGCGCCGTGCTGCTGATCGCCTGCTTCTTCATCGCCCTGTGCATCACCAAGTCGAATTTCGGCATGATGCTGAAGGCGATCAAGTCCAACCAGAACCGGCTCAACTACACCGGCGTCCACACGCGCCCCTACCTGATCTCGGCCTTCGTGATCTCGGGCATGTATGCCGGCCTGGCCGGTTCGCTGCTGGCGATCACCGACCCGATCGCGGGCGCGGAACGCATGCAGTGGACGGCATCGGGCGAGGTCGTGCTGATGACGATCCTCGGCGGCGCCGGCACGCTCGTCGGCCCGGTGCTCGGCGCCGGACTGATCAAGTACGCGGAGCAGAAGGTCTCGTCATGGAACGAGGGCATCCTGCACGACGCCCTCTCGTTCCTGCCCGACGGCATGGAGGACTTCCTCGTCAGCACCTTCTCGCTCTTCGTCGGGGAAGGCTGGCACCTGACGCTCGGCCTTCTGTTCATGGTCATCGTGATCTTCCTGCCCGGCGGGCTGATGGAGGGCGCGCGCCGCATCGGCGCCGCCTTCGGTCGCGGCCGCGCCAGCGAAGCCACCATCGCCAAGCCGGCGGAATAAGGGGGAATCGACATGCTAGATGCTGCAGTCACACGACAGGACGAAGGCGAGCCCGGCTTCAAGACGGGCATCCCGGACAAGGTCCTGCACATCGACGACGTGCACAAGAGCTTCGCCGGCCTGCATGCGCTCTCCGACGTCGACCTCGACGTCCGCCAGGGCGAGACGCATGCCATCATCGGCCCCAACGGCGCCGGCAAGTCGACGCTGCTCAATGTCTGCGTCGGCCGGCTGAAGCCCGACCGCGGGGCGGTGATCTTCGACGGCGACACCCTGACCGGCAAGGCGCCGCACGAGATCAACCAGCTCGGCGTCGCCCGCGTGTTCCAGACGCCGGAGGTCTTTCTCGAACTGACCGTGCTGGAAAACGTCATGGTGCCGGCGCTGTCTAAGCGGGACGGCCATTTCAAGCTCAACCCCTTCGCCGCATTCGGCGCGGAAAAGGCGATCCGCGAGGAGGCCATCGAGATCATCCACAATGTCGGCCTGCACGCGCAGCTCAACGACGTCGCCTCCAGCATGTCGCGCGGCGACAAGAGGCGGCTGGAACTGGCCATGTGCCTGATCCAGCATCCCAAGCTGCTTCTGCTCGACGAGCCGACAGCCGGCATGGCGCGCGCCGACACCAACGCGACGATCGACCTCCTGAAGAAGATCAAGGAAGGCGGCATGACCAAGGTCATCATCGAGCACGACATGCATGTCGTGTTCTCGCTCGCCGACCGGATCAGCGTGCTTGCCGGCGGGCGCATCATCGCGCAGGGCACGCCCGAGCAGATCAAGAACGATCCGCGGGTCAAGGAAGCCTATCTCGGGGAGGAACAGGTATGACGACCGGGGCAGAGACGACGATCCGTCCGACGGCGGCGGATCCGAAATCGCAATATTTCGCGGTACGCAACCTGCGGGCCTATTACGGCGACAGCTACATCGTCCAGAATGTCTCCTTCGACATCAACGAGGGCGAGATCCTGGCGCTGCTCGGCCGCAACGGCGCGGGAAAGACCTCGACCCTGCGGACCATCGCCCGGGCCGGTTCGCCGGACCTGCGGTCCGGCGAGATCTGGCTTAAGGGCGAACCGGTGCACCAGATGCAGTCGTTCCAGGCGGCGCTGCACGGCATCCAGCTGGTGCCCGAGGACCGACGCATCATCCCCGGCATGACAGTGGAGGAAAACCTGGACCTCGCCTGCATCTCCGGCGAACTCGGCTGGGACTACGAGCGCATCTACGCCCTGTTCCCGCGGTTGAAGGAACGGCGGAAGCAGGAAGGCACGACGCTCTCGGGCGGCGAACAGCAAATGCTTGCGATCGCCCGCGCCCTGGCACGCGACCTGAAGCTGCTGCTTCTCGACGAGCCCTACGAGGGCCTTGCACCGGTGGTGCGCCACGACATCGAGAAGGCGCTGATCGAGGTCCGCAACGCCGGCATCACGACCATCATCGTCGAGCAGAACGCCGTGGCGGCGCTGAAACTCGCCGACCGGGCCGTGATCCTCGACACCGGCGAGGTGGCCTATGACGGCACCGCGCAGGAAGTGCTCGACAACGAGAAGCTGCGGCACGACTACCTGGCAATCTGACCGTCGGCGCATCGCAATTTGAAGGCCCGCCTCGCGCGGGCCTTTCGCTATCCAGGCCCTCATGACAGCAAGACATGGAGGCCGGTTCCTGCCGGAAACGGCGACAGCGCCCCGACAGGACAAGCCGCCTCTCCCGAAACGAAAACGGGGGGCACGAAGCCCCCCGATCATCCGTTCGACGGAATGATGCGCGGTCAGTCGACCAGCGGCAGAAGCGAGTCGATCGACTTCTTGGCGTCACCGTAGAACATGCGCGTGTTCTCCTTGAAGAACAGCGGGTTCTCGATGCCCGAATAGCCGGTGCCCTGGCCGCGCTTGGAGACGAAGACCTGCTTGGCCTTCCAGACCTCCAGCACCGGCATGCCCGCGATGGGAGAGTTGGGGTCCTCCTGGGCAGCCGGGTTCACGATGTCGTTGGCCCCGATGATGATGACGACATCCGTTTCCGGGAAATCGTCGTTGATCTCGTCCATCTCGAGAACGATGTCGTAGGGCACCTTCGCCTCGGCGAGCAGCACGTTCATGTGGCCCGGCAGGCGGCCGGCAACCGGGTGGATGCCGAAACGCACCTCCTTGCCCTTGGCGCGCAGCTTGCGCGTCAGCTCGGAGACCGACTGCTGCGCCTGGGCCACCGCCATGCCGTAACCCGGGACGATGATGACGCTCTCGGCATCGTTCAGCGCGGCGGCGACGCCGTCGGCGTCGATCGCCACCTGCTCGCCCTCGACCTCCATCGCCGGCCCCGACTCACCGCCGAAACCGCCAAGGATGACCGAGATGAAACTGCGGTTCATCGCCTTGCACATGATGTAGGACAGGATCGCGCCCGACGAGCCGACCAGCGCGCCGACGACGATCAGCAGGTCGTTGGACAGCGAGAAGCCGATGGCCGCGGCCGCCCAGCCCGAGTAGGAGTTGAGCATCGACACGACGACCGGCATGTCGGCGCCGCCGATGCCCATGATCAGGTGGTAGCCGATGAAGAAGGCGAGCAGCGCCATCACGGCCAGCGTCCACGTCCCCGCGCCCGCCAGGTACATGACCAGAAGGATGAGCGAGAGGATCGCAGCGCCGGCATTGAGCGCGTGTCCGCCCGGCAGCTTGGTGGCCTTGGAGCCGACCTTCCCGGCCAGCTTGCCATAGGCGATGACCGAGCCGGTGAAGGTTACCGCGCCGATGAAGACGCCGAGGAAGACCTCGATCTTCAACACGTTGATCTCGGCCGGTGTCTTGGCCGCGACCTTGAGCGCGAAGCCCTTCAGGGCGGCCAGCGCCGACGTGTCGGAAGCGGCCTGCATGGCCGCAACGCGAACCATCTCGAACTCGGCGTTGAAGCCGATGAAGACCGCCGCGAGGCCGACCAGCGAATGCATGGCGGCAACAAGCTGCGGCATTTCCGTCATCTGGACGCGGTTGGCGATGTACCAGCCGATCACGCCGCCGCCGGCGACCAGGATGACCGAAAGCCACCAGTTGCCCGCGCCCGGCCCGATCAGCGTGGCGAAAACCGCCAGCGCCATGCCGGCGATGCCGTACCAGACGGCGCGCTTCGCGCTTTCCTGGCCCGACAGGCCGCCAAGGGACAGGATGAAAAGAACCGCCGCAACGACATAGGCGGCCGTGGTGAATCCGTATTCCATCGCTCGCCTCTCTCCTTAAGACTTCTGGAACATGGCGAGCATGCGCCGGGTGACGAGGAAGCCACCGAATATGTTGATCCCGGCCATGAAGACCGACAGGGCGGCCAGCAGCAGAACGAGCCACGAGCCCGAGCCGATCTGCATCAGTGCCCCGAGAATGATGATCGAGGAAATCGCGTTGGTGACGGCCATCAGCGGCGTGTGCAGCGCGTGGCTGACATTCCAGATCACCTGGAAGCCGACGAAGACAGCAAGCACGAAGACGATGAAGTGCTGCATGAAGCTGGCCGGCGCGAACAGCCCGGCAAGCAGGATCGCCGCGCCGCCGACGGCAAGCAGGGTCACCTGCTGCTTCGTCTGCGCCTTGAAGGCCGCCATTTCCTGCGCCCGCTTTTCCTCCGGTGTCAGCTCCCTCGGCTTCTCCTTCGGCTTCGCCGCGGCGATGGCCTGGACCTTCGGCGGCGGCGGCGGGAAGGTGATCTCGCCCTGGTGCGCGACGGTCGCGCCGCGGATGACGTCATCCTCCATGTCGTGAACCACCTTGCCGTCCTTGCCCGGCGTCAGGTCCGTCATCATGTGGCGGACGTTGGTGGCGTAAAGCGTGGACGACTGCGATGCCATGCGGCTCGGGAAATCCGTGTAGCCGATGATGGTGACGCCGTTCTTGGTGACGACCTTCTCGTCTGCCACCGTGAGATCGCAGTTGCCGCCACGCTCGGCCGCGAGGTCGACGACCACGGACCCCGGCTTCATGGACTCGACCATGTCCTTCAGCCACAGTTTCGGCGCGTCGCGGCCAGGGATCAGCGCCGTGGTGATGACGATGTCCATCTCGGGCGCCAGCTCGCGGAACTTGGCAAGCTGCTTCTCGCGGAACTCGGGGCTCGACGGGGCGGCATAGCCGCCGGTCGCGGCGCTGTCCTGGGTCTCGTCGAACTCGAGATAGACGAACTCGGCGCCCATCGACTCGATCTGCTCGGCGACTTCCGGACGGACGTCGAAGGCATAGGTGATGGCGCCCAGTGATGTCGCCGTGCCGATGGCGGCAAGACCGGCCACGCCGGCACCGACGACGAGAACCTTGGCCGGCGGAACCTTGCCGGCCGCCGTCACCTGGCCGGTGAAGAAGCGACCGAAATTGTTGCCCGCCTCGATGACGGCGCGATAGCCGGCGATGTTGGCCATGGAGGACAGGGCATCCATCTTCTGCGCGCGGGATATGCGCGGCACCATGTCCATGGCGATGACGCTGGCGCCCTTGTCCTTGCAAAGCTCGAGCAACGCCTCGTTCTGCGCCGGGTAGAAGAAGGAGATCAGCGTCTTGCCCTTGGTCAAACGCTTCGCCTCGGTCTCTGTCGGCGGACGCACCTTGGCGATGATGTCCGCCGCCTTCCACAGCGCGGCCGCCGTCTTGACGACCTCGACGCCGGCCTCGCGATAGGCGGCGTCGGTGAAGCCGGCAGCAACACCCGCACCGGCCTCGATAACGCAGTCATATCCCAGTTTCTGAAGTTGCCTCGCGCTGTCCGGCGTCATGGCGACACGCGCCTCGCCCTTCAGCACTTCCTTCGGTGTTCCGATCTTCAAGCCGCTCTCCGAGTTGCGTGGTTATTCCAAGCCAACGCTGCCGACGATCAGGGGAATGGACAAGCCGCCTCCCCCCGACATCGGCTGCCAGTCCCCCCGATTACAGCGCAAGCTCCCTACAGTCCACAGGTGACTGCATGTCGCAGGAATTTTCCCCGGCGGCGGGCGGGCCGGGCTGGCGGAATGAATCGTGAGGAAATGTCGATGCTAGCGGCGGGCCGGACCGCCGGCGAGCGGCGCCTCGCCGGCGCGGGAGGCGGCCAGCACCGTGAGCAGCGCGCTGTCCGTCTTCTGCCAGTTCCGCAGGTCGGCAGCAAAGGAGCGCGGACCGGCCTGCGCCGCGCCGGCGGCGGCAAGGCGGCCGGCGAGAATGCGCGCCCTGCGACCGACATCGGCATGCCGGCCCGCGGGCCCCGGCACCCGCTTCCGGCGGAGAAGCAGGGTCCTTGCCATGGCGGTTCGCGCGGCAGCATGACCGGGCTTCAGGCGCAGCGCCGCCTCGAAGGCCGCCAGTGCCGGGTCGGTCTGGCCAAGGATCAGAAGGATCCTGCCAAGGCGATACCAGGCGGTCGCGAAGCCGGGGTTGTGCGCGAGCAGGCGGCAATGGGTGTCTGCGGCACCGGCCCAGTCCCTCAGGCCGATCTGCGAACGACCCAGCCTGAACAGAACCCTTATGCCCCCCGGATCATGACCGAGCAGCGAACGGAACCGGCGAACCGCTGTCGCGTGGTCGCCGAGCCGGGCCGAGACCATGCCATGCAGATAGAGCACGCCGCGATCATGCGGCCTGACTTCCAGCACCTGCTCGAAGCCGCGCCTTGCGGCGGAGAAGCTGCGCTCGCGGTAGAGGGCCGCCGACCTTCGCCTCACATAGTCCAGGCAGCGCGGATCCAGCCGGCCCCCGAGATTCTCGCCGCTGCGCGTGCTCAGCACGAGCGAGGTGATGCGCGCCTCGCCGGTCGCGAAGGAATACTTGTACGGCTCGTTGCCGCGCAGGAAGTCGTATCTCGTGAAGCCGCTCGAGATGGCGTACCGGATGGCATGGGCGTGCAGGATCAGCCCCGAGGGCGGGCCCCTGAAGGATTCGTCGCGGCCGCCGATATAGAAATGGCAGGCCTTCTTGCGACGGTCCACGAGAATGGCCAGCATGCTGACCGGACGATCCCCGTGCCAGAACACGGGCATGAACAGCGTGCCGGTCTCGAAGGCGTGGTGCAGGAGCCGGCGATAGGTTTCCAGAATGGTCCCCAGGCGCCGGCCCTTCCTTGCGCCCCACTTGTCCGCCCACATCTTCAGCAGGATCGCGATGTCGCGATTCAGCGTCTCTCTGCCAGAATGGGTGATGCGGAATTCCTGCGATCCCTCGACCTGGCGCAGGAAGCGCCGGATCTTCTGGCGCGTGTTCGCGCTGACGCTCGTCGCCAGGAACTCGTCCCAGTCACCCGGAAGGGCGGCATAGGGACAGACGCTGTTGTCGATGCCGTCGGGATTGACGGGATCAGGCCGCCCGATCTCGAAAGAGGAACCGGAAAACTGCCGAAGGAATATCGCGGCGCGCCTCCCGGAGGCGGCGAAATTGAGAAGCCGGAAATGGCGCCAGTTCATCCGCTGCACGGCGGCGCCGAGGGCCGACAAGGCTTCCTCCTCGTGATCGGGCCTGCAGATCAGGCCGGCATAGTCCGACGAATAGCACCCCGACAGATATATCTCGTTGTAAAAGCCGGTTTCGGCGTGTTTCGTCACGCGGCGCAGCGGAAGGAAAGCGACATATCCGGGACCGCTGCCCGGTTCGCGGACCGCGAGGACGTAGCCGAAACGGCCGGCTCCCTCCGGCGTCCCGAACTGCCATTCATAGGACAGGAAATATGTCGCCTCGGGGTCCGCCTCGTAGACCGCGTTCCAGTGCGGCCGCAATGCGGCGATCGCCTTCCGTCCGTCGATCAGTTCCACGCGCATCGCCGCACCCCTGCCCTTCCGGACAGAAAGCACGGGCCGGATGTCCGGAGGAACGAATTGCCCCGTCACATTGCTAATCCGCCGATTCGACCGGAACAAGTTCGGGCCGCTAGCCAATTCGGGCTAGTACCCCGCCCGTTCGCGGCAAGAAGCGCGACAGCGGAAACCGGCGAAAAGGGCAATTCCTCGAAGGGGAATGGCGCGCCCGAAAGGATTCGAACCTCTGACCCCCAGATTCGTAGTCTGGTGCTCTATCCAGCTGAGCTACGGGCGCGCATTGCGATGCGGGACATCGTGTGTCCCCGGCGCTGAGCCGGCTTCCTAGTCCGTTGCGAAACGGATTTCAAGACACCCGGCGCGGAAAAATGAAGATGGGGATGCGGCGCCCGGATTTCCAGGGACGGCGCGGGACGGCTCGCCGTCAGGCCGAACCGCTCGAACGCCTGCCGGCACCACGGCGGGCGCGCTCCTGCTCCAGCGACACGGGCGCATCGGGCAGGCGAATCTCGAAATGGGTGCCGATTTCACGGTCGTCGCGCAGTTCCAGCGTGCCGCCATGGGCGCGCACAAGCTCGTGGGCGATGGCGAGACCGAGACCGGTTCCACCAGCACGCGCCGAACCCTTGAAGGCCGAAAACAGGTTCTCGCGCGCCTTCTTCGGCAGGCCGGGCCCGGTGTCCTCTACGCTGATCAGCGCGGTCGTGCCCATGCGGGCAGCCGACACGGTGAGCCGCTTGACCGTCGCCGGATCGTCGTCGCCGCGCATCGCCTCGACGGAATTGCGACACAGGTTCATCAGCACGCGGAACAGCTGCTCCGAATCGGCGTCCAGCTCGAAATCGTCGGGGATGTTGGCGGAGAACTCGATTCCCGACGCCGGGTCGATGCCGAGGAGTTCCTCGACATCGGCGACGACCGGCGAGAGCTTGATCCGGCGGCGCGTGGGAGCGGCCTCCCCGGCCCTGCCGTAGGAAAGGACGTTCTCCGTGTAGTTGATGGCGCGGCCCAGGGTGCGCATCAGCTTGGGCGCGAAACGCTGGACCGAAGGGTCCGTCACGCCCGACAGGCGATCCGACATCAGCTGGGCGGAGGCCAGGATGTTGCGCATGTCGTGGTTGATCTTGGAGACGGCAAGACCGAGATCGGCCAGCCTCTTCTGCTCCTTGAGCGTCTCGTGCAGCCGGCCCTGCATGGCCGCCAGCTCGCGCTCCGCGATGCCGAGCTCGTCGTCGCGCCCGGACGGCCGGACGATGGCATCCGGGTTGTCCGGCGACCGCGAGAACGCGAGCATGGACTCGGTCATCCGCCGGATCGGCCGGATCGCGATGCGGTTGATCGCCATGAAGACGAGGCTCGCCGTGATCAGCGAAATGACCAGGGAAAGCAGGGCGACATTGCGCGCATAGACCAGCATCGCGGCACGCAGCGGCGCGTCGGGCAGGATCAGCTCGATCATGTTGTCGCTGTCGGCAATCGGGCCGTAGACACGGATGAAACGGTCGCCGCCGAAAAGCAGCGTGTCGAAGGCATCACGGATGGCCGCAAAGGCGCTGAACTCGCCTACATTCACATGGGCGTGGATCGGCGGCACGGTCTCGCTCAGGCGGATGAAGCGCGAATCCTCGCCGACATGCAGCGCGATCGCCTTGGCCCCGGTCGCCATCAACACCTCGTCCTGAACGCTCGGCGGAAGCTCCAGGCTTGCATCCGACGCGATCAGCACGCTGGCCGCGGCCGCGGTGCTCATGCGCCCGGAGAGCCACGTCATCCGGAAATTGGCGACCGAGGGCACGAATATCAGCACCTCGGCGATCATCACGAACAGGATCGTCAGGAGAAGAATTTTCGAGGACAGGCGACGGCGCGGCCGGAAGCTCTCCAGATCGGCTGGTGTCGTCCGTGTTTCTGTCGTCATCTCAACCGAATATCCGCATGAACCCGATCAGCCTACGCACCCAGGGATTGCGAGTGACGGGCACATAGTACGACGTCGCGGCGCGTTTAGCCATTTCCGTCATCGTCGGATATGGCGCGATATAGCCGCGCAGATCGGCGACCTTCATCCCGTTGGCGAGCGCCAGGGAGAACATGTTGATCATTTCGCCCGCGCCGGCACCCACGATGGTCGCGCCGAGGATACGACCCTTGCGGTCCGTCACCACCTTGACGTGGCCGACGGTCTTGCGCTCGGCCTGGGCGCGGTCGTTCTCCGCATAGGGCCAGCGCAGGACGGATATGCGGCGATGGCGTTCGCGCGCCTGTTCCTCGGTCAGCCCCACATGGGCAAGCTCGGGGTCGGTGTAGGTGGCCCAGGGAACGATCCCGCGGTTTTCCTTCGCGGGGAACCGGAAGAGAATCGTCTGGACGACGAGGGAGGCGTGGTAGCCTGCGACATGGGTGAATTGCAGGCCGCCGGCAACATCGCCGATGGCGAAGATCCGGCGATTGGTGGTGCGCAGGGCCCTGTCGACCCTGATGCCGGACCGCTCTACCGCGACGCCCGCCTTTTCGAGGTCGAGACCCTCGACATTCGGCTTGCGCCCGGTGGCCACGAGGACGTGGGTTCCGGTCACTTCCCCCGGCCCGTCGCCGGTCTCGAAGCGGACGGAGACCGAGGAGCGGCTCCTGCTCGCGACCTCGACGACCTTCGCGCCCTCATGAACCGTCACGCCCTCGGCGCGGATGCGCTCGAGAACGATGGCTGCCATTTCCGGATCGTCCTTGCCGAGCGCCTTCAAGCCCTCGATCACGGTGACCTCGGAGCCGAGGCGGCGATGCGCCTGCGCCATCTCCATGCCGATCGGCCCGCCCCCGATCACGATCAGGTGACCCGGCTTGCGGGTCTGGTCGAACAAGGTCTCGTTGGTGAGATAGGGCACCGTGTCGAGGCCGGGAATCGGCGGCACCGCCGGCGACGACCCCGTGGCGATGACAAAGCGGCGAGCCCTGATCTCGTAGTCGCCGGCAACCAGGGTGTTGCGGTCGGTGAAGCGACCGTATTCCCGAATCACGCGCACGCCCATCGCCACGAACCGTTCCACCGAATCGTTCGGCGCGATCGCGTCCACGACCGAGCGGACATGGTCGTGCACCTTGCCGAAATTGACCTGCGGATCGACCGACTTGATGCCGAAGGCGTCAGCCCGGCGCATGGTCTCGGCGGTTTTGGCGGCGGCGATCAGCGCCTTGGAGGGCACGCAGCCGTAGTTCAGGCAGTCGCCGCCCATCCGGCCGCCCTCGACAAGGACGACCGGCACGCCGAACGCTGCAGCTGCAGCGGCAACGGTCAGGCCACCGGAACCGCCTCCGATCACGCATATGTCGGGTTTCAGGATCTCTGGCATTCTCATCTCCGTGAAGCCGGCAACGGCGTGCCGGGGAAGCTAACAAATTCAGGGGCGGGCGCGAAACAGCCTGATGACGGGCGGGATGGCCGCGACAACCGCGAGCGCAACGAAGGCAAAGGTGATCTGCGGCGTGACCAGATCGGCCGCGCCTACCTCGGTCCCCGCTTCCCGGGCGACGAGCAAGACACTGTCGATTCCCTGGCCGAGCCAGGCATAGGCAAAGGTGCCCGGCAGGATCCCGAGAAAGGTTGCCACCACATAGGTGCGCACCGGAACGTGAAACAGCGCGGGCGCGATATTGATGACGAAGAACGGGAAAACCGGCGCCAGCCGCAAGACGAGGAGATAGGAGAAGGCGTCCGATTCGAAGCCCTCGGCAAGCCGGCGAACCCGGCCGCTGACCCGGTCGCGAAGAAAGTCGCCGAAAGCGCTGCGCGCGGCCACGAAGACGATGGTCGCCCCCGTCGTGGCGGCGAACGCGACCGTCACCCCGCCCACGAACCAGCCGAACAGGAAGCCGCCGAACACGGTAAGCACCCAGGCGGTGGGGAAGGAAAAGGTCACGGCCAGCACATAGGCGGCCGCGAAGCCGGCCACCGACACCGCGTAATTCGCATCGACGAAGGCGCGCAACGCCTCCCGGCTGTCGGCAAGAAATTCCAGCGACAGGTAGCGGTGGATGCCGCTCGCATAGGCCAGCGCCAGCCCGGCAAGGATGACCGCCAGCGGGGCAAGGCGTTTCGCGATGCCCGGCTGTCTCGCCGCGTCATCGGGTTGGGGCATGTCAATCATTTCGTCCGGCACGTTCTGTGTTCCTTGCAGGCGGTTTCGCCGTCCGTGGCATGATCCGCTTCCCGCATTTGGCTTTCCCGGCGGTAAAGAACAATTCACAAAGCATTGATGCCCGATGCCGCGACCGGCGGGCGCGCGACGTTCCCGGCCTTGCCAATGCAGGCGGGCATTGACTTGAAAGACGGTTTGGACCATAAGCGCGCAACGCTCGGGCGCGTCTCCGGCGGCGTGTATTTATTGTGCAGCCCCGGATGACCAGGTTCCCAATCGAAAGATCAAATATCAGGGCCGCCTGACAGGCGGGATGAACAATGAAACGCACCTATCAGCCTTCCAAACTGGTCCGCAAGCGCCGCCACGGCTTCCGCGCGCGCATGGCAACGGTTGGCGGCCGCAAGGTTCTCGCCGCACGCCGTGCCCGCGGTCGCAAGCGCCTTTCGGCCTGATTGACCGACCGCGACGCTGGCAATGGAACCACCGGCAGAACAGGCCGGCAGGAATGACCAGCGCGCCACAAGACCTTACGGCGTCCTACGAAAACGCCCCGAATTCCTTGCCGTGCGCCGCGGAACGAAAGTCCGCGGCGCATTCGTGCTTGTCGAGGCCAGAGAGCGGCGGGACGACGCGCCACCGCGCCTCGGGCTGACCGTCTCGCGGAAGAACGGCAACGCCGTCAAACGCAACCGGATCAAAAGACGACTGCGCGAAGCCGTTCGCCTGCATTGCGCGGGTGACATGGCGGACGGAAATGACTATGTGATCGTTTCGACGCCGAAGGTGCTGCGCGTACCCTTCGATGCCTTGTGCGCCGATGTTTCTTCCGCATTCGCGCAGGCCAACACCAAATTGCAGCGCCGCCGCGAAGGCGCAAAAGAGGACCGGAATTCGCACGATGGATAACAACCGCAACCTGTTCATCACGATCATTCTTTCCGTCGTGATCCTGGCAGCGTGGCAGATTTTCTATATCGGGCCGAAAATCGAGGCCGAGAGGCAGGCGCAGCTCGAGCTGGAGGCCTCGCAGCCGGCGGAAAGCGCGACGGAAGCGCCGGAAACGGCCATACCGCAGCCTGCCGCCGGGGCGGGAACGACCGTCATAGCCGAGGCCCAGGACAGCGGCGAGGACGCCGGCCGCATCGCCATCGACACGCCGACGCTGACCGGTTCGATCAACCTCAAGGGCGCGCGCTTCGACGACCTGAAGCTGAAGGAATACCGCGAGACGATCCAGAAGGACTCCGACATCGTCACGCTGCTTGCGCCGGCGCAGCAGCCGGACGGCTATATCGGCGAGTTCGGCTACGCCGCGCCCCAGGGCGCCCCCGGCCCGAACACCGTGTGGGAAGCCCCCGCCGATGCGACGCTGACGCCGGAAACGCCGGTCGAACTGACCTACACCGCCCCGAACGGGCTGGTCTTCAAGCGCACGATCTCGGTGGACGAGCAATACATGTTCTCGATAGAGGACACCGTGGAGAACACCACCGGCGACGCGATCGCGCTGCAGGAGTACGGTCGCGTGACACGCTATTCCAAGCCGGAGAAACGGCCCATCTTCGTGCTGCATGAAGGCATGATCGGCGTCACCGGCGAGGAAGGGCTGACCGAGATCAAGTATGCCGACATCGAAGATGACGGGACGGTGACCCCCGGCAAGTCCAGCGACGGCTGGCTCGGCATCACCGACAAGTACTGGGCGACGACGCTGATCCCGGCGGACGACACGACGTTCCAGCCGCGCTACACCTATATCCCTGACGGCCGCACCCGCTACCAGGCGGACTTCCTGTCCGACCCGGTCCTCGTCAATGGCGGCGAATCCGTTCAGTTCCAGAACCGGTTCTTCGCCGGAGCCAAGAAATCGAGCCTGCTCGACGGCTACGAGGAAGACCTCGGCATCCGCCAGTTCGGGCTGCTCATCGACTGGGGATGGTTCCATTTCATCACCCGGCCGATGTTCCACCTTCTCGACTGGCTGTACCACCTGTTCGGCAATTTCGGAGTCGCCATCCTGATCACCACGGTGATCGTCAAGGCGATCTTCTTCCCGCTCGCCAACATGTCCTACCGGTCGATGGCGCGGATGAAGGTCGTGCAGCCGAAGATGCAGGAGATCAAGGAGAAGTACGGCGACGACCGCGAGAAGATGCAGAAGGCGATGATGGATCTCTACCGCGAGGAGAAGATCAATCCTGTCGCCGGCTGCTGGCCGATGCTGATCCAGATCCCGGTGTTCTTCGCCCTCTACAAGGTGCTCTACGTCACCATCGAGATGCGGCACGCGCCGTTCTTCGGCTGGATCCAGGACCTGTCGGCACCCGACCCGACCACGGTGTTCAACCTGTTCGGACTGCTTCCGTTCGACCCGACGGCGCTGCCCGTGTTCGGCACCTTCCTGGCGCTCGGCGTGTGGCCGCTGATCATGGGCATCACCATGTTCCTGCAGATGCGCATGAACCCGGCTCCGCCGGACCCGACCCAGGCGATGATCTTCAACTGGATGCCGCTGGTCTTCATGTTCATGCTGGCGAGCTTCCCGGCGGGACTGGTGATCTACTGGGCGTGGAACAACACGCTCTCGATCATCCAGCAGGCGGTCATCATGAAGAAGAACGGCGCCCAGATCGAGCTGTGGAACAACCTGCGAAACATGCTCGGCGGCAAGAAGGCCGGATCGGTCGAGTGACGCGACCATGAACGACAAGGCCAAGGAGGACGCGCTGGCGCGCTTCCCGCTGCAATGGGACTTCATCCGCGGCGTGCCGTCGATGAAGTTCCTGCCGCCCGAGGGACCGCCCGAGGTGGCCTTCGCCGGACGGTCGAATGTCGGCAAATCCTCGCTGATCAACGCCGTCGTCGGCAAGAAGGGGCTGGCCCGCACCTCCAACACGCCGGGGCGCACGCAGGAGCTGAACTTCTTCGTGCCCGGCGGATATTCCGGCGAGGCCGGCGACATGCCGCCGCTGGCCATCGTCGACATGCCCGGATACGGATTCGCCCAGGCCCCGAAAGCCCAGGTCGACAATTGGACGAAGCTCGTCTTCGACTATCTGCGCGGGCGGGTGACGCTGAAGCGCGTCTACCTGCTGATCGACTCCCGCCACGGCATCAAGAAGAACGACGAGGAAGTTATGGACCTGCTCGACAAGGCAGCGGTGTCCTACCAAATCGTGCTGACCAAGATCGACAAGATCAAGGCGGCGGGCGTGCCGCGCATGCTCGCCGAAACGGCGGAGCGGACCAGGAAACGGCCGGCAGCCTATCCGGAGGTGCTGGCGACCTCCTCGGAAAAGAACACCGGGATCGAGGAATTGCGGTCGGCGATGCTCACCGCCGCCCGTTCCTAGGCATCGGAACCCTCAGCAGGCCGGAAGACCAGCGCCACGCCGTTGATGCAATGCCGCTTGCCGGTCGGCGGCGGGCCGTCATTGAAGACATGGCCGAGATGGCCGCCGCAGCGACGGCAATGTTCCTCGGTGCGCGGATAGATCAGCTTGAAATCGGTCCTGTAGGCAACGGCATCGGGAAGCGCATCGTAAAAGCTCGGCCAACCTGTGCCGCTGTCGAACTTCGTCTCGGAGGAAAACAGCGGCAGGTCGCAGGCGGCGCAATGATAGGTGCCCGCCCGCTTCTCGTCGTTGAGAGGGCTGGTGAAGGGACGCTCGGTCGCCTCCTTGCGCATCACCGCGAACTGCTCCTCGGTCAGGATCTCGCGCCACTCGTCGTCGGTCTTCATGATCTCGAATGCCTCCCCGGAAGCCGCGTGCGCCGGGCCGGCCGCAACCAGGCGCGAAGCGCCGGCGCCGGCCAGCGCGGTCGCAGCGAGTGCTATGAAACGTCTCTTGCTCAGCATGACAAAGCCTCCGTGTCAGCCATCCTTCACCCAACCAGATAATGCGCGCCGGCATCCGCCGCACTACACAACCGTGAACAATTGCGTGATCGCGGGCGCGGCGCTAAGAACGGCGAGTTCCTTTCAGAGCGCCGCAGGTCCATGTCCGACAAATCCTCCACCCCCGGTCCCGAAACCGAAGCCCACATCCTCGCCAAGGCGCTGCCCTACATGCAGCGCTACGAGGACAAGTCCATCGTCGTGAAATACGGCGGCAACGCCATGGGCGACGCCTCGCTCGGCCAGGCCTTCGCGCAGGACATCGCGCTGCTGAAGCAGTCCGGCGTCAACCCGGTCGTCGTGCATGGCGGCGGCCCCCAGATCGGCGCGATGCTGACCAGGATGGGCATCGAATCGAAGTTCGAGGGCGGCCTGCGCGTCACCGACCGCGCCACCGTCGAGATCGTCGAGATGGTTCTCGCCGGCTCGATCAACAAGGAAATCGTCGCGATGATCAACGCGGCGGGCGAATGGGCAATCGGCCTGTGCGGCAAGGACGGCAACATGGTGTTTGCCGAAAAGGCGCGCAAGACGATCACCGATCCCGACAGCAACATCGAACGCATCCTCGACCTCGGCTTCGTCGGCGAGCCGGTCGAGGTCGACCGCACGCTGCTCGACCTGCTGGCGAAATCGGAGATGATCCCGGTCATCGCGCCGGTGGCGCCAGGGCGCGACGGGCATACCTACAACATCAACGCCGACACCTTCGCCGGCGCCATTGCAGGGGCGCTGCAGGCATCGCGCCTGCTCTTCCTGACGGACGTGCCGGGCGTGCTCGACAAGAACGGCGAACTGATCAAGCAGCTGACGGTCTCCGAGGCGAGGGCGCTGATCAAGGACGGCACGATCTCGGGCGGCATGATCCCCAAGGTGGAGACCTGCATCGACGCGCTGCAGCGCGGCGTGAAGGGCGTCGTGATCGTCAACGGCAAGGTGCCGCACGCGGTGCTGCTGGAACTGTTCACCGAACACGGCGCCGGCACGCTCATCGTCCACGACAAGGACTGACATACGCCGGCCTAGCGCGTCGGCGGGCAGTCCTCCCGGTCCGGGTCGCAACGCCTCCCCGCCGGCGTGACCACCGGGACAACCCCGCTCACCACGTTGCCGAGGTTCTGGCCCAGCCGGTCGGCCTGGTCATCGAGATTGTCGCGCGTCGCCGGATCGACGATCGCGATCGGCACCGAGACGGCAAGGCTTGCCGCCGACCCGACCGTGTTGGTCACGCCGATGGCCGCGGCGCCGATGTGCTCGCCAAGGCCGATATCCTGGTCGGTCACCGTCTGGCCGGCAATCAGCCTTTCGCCGAGCAACCGCACCACTTCCGGGCTTTGCGCGAACTTGGAGTGATTGAGCCGGTCGCCGCCGCGCAGCTCCGTCAGGTCGAACACGACGATCCCCTCGCCCTCGAGGAGTTCCCGATACCGCGGATCGGCAATGTCGATGGCGCCGAGCCGATCGATGTTGCCCGAGATGCGGCGGGACAGCTGCAGGGCACGGTCATCGTCGGAAACGAAGACAGTGAATCGCGGCCGCTTCGGCCCCATGTCGGCCAGCTGCTGGCGGAAGACGTCGACATCGAGATCGGGAGCGGCGAGGATAACATCCTCGATCTTGTGCGGCACCCCGCCATTGCGGATCGCCATCTGGCGCAGCGCTTCAACCGTCAGCCAGGTCCCCATCGAATGGGCGAGTACCGTGATCTCGCCGACCTCGGGGTGCCGGCTTGCCGAAGTCAGGAGCCGCTCGAGCGCCGTCCGCGAATAGTTGGTGCTTTCCTTGTCATAGCCATAGGCAAAGATGCTGCCGCGCGACGGCCAGGTGAAAAGGAAGGGCGTTGCCTCCATGCGACTGTCGTGGGCGATCTGCGCGAACCGATAGACCGCGCTCTCGTAGCGGTTGTTGAAACCGTGGACGAAAACCAGCAGCCGCCGGTTCGGCTTGCGGTTGGCGACAAACCACGCCGCGGCCGCGGCCTCGTCCGGAACCGCTGCCACGGACAGGGTGGCAAAATCCCGCGCCGGATCGGGCGGCAGCTTCCTTGGCCATTGCACCTCGCCGATCCTGCGGTTCCCGTCGGGCGGTATGGAAACGACGATCTCGTTGAGGTCCACCCGCGGGCCACGCTCGCCGGAATAGAGAAAGCCCGGATCGTCCGAGGGCGCGCGCGTGGTTGCAACGAGTATCGGAATCCGCGACGTGCCCGGAACGTCTCCATCGACCGGAATCAGAACGCCCTCCGGCAATCCGGCACATCCGGCGATCAGAAACGCCAGTACCGGCGCAAGAAAACGCCTGACACGGATCTTTTGCAACACTTGGGGTTCCTCCGATCAAGGGCCGTCAAAGGAAAGCACGTTCCCCGTCCGGCGTAAAACGGTCAGCCGCCGAAAACCAGTGCAAGAATTCCCGCGACGATCAGCACGCAGCCGGCAATCTCCAGCCGGTTCACGTGCTCGCGAAAAAACAGGATGCTGGTCGCGAAGGCGAAAATCATCTCGACCTGGGCGAGCGCCTTGACGACGGCCGCCTGCTGCAGGGTCATGGCGGCGAACCAGCCGAAGGAAGCCGTGGCGCCGACGAAACCGACAAGCGCGGACACCTTCCAGGCAGCGCGAACCTGCGCGAGGCCGGCGCGATCCCGCCAGACCATCCAGGCCAGCATGACCGCGGTCTGCAGGGCGATGGCCCACAGCAGCGTGGTTGCCGCCTGGATCGCGAAACCCGGATGGCCGAGGGACAGGGACGCCGCCCGATAGGCGACGGCCGCCACGCCGAACAGGCTGCCCGACAGAATCCCGATTCCAGCGGTTCGCGTGAACACCGAAGACACCAGCGCCAGCGCGGTAAAGGTGCCGCGCGCCACCGATATCAGCATGACACCGACCATGGAGACCGCGATCGCCACAAGAGTCAGCGGACCGACGACCTCGCCAAGGAAGACAAGGCCGAACAGGGCAGCCTGCGCCGGCTCCGTGCGCGAATAGGCCGTCCCGACGGTGAAGTTCCGAAACGAAAACAGGTGGATCAACAGGAATGTCGCCGCGACCTGGCCCAGCGCGCCGAGGCCCGTCCAGGCCAGGAATGCCGGCGACGGGGCGGGCAGCGGATTGCCGGACAGGCGCGTCAGCGCAAACAGGTAGAGCGCCGCGAAGGGCAGGCCGAAGCCGAAGCGCACGAAGGTCGCACCGGTGGTGCCAACGTGTTGCTTGAGATGGCGTTGCAACGATGAACGGACGTTCTGGAGAAATGCCGCGCCGACGGTGATGGGAATCCATAGTTCCATGCCCCGTCATCGGTTCGCGGGACAGATAATGCAAGCCCGAATGCACCGGTGACAAAACGCCCGTTCGCGCTTAAGGCTTGGGCATGACAAAAAAGCCCTCCCCCGCAGACTTCGCCCATGTGCGCGAATGGGTGTTCGATCTCGACAACACGCTGTATCCGCATCACACGAACCTGTTCGCCCAGATCGACGTAAGGATGACCGCCTATGTGTCGGAGCTCCTGCAGATTCCGCGCGAAGAGGCGCGCAAGGTCCAGAAGGACTTCTACAAGCGCTACGGCACGACACTGCGGGGGCTGATGGACAATCACGGCGTGGACCCGGACGACTTCCTGGAGAAGGTACACGACATCGATTATTCCTGGGTCGCGCCCGATCCCGCACTGGGCGAGGCGATAAAGGCGCTGCCAGGGCGCAAGTTCATATTCACGAACGGCGACCGGAAGCACGCCGAACGCACCGCGCGCCAGCTCGGCGTGCTGGACCATTTCGACGACATCTTCGACCTTGTCGCCGCCGACCTGGTGCCGAAGCCGGCAGCGGAAACCTATGACAAGTTCCGCGCGCTGCACCGGGTCGACTGCGAACGGGCGGCCATGTTCGAGGACCTGGCGCGCAACCTCGTCAGGCCGAAGGAACTCGGCATGACGACGGTGCTGGTGGTGCCGCGCAATTTCGAGCCGACCTTCTCGGAGATATGGGAACAGGATGCCGACGAGGACCAGGTCGACTACGTGACAGACAACCTGGCCGAATTCCTGTCGGCCCTGATCGACCAATAGCGGACCGGATACGCCCCCGGACGCGCCGGCGCCATCAGAGCGCGTAGAAGTCCCGTACGATCTTCCATGCCTCGTCGGCCGTATCCACGCGGTCGATCAGCGCCGCATCGTCGGGCGCGATCGTGCCCTGCCGGGCGAGGAAATCCAGGTCGATCACGTTCGACCAGAATTCCCTGCCGAACAGCAGCACCGGCACGCGTTCCATACGCCCGGTCTGGATCAGGGTCAGGGTCTCGAACAGCTCGTCCATGGTGCCGAAGCCGCCGGGAAACACGGCAATTACCTTCGCGCGCATGAGGAAATGCATCTTGCGGATCGCGAAGTAGTGGAAGTTGAAGGACAGTTCCGGCGTGACATACTCGTTCGGAGCCTGCTCGTGCGGCAGCACGATGTTGAGACCGATGGAGGGGGCGCCGACATCGGCCGCGCCGCGGTTGCCGGCCTCCATGACGCCCGGGCCGCCGCCGGTGACGACAACGAATTCCCCGTTGCCGGCCTGCAACGAGTGCCGGGAGCAGAGACGGGCGAATTCGCGCGCCTCCTCGTAGTAGCGGGCGTTCGCCTCCAGGTTCTTCTTCTGGGTCTCGTTGTGCGCCGCCCAGGCGACGCCGCCCGGCTCGGGAATGCGGGCTCCGCCGAACAGAACGACCGTCGACTTGATGCCGCTTTCCTGCAGCAGGAGCTCCGGCTTCAGGAGCTCGAGCTGCAGGCGGACCGGCCGCAACTCCTCCCGGCACAAGAAATCCTGGTCGTCATATGCAAGCCGATAGGCGGGCGAGCGCGTCTGCGGCGTATCGGGAACGGCACGTGCCCGGTTCCTGTCCTGATGCGATGGAACCAGCGGATCCCATATCTCGCGATTGCGTTTTGCACTCATTCAATCACTCCACGGCGCGGGCCGAGCGCCCGATACCGCTCCCTTTGTTGACCATTGCGGGCGCATTCGCGTAGTTACCGCGAGACGCGCCCGAGCGGCGTAGATGCTATCCGCCCACAAGGAAACAATTCATGACCGCCCACGATATCGCGACGCTTGAAAACATCATCGAGACGGCGTTCGACAACCGGGATTCCATCTCGACCGACACGCACGGAGAAGTCCGCGAGGCCGTCGAGGAGGCCCTGAACCTGCTCGATGCCGGCAAGGCGCGCGTCGCGGAACGTCAAGCGGACGGCGAATGGAAAGTCAACCAATGGCTGAAAAAGGCGGTGCTGCTTTCCTTCCGCCTGAATCCCATGGAGGTCATCTCCGGCGGACCGGGCGCTTCCGGCTGGTGGGACAAGGTGCCGTCCAAGTTCGACAGCTGGAGCGGCCAGCATTTCGAGAAGGCGGGCTTTCGCGCCGTGCCGAACTGCGTGGTGCGCCGCTCGGCCCATATCGGCAAGGGCGTGGTGCTGATGCCGTCATTCGTCAATCTCGGCGCCTATGTCGACGAGGGCACCATGGTCGACACCTGGGCCACGGTCGGTTCCTGCGCGCAGATCGGCAAGAACGTGCACCTTTCCGGCGGCGTCGGCATCGGTGGCGTGCTGGAGCCGATGCAGGCCGGCCCGACCATCATCGAGGACAACTGCTTCATCGGCGCGCGCTCGGAAGTGGTCGAGGGCTGCATTGTGCGCGAGGGCTCGGTGCTCGGCATGGGCGTGTTCATCGGCAAGTCGACCAAGATCGTGAACCGCGAGACCGGCGAGATTTCCTACGGCGAGGTGCCGCCCTACTCCGTCGTCGTCGCAGGGACGATGCCCTCGGACAAGCAGATGCCGAACGGCCTGCCGGCACCCAGCCTCTACTGCGCCGTGATCGTCAAGACGGTCGACGCGAAGACGCGTTCGAAAACCGGCATCAACGAGTTGCTGAGGGACTGAACCATGAAGGCGGTGCCCGACCATCCGCTGACGGTCAAATGGGTGCTTTTCGGTTTCAAGGGGAGAATCAGTCGCAAGAGCTTCTGGCTGGCCGCGCTGCTGATGATCCTGATACACGCGGCAATCCTGTCACACGTGCTCACCCTGCCGAACAACAGTGCCGCACTGGCGCTCTGGGTCCTGTTGATGGCGGTCGCGTGGCTGGCCACCGCCTGGGTCCTGCTGGCGCTGTCGGTCAAACGGCTGCACGATCTCGGCATGCCCGGCATCCTGTCCATCTGCCTTCTGATCCCGCCCATCACCTATATCGGCTTCCTGCTGCTGGCGTTCCTGCCATCGAAGCAGGAAACAAACCAGCACGGGCCGCCGCCTTTTCCGAAACCATGAGAACGGTCCGTTAAAGGAAAGCTGCGACTGTCGGCGCCATGCCGTACCGCACGCTCGACAAGGACCGGATCACCGCAACCGCCTCCCGCCTGGAGCAACGGATCGGCGAGCGGTTCCCGGATTCCAGCCTGCGCAAGGTCGCGGTCGAACTGGTGGCACTCGCAAACGACACCGGAATCCAGGCTGCGGCGCTGGAAAAGCCCGTGATCTGGCTGCGTATCCTGACCGGCCTCGCCGTGCTCTGCGCGGCAATGATCTTCGCCCTGGTCGGAACCGTGCTGTCCTTCGACCGGATATCGACCGGCGCCTTCGATTTCGTGCAGGGGCTGGAGTCCCTGCTCAACACGCTCGTCTTTGCCGGCGTCGGCGTCTGGACGCTGGTGACGCTGGAGGAGCGCTTCAAGCGCAAGCGGGCGCTCGACGGCCTGCATGCCCTGCGCTCGGTCATCCACATCATAGACATGCACCAGCTGACCAAGGACCCGGCAGCATTCAATGTCGGCTTCATCCCGACGAAAAGCTCGCCCGAACGGAAACTGTCGCGGGCCGAACTGACGCGCTATCTCGACTATTGCTCCGAACTCCTGTCGATCACCGGAAAGCTGGCCGCGCTCTATGCCCAGGCACTGAACGACAGCATCGTCGTCAATGCCGTCAACGACATCGAGAATCTCGGCACCAACCTGTCGCGCAAGATCTGGCAGAAGATCATGCTGATCGGGGAAACCGAGAACAGGCTCGCGGGCGGGCGCGGCGCAACCGCCATTCATTGACGCTGCCGCCGGGCGCCGATACAGCATTGCGCATGATGTCCAGTGCCAGCGATCCCGTCGAAAACCTGCGGACCCTGATCCGCTGTCCCTCCGTTACCCCGGCAGAAGGCGGTGCGCTCGGCGCGCTGGAAGCCATGCTGAAACCGCTCGGCTTCGAGACGGAGCGTCCGGTCTTCCGCGAGGACGGCACGCCGGACATCGAGAACCTCCATGCCCGCCTCGGCAGCAAGGGACCGCACCTCGCCTTCGCAGGCCACACCGACGTGGTGCCGACCGGCGACGAATCGGCCTGGTCGCACCCGCCCTTTGCGGCGGAGATATCGGACGGAATGATGTATGGCCGCGGCGCGGTGGACATGAAGGGCGGGATCGCCTGCTTCGTCGCCGCCGTGGCCCGGCATGTCCAGAAATACGGCCCGCCGAAAGGCTCGATCTCCTTCCTGATCACCGGCGACGAGGAAGGCCCGGCCATCAACGGCACGAAGAAGCTCCTGAAATGGGCGGCGGATCGCGGCGAGACGTGGGACGGCTGCGTTCTCGGCGAGCCGACCAATCCGGAGACGATCGGCGACATGATCAAGATCGGCCGACGCGGCTCGATCTCGGGCAGGGTCACGGTTTCCGGCGTCCAGGGCCATGTCGCCTATCCGCACCTTGCCGACAATCCCCTGCGCGGCATCGTGCAGGTGGCCGAGGCGCTCCTCGATCCGCCGCTCGACGACGGCACCGACCAGTTCCAGCCGACCAACCTGGAGATCACCACGATCGACACGGGCAATCCGGCGACCAACGTGATCCCGGCCAGTGCGACTCTGGCCTTCAACATCCGTTTCAACGACCGGTGGACCGCAGACAGCCTGAAGGCGGAAATCGAGGCACGCGTGGCACGGGGCGCGGCGGCGACGCGTCTTCGCCCGGGCAAGTCGGCGGCGCTGAAGGCGGAAGTCGAATGGCCCACGCCGGTCAGCCCGGTCTTCCTGACGCGCGACGAGACGCTGATCTCGACCGTCGCCGGCGCGGTCGAGGCGGTGACCGGCCGGATGCCCGCGCTGTCGACCTCCGGCGGCACGTCGGATGCCCGGTTCATCAAGGATTACTGCCCGGTGGTCGAGTTCGGCCTCGTCGGCCGGACCATGCACATGATCGACGAATGCGTGGCGGTCGAGGACCTCGAAACGCTCACGGCGATCTACGAACGCGTCATCGCAGACTGGTTCGCGGGCCGGCCATGAACTTCCTCGACTATGCCCTCTACCATGTCATCGGCGTGGCGCGCATCGTGCGGGGCGACCCGGACGCGCTTTCCGACATGGACATCTCGGCAGACGGCTTCTGGCGCTCCTTCCAGGCGATCCCGGCGGCAATGCCGGCGCTGATTTTCGCCTGGACGACGGAGGCGAGGCAGATCCGGGCCGCCGGGGCGGCGGATTCCGTCCTGTCGATGGTCGCCCGCATGGCATTCCTGGAAATCCTGTTCTGGATACTGCCGGTGATCGCGCTCGCCTTCGTGCTCAGGGCACTCGGCATGTCGCGCCGCTTTCCCCACCTGATCATCGCGCGCAACTGGCTGACGGTGCTGACCAGCTACATCTTCGTGCTGGTTCCACTCGGCGAGTTCGTTTTCCGGACCGGTGCGGAAAGCGACGCAATGCTTCTCGTGACCATCGTCACCATGCTGCTTGCGCTGTGGTTCTCGGTCCGCGTCACGCGCGTCGCGCTTTCGGTGACGCCGGCGGTCGCCTTCGCCTTCGTCGCGGTCGAGGTGTTCCTTACCTACCCGCTCGCCGTTTTCGCCTACGGGGCCGTGGGGTTGTATCCACAGGCGTGAAGGCGATGTCGTAGTCGACCTTCTCCAGGTAGAGCCCGTGCGGCGGAGCCAGCGCGCCGCAGCGCTGGTGGTCGCGCGCCTCCAGCGCCTCCTTCACGTCCTGCCTAGTCCAGCGCCCCTCCCCGACCAGCTTCAGCGTGCCGACGATCGAACGGACCTGGTTGTGCAGGAAGCTGCGCGCCGAAACGCGGAACGTGACCAGTTCCCCCGAACGGGAAACGACGATCCTGTCGAGCGTCTTGACCGGCGACTTCGACTGGCACTGAACGGCGCGAAAGGTGGTGAAGTCATGCGTGCCGATCAGCTCGGCGGCGGCATCCTGCATGGCATCGACGTCGAGCGGACGCTTCACCCACCAGGCCCGCTCGCGCTCCAGCGGGATCGGCTGGTGGCGGTTGACGATGCGGTAGAGATAGTGCCGGTTGGTGGCCGAGAAGCGCGCATGGAAATCCTCGTCCATCCGCTCGACATCGAGAATGGCAATGCGCTCGTCGGCCATCACCAGATGCGCGTTGATGGCGTCGAGGACGCGGCGCGCCTCCCACTCGCGCGCAAGATCGACGTGGCAAACCTGGCCCAGCGCGTGAACGCCGGTATCGGTGCGCCCGGCAACATGGACCGTCACCGTCTCTCCGGTGAACTTGCCGATGGCGCGCTCCATCGCCTCCTGGACGGCGTAGCCGTTCGACTGGCGCTGAAAGCCGACATAGGGCGTGCCGTCATATTCGACAGTCAGGCGATAGCGGGGCATGAAATCTCATCCGTTCGGGTCAGGCCCCGGCTTCTAGATCGGCGGGCCGGACGCGTAAAGCTCCCGGCGTTTCAGCGCACGGCCGTCACGGCCGCGCCGCGCAGGAAATCCGTGGCCGGGAGCGGCTTGCCGCCGGCCTTCTGCAGCGTGACCAGCTCGACAGCACCGTCGCCGCAGGCGACCGCAAGACGCTCATCGGCTGAAACCAGGTCGCCGGGCGATGCCGCTGCCTCGCCGGCCAGCCGGCTGCGCAGAAGCTTCACCCGCTCCCACCTGCCGCCAAGCTCCATCTCGCACCATGCACCCGGGAAAGGGGACAGGCCGCGAACGTGGTTGTGGACCTCGCGGGCCGGGCGGGACCAGTCGACGCGAGTCTCGGCCTTGTCGATCTTGGCCGCGTAGAGGACGCCCTCTTCCGGTTGCGGCGTGAGGGTGAGGCTGCCGCGCTCCAGCGCCGCCATGGCCCTGACCATGAGGTCGGCGCCAATCCGGGACAGCGTGTCGTGCAGTTCTCCCGCGGTTACGTCTTCACCGATCGGAACGCGCTCCTCCAAGGCTATGTCGCCGGTGTCCAGCCCCCTGTCCATCTTCATGACCATCATGCCGGTCTCCCTGTCGCCGGCCATGATGGCGCGCTGGATCGGGGCGGCACCGCGCCAGCGCGGCAGAAGCGATGCATGACCATTGTAGCAACCGAGACGGGTGCCGTTCAGCACAGGCTCGGGCAGCAACAGGCCGTAGGCAACCACGACCGCCGCATCGGCATCGAGATCGCGGAACGCGCGCTGCTCCTCCTCGCCCTTCAGGCTCGCCGGAGTGCGCACCGGGATGCCGAGCGCCTCGGCCTGGCGATGAACCGGGGACTTCGTCAGTTCGAGACCGCGACGGCCTGCCGGTCGCGGCGGCTGCGTGTAGCAGGCGACGATCTCGTGGCCCTGGGCGGCAAGCGCGGTCAGTGTCGGAACGGCAAAGTCCGGCGTGCCCATGAATATCAGCCGCATCGTGGCTCCCTCGCTAAAAAATTTCCCGATTCGTTAAAATGCCCACGCCCCCGTAAACGCAATCTTCAGGCGCTTTGCAAATAGAGGATTAACCGAGCAATGGGTGGATTGTGGGGTTGTTTACCATGACGAAGGCTGCATTCGGCCGTCGCAACGCAAAAGTCATTGCCAGCAGCGCGGACGCGGTGCTCAAGGAACACGCCGAGTACCGGGCCGGCGCCAAAGCGGAGAAGACGGCCGCGAAAAACCGTGACGGGTCCCTGATCGACCGCATGCTGGCATGGCTGTCCTATTACACGCTTGTATTCGTCAGTACCGTGGCGATGACGCCCGACACCGCCGCGGCAGCGGTGATGAAGGTCAGGCAGGTCGTTGAGACCGCGCTGCCAGGCTGATCACAGCCTGGTGCCGCCGCGCTGCTTGGCCAGCTTGGTGAATTTCCGGATGACCATGTCGCGCTTCAGCTTCGAGATGTGGTCGATGAACAGCACGCCGTTCAGGTGGTCGATCTCGTGCTGGACGCAGGTGGCGAGAATGCCGTCCGCATCCATCGTACGCTGCTTGCCGTCGCGATCGACATAGTTGACCGTCACCGTCGCCGGGCGCTCGACCTCGGCATAGTAGTCGGGAATCGACAGGCACCCCTCCTCGTAGGTCGAGGTCTCGTCGCCGGTGGACACGATTTCCGGGTTGATGAGGACGAAGGGGGACTTCTCCTCGTCGTCCTTCGAGACATCCATGACCAGCAGCCGGATCGGCTCGCCGACCTGGATGGCGGCAAGGCCGATGCCCGGCGCCTCGTACATGGTCTCCAGCATGTCGTCGGCGAAACGGCGAATGTCATCGTCCACGCGCTCAACCGGCTTCGATTTCTGGCGCAGGACGGGATCGGGGAGGAGAACTAGAGATCTGGTCGTCATCGTGCCGCTCACGTAAGCGCTGAACGCCGCGCCGTCAATCTCCCGCCGCACTCGGCGCCCATCTGACAGCAACCGGCGAATCGACTAGAAGGTAAGGATGGAACCCGCACTCGACCTGTCCCGCCCCCTCATCCCGCTCGGCGACGGCGCCATCACGCTCGGCCAGGCGCTGGCGGGCGGGGGCATCCTGCTGGCACTGGGCCTGCTCGCCCTGGTCATCGCGGCGATGCGGGCGGCAAACCACAGGGCCATGCTGCTGGAGGAGAGCCGGCGCCAGACGGCCGAGGCCGAGGCGCGGATGGCCGAGATCCTCAAGGCGCAGTCCGAAATGCAGGGCCGGATGGCCTCCATGGCGGAAATATTCGGCTCGCGGCAGGCGGAACTCAACCAGTCGATCCACCAGCGCTTCGATTCGATGACGAACCGGCTCGGCCAGTCGCTCACCGAGCACCAGAAGTCGACGCACGAGAACCTCTCCAAGCTGCAGGAGCGGCTCGTGGCGATCGACACGGCGCAGTCCAACATCCAGCAGCTCGCCGGACAGGTGGTGGAACTGCAGTCGATCCTCTCAAACAAGCAGACGCGCGGCGCCTTCGGCCAGGGCCGGATGGAGGCGATCGTCTCCGACGGGCTGCCGCCGGATGCCTACGAGTTCCAAGCAACGCTGACGAACGGCAACAGGCCCGACTGCATCATCCGCATGCCGAACGGCGCGCCGGGACTCGTCATCGACGCGAAATTTCCGCTCGAGGCCTGGAACGCGATCCGAAAAGCGGAGGACCCGGCACAGGCCACGGAGGCGGCAAGGCAGTTCCGCCGCGACATGGACGTCCACATCAAGGCGATCTCGGAGAAATACCTGATCGCGGGCGAGACGCAGGACACGGCCTTCCTGTTCGTGCCGTCGGAGTCGATCTTCGCCGACATCCACGAGCACCACGAGGGAATCATCCAGAAGGCGCACAAGGCAAGGGTGGTGATCGTGTCGCCCTCGCTGCTCATGCTGTCGATCCAGGTGGTGCAGGCGCTGCTGAAGGATGCGCGGATGCGCGAGCAGGCGCACCTGATCCAGGCCGAGGTGCTGCGGCTGATGGAGGACGTCACGCGGCTGGACGAGAGGGTGCGCAAGCTGCAGTCGCATTTCGGCCAGGCGCAGAAGGACATCGACGACATCCTGGTCTCCTCCTCCAAGGTGACGCGGCGCGGCCAGAAGATCGAAAGCCTGGAGTTCGCGGCCGAGAAAACAACGGAGGCACCGGCGGCGGACAAGCCGGCCGACAAGAGCGCCGAAAGCAAGACCGGCCAGCTGCGGCTCAGGGTCGTGGATCCGGAAGAGGAATGATCTCGAAAGGCGGGTCGAATTCCACCGCCTCCATGACGGCATGCACGGCACGCCGGATGCGCACCAGGGCCGCATCGTCCGTCGCGCGCGCGGTGATCAGCGGCAGGCCGGGACGCGAGGCGGTCCAGCCGGCGACGCGAAGCTGTTTCGCCGCCGGCTCGTGTTTCAGCGCGATTTCCCAGGTCACGCAGTCGATTGCCGCGAAATCCGCCTCGCCCGCCGCAACGGCCCTGACCGAATCCCGGTGCGAACCGGTCCACAGGACCTCTTCCGCCGACGGCAATTGCAGCCCGAGGGCCGCGCAATCGCGGACGAGCGCGACAAGGCCCGACATGGATGCCGGCTCGTTCGCCGCCATTCGGCCCGCAACGGCCTCCGGCGGAATCATTGCCGGTCCGTCGCCGTCCGGCGGCGGCACGTCCGCGCCCGGAGCGCGGCGCAGGATGGCGCTGCGATAGGTTCCCCGACCGCAACCCGGCGCATCGCTGACCGGCGTGGCAACATAGCGAACGCGGCCGGCCAGCACGGAGGCGAGCGGATGGCTGCAGGTCTCGCCGAGCAGGAGATCGGCGGACAGCCAGAGGGCAAGCAGGTCGCCGCCGCGCGTCAGGCGATCCGGCGCTTCCAAACCTTCCGCGCGCAGGGCATCGCGCAGCGCCGCCCAGCGGGCGTCGGTTTCGGCGCGACACTCCGGCCAGTCATACATGGGAAGCGTTGCAATCGGCGGCATGTCCGTTTCCTAGACGAACAGCCCCGCAATCGCCATGGCCCCGGCCGCTATTCCCGGTCCGCCTTCGCGGGAACGACGGCACCGCCCCCGACGCGCGGCCCGGTCGGCGCGCCGGCAGGATGAAAGCTTCCGCCGGAAACCGATGCCGGCACCTCGCCGATCCGCCAGGCCGGATGCACGACGGGCTCCTTCGCGCGGAAGGCATAGGCACGGAAGATCGCCCAGTAGTCGGGAAATACATAGCCGCCGTTGCGACGCAGCCATTCGGCGCGGTGCGCGCGGTAGAGGGCGGGCAGCTCGTACCACGGGACCTGCGGACGCTTGTGATGTACGAGATGCAGGTTGTTGTAGAGAAAGAGCAGGCCGAGGACGCCGCCATTCTCCACGATCACGGTGCGGCCGTCGGGCCGCTCCTCCCAGCGGTGCTCGCAATAGGTGCGGATGGCGATGATCGACATGCCCGCCCAAGCGACGGCGAGATAGGCGAGCGGCGGAATGTCCATCACCCCGAAAACGATCACCGCCAGGACGGCGAGACCGGCGACATGGTGAAGCCATGCCCGGCGAACGCCGCGCTCGCCGCGCAATATCCGGCCCGGCTCGGAGGCAAAGAAGGCCCCGACCATCAGGAGCGGACCGACGAGGAGGCGGCCGGCGAGCGTGTTGTTGACCACGAGCAGGAAACGCAGCGGCGCGCCGAGGCGCCGCCAGGTCACGGCGGAACGGTACCAGCTCTCCGGATCGTCATAGGGATCGGTCAGGCGCTCGTCATTGTGGTGGGCCAGATGCAACTGCCGGAAACGGCGATACGGATAGAATACGCCGAGCGGCAGGGCGACCAGCAGCTCGTTGACGGCGGCGCTTCGGGTCGGGTGGCCGTGCAGCACCTCGTGCTGCAGCGAGGAGTGAAGCGCCACGGCGACAGCCATGAGCGCAAGCGCGGGCAGCGGAAATTCCGGCCAGACAACCAGCCCGCAGACAAGCCACAGGCCATAACATACCGCCAGCATGGCCACGGTGGGCCATTCCAACTGTTTCGGATTTCGCATGTTTTTCCCCTAGCGGGCACAACATGCCTCCCGACTGCAGGGATTGAAACGAGAAACTGGTGAATTTCTTTTGAGACTGCACCACATTTCTGTCATATGTTTACCGATGTAAACAATGGTGCGGAAATAATGAACGCTCCGATCGACAAGCGGGATGCCGCGCGGCTGTTCCGCGAACGGCTGGAGGAGCTGCTGAAGCGGTCCGGCCTCAACCGCTCGGCCTTCGCCGCGAGCGTCGGCGTCGACCGCTCGGCGCTGTCGCAACTGCTCGCCGGCGAGGTGACGCGGCTGCCGCGCGCGGAGACGCTGATGCGCATTGCCGGCGTGCACGGCGTCAGTCTCGACTGGCTGCTGGGGCTGAGCCAGGCGGAGGACGTGACCGCGGCGATCAAGCCGGCGCTGGAACTGGAAGAGGCGCCCGACGACCGCGACGAGACGCTGCTGGACGCCTGGCACGGCGAGGCGGCGGGCACCAAGATCCGCTACGTGCCGAAGACGCTGCCCGACCTGCTGCGCACCGACGCGGTGATCTCCTACGAAAGCAGCGAGAACAAGCGCACGCTGGTCTCGCGCATAGACGAGGCGCAGGACCGCATCGCCTATACCCGCCGGCCGGAAACCGACATGGAAATCTGCATGCCGGTGCAAAGGCTGACAGACCTGCGAAGCGGCACGGGAACCTGGGCCGATCTCGCCGAACCGGCGCGGCTCTCCCAGCTCGACCACATGGCGGCGCTGATCGAGGACCTCTATCCCAGCCTCCGGCTCTATCTCTATGACGGGCTGTCCCACTATTCCGCGCCCTACACGGTGTTCGGGCCGTACCGGGTCTCGGTCTATATCGGCGACATGTACCTGGTGCTGAACGCCAAGGAGGCGGTCGCGGCGATGACGCGGCACTTCGACAACCTGATAAGGGCGGCCGCCGTGCAGGCGCACGAGGTGGCGGACTGGATCCGCGACCTGCGGGCCGGGGACTAGCGGATCGCCGCGACAAGGGCGTTCGACGGGAAGCACGTCGGCTTCATGCCGTTCCTCTCCTGCCACTCGCCGATGGAGCGCCGCGTGCGGAAACCCGGCAGCCCGTCGGCACCGCCGACATCGTAGCCCATGCCCTCCAGCGCGCGCTGCATCCTCGCGATGTCGGAGCGGAGCATGGAATCGGTCCTTCCCCAGGGCGCCGAGAAGCGGCGGTCGCCCCACTCGATGCGGTCGCCGGCATGGCCGACGAAGAGCGCGTAGAGATCGCTCTCGTTGTATTCCTTCAGCACGTAGAAATTGGGCGTGACGACGAAGGCCGGGCCGTGGCGGCCGGCGGGCATGAGCAGAAAGCCCTCCTTCCCCGCCTCGCCCGACGGGAAGGGCTTGCCGGAAACGCGGCGGATGCCGAGCTTCTCCCAGTCGGAGATGCGCCGCCCCCTGTCCGGCCCCTCCAGCGCGCAGGAGACCGTGTCCGGCACCGTCACCTCGAAGCCCCAGTCACGGCCCGCATCCCATCCGGCCTCCTTCAGATAGGCGGCGATGGAGGCCAGCGTGTCGGGCACGGAGTTCCAGATGTCGGGATGGCCGTCGCGGTCGTAATCGACGGCGTGATCGAGATAGGAGGAGGGCAGGAACTGCGGCTGGCCCAGCGCGCCGGCCCAGGAGGAGCGCATGTCGCCCGGCGCCGCCAGGCCGCTCTCGACGATGACGAGGGCGTTGAGCAGCTCCCTGCGGAACAGCTCCGGCCGGGTCGACATGAAGGCCTTGGTGCCCAGCACGCGGAAGGCGTCATGCGGGATTTTCACGCGGCCGAAGCCGGACTCGCGGCCCCATATGGCCAGCAGGATGCGGCCGGGCACGCCGTAGCTGCGCTCAATACCGGCCAGCAGTTTCGCATGCCGGCGGGCAAGCTCGCGTCCCGTCGCGGCGATATGGCCGACATTGCGCTCGTCGAAATAGTTCGCGGGCGCGGAAAACTCTGCCTGGCGCATCTGCCGCGGCGGCTCCTTCGATCCGGGCTTCACGAGGCCGGGAATGTCCGTATCGAGGCGTTTCGCGCCCATGGCGCGGTCGAAGGTGGCACGCGCGATGCCGGAACGCCGCGCCTCGGGCCAGATCGTGTCTTCCAGGAAGGCCTCATATTGCGCCTGCAGCGACTGCGCGGCGGCGGGCGCGGCGAAAAGGAGGGCAAGGACGGCGATGAGACGGCGCATTCGGATCTCCTCGATTCGGGACAGAGGGTAGCAGGCGAACACGGAATGGAAAGGGCGCGCGCCGCCGTTCCCGCCCTTCGCGCAGGGCGGGTTGCCGGAAAGGCGGTGGCCTTCCGCCCCGGTCACGGCGGCCCTTCCCGTTCCGCCCAGACCGCGACGCGGTGGCATTCCCCCAGAACCTCGTCGATGGCGTGGCGGCCTCGCTTCCGGTGCCCCGGCGGCGGGCCGGGGCGCAGCGCGGTGTAGATCACCCGGCGGCTGTCCGGCGGGCGGTGGCGGACGCGCGCCTCGTGGCGGGCAAGGCGGCGCGCCTCGCGGTGGATGTTGTCCAGCGCCATGCGCGCCGACACCAGGCGGCGCAAGAGGGTGACGGCGGGAACCGCATCGCCCGGCAGGCGCAGGTCAGGCTCCGGCAATGGCGGGTGGCGCATGTAGACCGGAAACGGGTTGTCGCCCAGCAGGCGGATGCGCGGGCGCGTGCGTGCGTAACGGCGCCGGGGGCGGGTGAAATCGAAGCGCTTGCGCGGATCAATGAGCGGGAAGGCCGGGATGGGGCCGAGCGGCACGGGACCGTCCGGCTTCTCTTCCTGCTCCGGTTCGGGGTCGGGGACGATGCGGAGATTGGCCAGTCCCAGATTCACCGGCACGCGGACGAGCTGCGGGGCGCCGGGAAGCGGTTTTTCCGGCGGCGCGGGCGGCGCGGGGCGGATGGTGACGGTGACGGGGGTGGCGGGCTCGCTCCTCCCCTCTCCCCTCGCGGGAGAGGGTGGCGCGCGCAGCGCGTCGGGTGAGGGGGAACCGGCGTTTGCCGGTTTCACCTGCCCTCCGCCATCGCGCCCCGTCTTCGGCTTCAATGCAGGCGCATGGCGGACCCGAACCTCGATGTCGCGCGCGGCGATCACGATCAGCCTTCTGACGGCGGCCTCGGCGGAGCGCAGGATGCGGCGAACGTGGAGAACGGCGAAACGCGGCAGGGTGGCCGGGAGGACGGGCGCGGGTGCCGTATCGAAGTCCAGCCCGGCCAGCGCGAAAAGGTCGCGCAGGATGCGCAGCAGGTCCCTGCGGTTTCTCTCTATCGCCAGTGCCCAGTCGAACTGCATCGCCTGCCTCCTCGCCGCACCATGCGGCGCGAACAAGGATAAGGGAGGCGGGAGCGCGGTGGACAAGTCCTGGCAAAAGACGCGGCGGGGCCCCGGACCGCGGCCATGCCTAGCCGAAGGCGTCGAGCATGCGGCGGATTTCCGGCAGGGCGAATTCCGCCGTCCGCCGCCCCTCCCCGATCGCCCTTGCCGCGTTCTCGAAATCGAGAAAGCCCATGCCGCCGAGGCGCGGCACCAGAAGCGCATGGGGCGGCTCGCCGGCCAGGCGCGAGCGGGTGATGCGGTCCTGCATGATGTTGATGGAATTGGTGAGAATGTCGAAATAGCCGGGCACCTTCTCCCCGGTGCCGAAATGCCGCCCCAGCGTCTCGGCGACAACCGGGCGCCATGCCGAAGGCAGGCCGGACAGGGCCTTGTCGATCATGTCGGAGCCGGCCTGCCCGCCCGCCCTGGCCGACTGGGCGCGGCGGCGACCGACCAGCTCGCCGTTCAGGTTGACGGCGATGACGAAATCGGCGCCGAGCGCGCGGCAGACAGAGACCGGCACCGGGTTGACGAGACCGCCATCGACGAACCAGCGATTGCCGATCCGGACCGGGGCGAGAATGCCGGGCAATGCCAGCGAGGCGCGCACGGCGCGGTCCACCGGGCCGGTTTCGAACCATTCCTCCAGGCCGGTGCCATAGTCGGTGGCGACCGCGGCGAAACGGCTGCCGAAATCCTCGATATTGCCGCCGACCCCGAACTCCCGGAAGAAATGGTTGACGAAGCCGGTCGAGATCAGCCCGCCGGAAAAGGACAGGTCGAACTTGCCGACCACGCGGCGCCAGGAGAAGGCCTCGGCCCAGTTCCTGAGATCCTCCAGCTTCCCGGCCGCGTAGGCCGCGCCGACAAAGGCGCCGACCGAACAGCCGGCGACGACATCCGGCCGGATGCCTGCCGCCTCGAGCACCTCGATGACGCCGATATGCGACCAGCCGCGCGCCGCGCCGCTGCCGAGGGCGAGGCCTATGACCGGCTTGTGCATGACCGTGTCCCCCGCCTCAGAAGCTGGTGCGCGAGCGCAGGGCCGCCGACAGCGTGCCCTCGTCGAGATAGTCCAGCTCGCCGCCGACCGGCACGCCGTGGGCGAGCCGCGTGACCTTGACGTCGAGCCCCTCGAGCTGGTCGGTGATGAAATGCGCCGTGGTCTGGCCCTCGACCGTGGCATTGACGGCGATGATCAGCTCCGAGACGCCGCCGGCGGCAACGCGGTCGACCAGAGAGCGGATGTTGAGATCCTCCGGGCCTACGCCGTCGAGCGGCGACAGCGTGCCGCCGAGCACGTGGTATTTCGCGTTCATGGCCCCGGCGCGCTCCAGCGCCCAGAGATCGGACACGTCCTCGACCACGATCACGGTGGCGCCGTCGCGGCGCGGATCGGTGCAGATCGAGCAGGGATCGACCGTGTCGACATTGCCGCAGACCGAGCAGACCGTGACCTTTTCGACCGCCTCGGCGAGCGCGCCGGCGAGCGGGGCCATCAACTGGTCCTTCTTCTTGATCAGGTGCAACGCGGCGCGGCGGGCCGAGCGCGGCCCGAGACCCGGCACCTTTGCAAGGAGCTGGATCAGCCTCTCGATTTCCGGTCCGGCGATTCGCTTGGTGGACATGGCGCAGATGTAGGGATTTCGGCGCGAACGGGAAAGAAAAAACGTCACGGAGACAAGAATCGGGTGGCGGACGGGGCTTTCCGGCGGCACGGTCGCCGCGCAACACGGAGACCGACATGCCCGCCGCCCGCACATCCATGACGCCGACCGAATGGGCGATGCTCGTTGCGCTGTCCGTCCTGTGGGGCGGGTCCTTCTTCTTCAACGGCGTGGCAGTGCGGGAACTGCCGCCGCTGACCATCGTGTTCGCCCGGGTGGCGCTGGCCGCGCTGGTGCTGCATCTCGTCCTGGCGGCGACGGGACGGCGGCTGCCCGCGAGCCGCGAGGCCTGGCTGGCCTTCGCCGGCATGGGCGTGCTCAACAATGTCGTGCCCTTCACGCTGATCGTCTGGGGCCAGGGCCAGATCGCCTCGGGCGTCGCCTCGATCCTGAACGCCACGACGCCGCTGTTCACCGTGCTGGTGGCGCACGCCTTCACCGCCGACGAGCGGCTGACACCGATGCGCGCGGCCGGCGTGATCGCCGGATTCGCCGGGGTGGCGGCGATGATCGGCGGCAACGGGCTCTCCGGCGCGGTGCCGGTCGCGGCCTACGCGGCCTGCCTCGGCGCGGCGCTTTCCTACGGCCTGTCCAGCGTCTTCGGGCGGCGGTTCCGGGCTCTCGGCATCGCGCCGCTCTCCGTGGCGACGGGACAGCTGACCATGTCGAGCCTGATGATGCTGCCGCTGATGCTCGCCGCCGAGCGGCCGTGGACGCTCGCCGTGCCCGGCGCCGACACGTTGCTGGCGGTGGCCGGGCTGGCAACGGTCTCGACGGCGCTGGCCTACATACTGTTCTTCCGCATCCTCGCCGGCGCCGGGGCGACCAACATCTCGCTGGTCACGTTCCTGATCCCGCCCAGCGCGATCCTGCTCGGCATCGCCTTTCTCGGCGAGACGCTGCTGCCGCGCCACGTCGCCGGAATGGCGCTGATCGGGCTCGGGCTGGCGCTGGTGGACGGGCGGCTGATGCGGCGGCGGGCGAAGGCGCAAACCTAACAATTCTTGTTGGTTCCTGCCAGGAGCGCTATATTGGGAGCATGAAAACCGAACCCATGAAGACGCTCACCGTTTCGCTCTCGCCGCAACAGGCGCGCATGCTGCAGGCGGCAGTCGACTCGGGCAGCTACGCCTCCAACAGCGAGGTGGTGCGCGATGCGTTGCGCCTGTGGGAACAGCGGGAGGAGCTTCGCCGCCTCGAGATCGCCCGCCTGAAACGGGCCTATGACGAGGGAAAGGCGAGCGGCGAGGGCCGGGAAATCGACGGTCCCACGCTGCTGGCCGAACTGAAAGCCGAAGCCAAGGCGGATGGGCCGCTATAGGCTGACACCGCGCGCCGAGGAAGACCTGCGAGCGATCTGGCGCGCGATCGCCCCGGAGAACGAGGCCGCGGCAGACGCTCTCCTGATGCGGATATTCGACCGGCTCGAACTGGCCGCGGAACAGCCCCGGATGGGCGCTGCGCGCCCGGAACTCAGCGCGACGGCACGCATTCTCGTCGAGGGCAACTACATCGTCATCTACGAACCGGAGCCCGACGGTATCCTCGTCATCGCCGTCGTCCACGGCATGCGCGATCCGGCCAACTGGCTGTGACGCCGCCTAGAAGGGCAGCTTCATGCCGGGCGGGATCGGCAAGCCGGCGGCCATCTCCTTCGTCTTCTCGGCGATGATCGCCTCGATCTTCGCCTTGGCGTCGTTGTGGGCGGCGATGACAAGATCCTCGAGGATCTCGACGTCGTCCTCCCTGAACATGGAAGGATCGATCTTCACGCCCTGCATGGCGCCCTTGCCGTTCAGCGTGACGGCGACCATGCCGCCGCCGGCCGTGCCCTCGGCGGTCATGGTCTCCATCTCCGCCTGCATGGCCTGCATCTTTTCCTGCATTTCCCTGGCCTTGCCCATAAGGCCCATGATGTCGCGCATGACGCTCTCCTCTAAAGTTCGTCGGCCTCGTCGGGATCGAAGGGGACCTCCGGCGCGGCGAATTCATCCTCCGCGATATCGGCATCCGCCGCCCCCTCGGCAAGCCGCACGTCGATGATCTTCGCGCCGGGGAAGGCCGCCAGGATGGCGGCAATCTCGGGATCGCGGCCGGCATCGGCCACCGCCATCTCGCGGCGCTCGGTGTCGATCTCCTCCAGCGTCTTGCCGCCCGGCTCGCGCGACAGCGAGACGACCCAGCGCGTGCCGGTCCACTCCAGCAGCTTGCGCGACAGGTCGCCGAGCAGCGCGCGCGGCGCGTCCTCCGTCAGGCTGACGGCAAGCTTGCCCGGCTCGATGGAGACCGGGCGGACGCACTTGCGCAGATTGACCTTCATCAGCGGGTCGCGGTGGCGGTCGGCGAGATCGACCAGATCCTGCATGGAATAGACGGGCACGGCGGGCCGCTCGGGCTCGGGCTCGGGCCGCGGCGCCTCCTGCAAACGGGGCTCCGGCCCGGAGGAGACGAGGCGCATGGCGCTCGCTCCGCCGCCGGCGCCCGCCGTCGGGGCACGATCCGGCGCGGAGGCCGGGGCGGCGGCCTGCGCAACCGCCTGCGCGCCGCTGCCGCCGCCATTGCCGCTTGCGGACGGCGCGGACGAACCGGCGGAAAGCGCCGGGCGCGACGGCTCGCCCGCGGGCGCGGAATCGAGCGCCTTCAGCGCCTCGTCCAGCGTCGGCAGCGTGGCCGCGTGGGCAAGCCGGATCAGCACCATCTCGGCGGCGGCGACCGGACGCGAGGACAGCTCAGTCTCGGGAATGCCCTTGAGCAACATCTGCCAGGCGCGCGACAGGACCTTGACCGGCAGCCGCTTCGCGAATTCGAGGCCGCGGGTGCGCTCGTCCGGCGTCAGCGACGGATCGTTCTCGGCGGCCTGGGGCACGAAACGAAGCCGGGTGACGAGATGGGTGAAATCGGCGAGGTCGGTCAGCACGACGGCCGGGTCGGCGCCGACATCGTACTGGGCGCGGAACTCGTCCAGCGCCTCGGCGACGCGGCCGGACATCAGGTGCTCGAACAGGTCGATGACCCGGGCGCGGTCGGCCAGGCCCAGCATGGAGCGCACGGCCTCCGCCGTGACGGCACCGGAACCGTGGGCGATCGCCTGGTCGAGGATGGACAGGGAATCGCGCACCGAGCCCTCCGCCGCGCGGGCGATCATGGCCAGCGCCTCCTCCTCCGCCTCGACCGATTCGAGATCGGCGATCCGGCGCAGGTGCTGGGCGAGCTCGGCGGTCTCGATGCGGCGCAGGTCGAAACGCTGGCAACGCGACAGGACCGTGATCGGCACCTTGCGGATCTCGGTGGTGGCGAAGATGAACTTCACATGCTCCGGCGGCTCCTCCAGCGTCTTCAGCAGGCCGTTGAAGGCCTGCGTGGAGAGCATGTGGACCTCGTCGATGATGTAGACCTTGTAGCGCGCCGAAACCGGGCGGTAGCGCACCTGCTCGATGATCTCGCGGATGTCGTCGATGCCGGTGTGGGAGGCGGCGTCCATCTCGATCACGTCGACATGGCGGCCCTCCATGATCGCCTCGCAATGCTCGCCCGGCTCGGCGAGATCGATATGCGGACGATCGATCGTGTCGGTCCTGTAGTTGAGCGCGCGGGCCAGGATGCGGGCCGTCGTCGTCTTGCCGACGCCGCGCACGCCGGTCAGCATCCAGGCCTGGGCGATGCGCCCCGCCGAGAAGGCGTTCTTGAGGGTGCGCACCATCGGCTCCTGGCCGATAAGGTCGGAGAAGTCGCGCGGACGGTACTTGCGCGCAAGAACGCGGTAGGGCGTTGCGGGGGTGTCGCTCATGCTTCCTGTCTAAAGCGATTCAGCGCCGAGCGAAAGCGCCCGAAGGTCCGAATTGCCCGTGAAACACCAGTGCGGGAAGGCGGGAGGCTGGCACGGTGACCCGTGCCGGATCTCGTTAGGGCTGCTTCCTTCCGGACCTGACCCGGTTGGCGAGTGGCTCGTCCACCACCAACCTCCCGACCGCGATATCGTATTTCGCGGCGGCAAAAGCAAGTCGCCAGACGGAAAAAAGCTGCTAGTGTTGCGCCATGAAACAGTTTTGCCTCGATCCGACACTCGCCGCCGACACCATTCCCGTGGCCGACCTCGGCCTGTGCCGGCTGCTGCTGATGAACGACAGCCGCTTTCCCTGGATGATCCTGGTGCCGAAGCGGGCGGACGTGACCGAGATCTACGAGCTGTCGCCGCTCGACCAGACGATGCTGACCTTCGAGACCGTCACCGTCTCGGAGCATCTCAGGGTGCTGACCGGCTGCCACAAGGTCAATGTCGCCGCGCTCGGCAACCAGGTGCGGCAACTGCACATGCATGTCATCGCGCGTCACGTCGACGACGACGCCTGGCCGAACCCGGTCTGGGGATCGGGCCGGGCCAAGCCCTATGCGCGGGAGGCGGCGGAACACTTCATCTCGGAATTCACCGCCAGCTTCCAGGAACGCTCCTGACGGATTTCGCAACTGGCCCCCGCGCCCGCGTTCTGGCACAAATGTTCCCGCAGAGAGAACCGCGAAGCGAGGTAACCGCATGACCACCCGCCTGGACGGCGCGCCCTATCCGGAACCTTCGAGCGAAACCGGCTTCGCGGGCAACCGCCTGGAACGGCGCTCGGAGAAACGCAGCGCCGACTCCACGCGCGAGGCACTGGCGGACGACCGGGCGCATCTCTACCTGCTCGCCGACAACCGCGTGCTGCTGAAGCACGACGAGGAAATATTCGACCCGCTGTTCGCGCCCGGCGAAATCTCCGATCTCGATGCCGATATCGACGAGGCCGTGCTGCTCGGCTTCGAGGCCGACGGGGCGCCGGTGCTGGCGGCATGGACCGAAACCGACAGGGAACACCTGCCCGACCACATCAAGGCGATCGACCTGCGCTCGGTCTACGTGCAGGGACTGGTGCCGCCGGACCGGCTGGGCGCCATCGCCCAGGCCGCCGCGCTCGTCTCATGGAACCGCACGCACCGCTTCTGCGCGCGCTGCGGACATCCCAGCGAAATCACCGACGGCGGCTACAAGCGCATATGCAGCCAATGCGGGACGCTGCACTTTCCGCGCACCGACCCGGTGGTCATCATGCTGTCGGTGACGCCGGACAACGGCTCCTGCCTGCTCGGGCGCAGCCCCCATTTCGGCGAGGGCATGTATTCCTGTCTCGCCGGCTTCGTGGAACCGGGCGAAACGATCGAGAACGCGGTGCGACGCGAGACCAAGGAGGAAAGCGGCATCTCCGTCGGCAAGGTCGCCTACCATGCCAGCCAGCCCTGGCCGTTCCCGCACACGCTGATGATCGGCTGCCACGCGGTGGCCGAGTCCACCGAGATCACCATCGACGAGGAACTGGAGGACTGCCGCTGGTTCACCCGCGCGGAAGTCCGGACCATGCTCGACAGGACCCATCCGGACGGGCTCTGCACCCCGCCGGACGGCGCGATCGCGTCGCTCCTCATCCGCGCATGGGTGGACGAAAGGGAGACATGAAGATGCTGACGGACGGATGGGAGAAAAACGTTCTCGAGTTCTGGTTCACCGAGCTGACGCCGGACCAGTGGTACAGGCGGGACGACCGGCTTGACGAAACGATCGCCGGACGGTTCGGCGCGCTGCACGAGGCGGTGGCCGCAACCGACAACGACAAGCTGCTCGCCACGCCCCGGACGGCGCTTGCCGCGATCATCGTACTCGACCAGTTCTCGCGCAACATGTTCCGCGGCAGCCCGAAAAGCTTCGCCACCGACGCCAAGGCGCGGGCAATCGCGAATGCCGTGCTCGACGCGGGCGGGGACGAGGGCATGAGCGACGACGAGAAGCAGTTTCTCTACATGCCGTTCATGCATTCCGAGACGCTGGCCGACCAGGACCGGTCCGTGGCCCTGTTCGCCACGCTCGGCCGCGCGGAGTCGCTGAAATACGCCAAGGCGCACCGCGGCCCGATCAAGGCGTTCGGGCAGTTCCCGCATCGTAACGCCGTTCTCGGCCGGCCGACCTCGCCGGCGGAAATGGCATGGATCGAGGAACACGGCGGTTTCTGAGGCGAAACGCGCCGCGACGTTTACGTTCACGTCAAAAAAACTTGCATCGTCACAAGTCGCGAAATATGTCAGCTTGAATACGAACAACAATTTCGGGGCGTGCGGAGGGAGAGATCGCAAGCGCCGGCGGTTCGGGAGGAAAGAGATGGCAAGTACAGCGAAAGCAAAATCGGCCTACGCGGCGAAACCGTGGCTGAAGTCCTACCCGGAACAGGTTCCGGCTGAAATGGGGCAGATCGCCTACAGCTCGCTGGCCGACATGGCCGAGAAATGCTGCGCGAAATATGCCGACCGCCCGGCCTATACCTGCATGGACAAGACCATCAGCTACGCCGAACTGGACGCGGCGACCGTCGCCTTCGGCGCCTACCTGCAGTCACTCGGCCTCGAAAAGGGCGACCGCGTCGCGCTGATGATGCCGAACATCCTGCAATATCCCGTGGCGCTCTACGGCGTGCTGCGCGCGGGCATGACGGTGGTCAACGTCAACCCGCTCTACACGCCGCGCGAGCTGGAGCACCAGCTCAAGGATTCCGGCGCCAAGGCCATCGTGATCCTGGAGAATTTCGCCCACACATTGCAGGAGGTCGCGGAAAGGACACCGGTCGAGCACGTGGTGGTCACGGCAATGGGCGACATGATGGGGCTGAAGGGCCACATCGTGAACTTCGTCGTCCGCAAGGTGAAGAAGATGGTGCCGGCATGGTCCCTGCCCGGCCACGTCTCCTTCAAGGCCGCGCTGGCCGCCGGACGCGGCAAGCCGCTGCGCCCCGTGGAACTCGGCCACGGGGACATCGCCTTCCTGCAATACACGGGCGGCACGACCGGCGTTTCCAAGGGCGCGACGCTGACGCATGGCAACGTGCTGGCCAACGTGCAGCAGAACACGCACTGGGTCGAGGTGGCCTATGCGGCACGCGGCAAGCCCGACCTGATCACCTACATGTGCGCGCTGCCGCTCTACCACATCTTCGCGCTCACGGTGAACTCGATCTGCGGCATGGACCAGGGCGGCCACAACGTGCTGATCCCCAATCCCCGCGACATCCCCGCCTTCGTCAAGGAACTGGCGAAATACGAGTGGAACTTCTTCGCCGGGCTCAACACGCTGTTCAACGCGCTGCTCAACAACGAGGAGTTCCGCAAGCTCGACTTCAGCCACGTGCGGCTGGTCATGGGCGGCGGCATGGCGGTGCAGAAGCCCGTCGCCGACCGCTGGAAGGAAGTCACCGGAACGGTCATCTACGAGGGCTACGGCCTCTCGGAAACCTCCCCGGTGGCGACGGCCAACCGCTTCGACTCGCCGGAATTCACCGGCACGATCGGCCTGCCGCTGCCGTCGACCGAAATCGCCATCCGCGACGAGGACGGCAACGACCTGCCGCTGGGCGAGGTGGGCGAGATCTGCATCCGCGGCCCGCAGGTGATGGCCGGCTACTGGAACCGGCCGGACGAAACGGCGAAGGTCATGACCGAGGACGGCTTCTTCCGCTCCGGCGACATGGGCTTCATGGACGAGGCAGGCCTGACCAAGATCGTCGACCGGAAGAAGGACATGATCCTGGTCTCCGGCTTCAACGTCTATCCCAACGAGATCGAGGAAGTCGCCGCCGCGCATCCGGGCATCCTCGAGGCCGCCGCCATCGGCGTTCCGGACGAGAAATCGGGCGAGGTGGTGAAGCTGTTCGTGGTGCGCAAGGACGAGAGCGTGACCGAGGACGTGGTCAAGGCGCATTGCGCCGAGAACCTGACCAACTACAAGCGGCCGAAATACATCGAGTTCCGCGACGAACTGCCGAAGACCAATGTCGGCAAGATATTGCGGCGGGAACTGCGGTAGCGCTCAGCGCGCCGGCAATTCGAGCCGGCGGGTGATGCCGATATTCGAAAGAAATGTCTCGTCGTGGCTGACGACGAGCAGGGCGCCGTCATAGGCGAGCAGGCCCGCCTCCACGGATTCGATCGAGTCTATGTCGAGATGGTTTGTCGGCTCGTCCAGGACCAGCAGGCCGGGCGGTCTCGGGCCGCCGAAGACGCAGGCAAGGCCGGCCCGCAGGATCTGCCCGCCGCTGAGCGACGCCACCGGCCGCAGCGCCGCATCGGCACGGAACATGAAGCGCGCCAGGGCGGCGCGGCAGGCATTGTCGGTCGCATCCGGGTGGAGCCGCCGGAAATTGGCGAGAATCGAGACCGCGGGATCGAGCATGGTTACCTGCTGGTCGAGAAAGGCGAACCCCTCGATGATGCGAACGGTGCCGGAAAACGGCCTGAGCGCGCCTACCGCGAGGGCGAGAAGCGTGGTCTTGCCCGACCCGTTCGGCCCGGTGACGGCGATGCGTTCCGGCCCCGCGACCGCAAAATCGAGATCGCGGATCACCGGCCTTTCCGGCTCGTAGCCGCCCGTCACCGCCTCCATCGCGAGCACGGTGCGGCCCGCCGGCAGACCGCTTGCGGGAAGCGAGACCGAGAGCGGCTGCAGCACTTCCACCCGCTTGCGCGCGTTTTCCAGACGGTCGGATGCCTGCCGCTCCCTTCTCTCGGCAAGCCTTGCCATCGCGCCGCCGGTCGCCTCGCTGGTATCCTTCATCTTGCCGAGCAGGATGCGCGGCACTCCGCCGCTCGCCTTCCGGCGCCGCCCGGCGGAATCGCGGCGCGCCTTGCGCTCGGCGGCAAGCCGGCTCCGGCGCGCACCCTCGGCAACCAGCCTATCCGCGACGGCGAGATCGTGCCGCGCCGCCTCAAGCTCCACCGCCTTGCGTTCGACGTAGTGGCTCCAGTTGCCACCATGGACGGCCGCGCCCAGCGACGAGAGCTCGACGATCGCGTCCATGCATTCCAGAAGCTCGCGGTCGTGGCTGACGACGATCGCGCCGCAGCGCCAGGAGGACAGAAGGCGGACGACCGACTCGCGGCCCTCGCGGTCGAGATTGTTCGTCGGCTCGTCGAGCAGGAGAAAATCCGGCTGCGCGAAGACCAGGGCCGCAAGACGGGCGCGGGTCTGCTGGCCACCGGACAGCGCCGCCAGCGGCACGCCGGGCGAAATGTCGAGACCGACGCCGGAAAGCGCTTCCCCTACCCGGATTTCGAGCGTCCAGTCGGCATCGGCCATTTCGGCGGCGGTCGCCTCGCCGCGCTCGGCGCGGGCCAGCAATGCAAGGCCCTCGCGCGCGCCGAACAGGTCGGCGACGGTCTCGCCGGGCGAAGCGCTCACCGCCTGGCGCAGCAAGGCGATCGAACCGCCGGCCGCGACCGATCCGGTGCGGGGCGCGAGGTTTCCCGCGATGATGTTCAGAAGCGTCGTCTTGCCCGTTCCGTTGCGACCGACGAGGCCGGTGCGAACGGGACCGAAGGAAAGATCGATACCGGAAAGAACGGATGTTCCGTCAGGCGCGGACCAGGATATGTCGGACAGGATTATGGCGGCGGACATGATGCAGGATTTCCCCGTTGGCAAGGCAAGGCGGCATTGCAATCGGGTTGAAATCCATTTCGGCGCACATCCTGTCTGTTCCGGATCGACGGGGCGGAAACTAGCGCAGCCGGACCGGCCATTCAAGGCCGCGAACGGCGCAAGAAGCCCCGGAAGACCGGGGCTTCGCCTTCGAACGGGCGGTCAGGCGTACCAGTCGCCCATCTTAACCTCGGTGACGTCGCCGACCAGTTTCGCGAACTCGGCCGGGTCCTGCGTGCCGCCGTCGCGGCCGCGATAGTGATAGGGGTAGACGAATTTCGGCCGGAACTCCTGCACGGCGGACGCCGCCTGCGCGACATCCATGGTGAAGGGCAGGTTCATGCACAGGAACGCGAGGTCGATGTTCTCGAGCGCGCGCATCTCCGGGATGTCCTCGGTGTCGCCCGAAATGTAGATCCGGAAGCCCTCGAAGGAGAGGACATAGCCGTTGTCGCGGCCCTGCGGATGGAAGATCTTGCGTTCCTCGGTGGTGTTGTAGGCGGGAATCGCATCGATCGGAACGCCGTTGAAGGCCGTCGATTCGCCGTTGGCGATCGCCGAGGCCCTGGCCTTGAGCGCCTCGGGCAACATGCCATGAACGGCGGGATTGGCGATGATCACCGTGCCGTCGGCGACGAGGGCGGCGAGCGTGTCGGCATTGTAGTGGTCGCCGTGCTCGTGGGTGACGAGGATCAGGTCCGGGGCCGGATGACCGGCATAGGCGGAGGCCTCGCCGACCGGATCGACATAGATGGTGCCGGCCGGCGTCCCGAGCACGACCGAGGCGTGTGCTACCGGATGGACCGCGATGTCGCCGGCATCGGTCGAGAACATGTCGGCCTCGTGGCCCGCCGCACGCGCGGCAAAGGGAAGAATCGTGACCGTGCCGGCGGCGGCAGCCACAGTGCAGAAATGGCGTCGTGTCAGTTGCATGGCAGACCTCATATCGATGTTTCCCGCGGGAACACGGCCGAGCGCTCCGGCCGCACGTTGCGTGCAGTAGCTCAGGCTGCGGTGCAAAAGCGGCAATTCCGGGCGCACGGAGGGGAGCGGACGATCAACTGTCCGTGAAGACGGGCCGCCTACCGCGCCGACACGCCGCTGTGCACCGAATCCCGGCCGGCGGCATCCGGCCGTTCATCGGCGCCATCGCCGGCAATGCCGTAATAGGCGGCGATCTCCGCCTCGCTCAGGCCGAGATCCAGAAGGGCTTCCCATGCCCGGCGACGCAGCTGCAACAGCTCGTAGCGGACGTCTCGGGCATCAATCATGTCAAATTCGGGGTGCAACCGGGGAGCGTTGGGCATGATCTCCTCCATGGAAATTACGGCGATCGGGCATTGCCCCTCCGCCTACACCGCCGACATGCCAATTCGATGAAAAAACCGCGGCAGAAAGAAGGCGCGGCACGATTTCCCGATTTCGGGCCGCAATATCCTGCCGTGCCGGGAAACATGCCGCCCGCGCACGCCGATCGCTTGCAATCGACGCCGACAAGCTCTTTAACAGCGCCATTCCGCCATCTCCTAGCGAAGGGGAGTTCCCTGACATGCCGACGAGAGAAGAAGCCGTCGCCGCGCTGAAGCGGCACGCCGAAACGGAAGCCCCGAAAGACCTGCGCGCGGCATTCGCCGCCGATCCCGGCCGTTTCGCCAAGCACAGCGCGCAGCTGGAAGACATGCTGCTCGACTGGTCGAAATGCGGCGTCAACGAGACGACGCTCGACCTGCTGGAAAGGCTCGCCGAGGCCTGCGACGTCGCCGGACGGCGCGAGGCGATGTTCAGGGGCGAGAAGATCAACACGACCGAAGACCGCGCTGTGCTGCACACGGCACTTCGCAACCGCTCCAACACGCCCGTCATCGTCGACGGCGAGGACGTGATGCCGAAGGTTAACGCGGTGCTGGCGGCGATGGCCGATTTCTGCCACGCGATCCGCGGCGGAACGCTGACCGGCGCGACCGGCAAGCCGATCACCGACGTGGTCAATATCGGCATCGGCGGATCGGATCTCGGGCCGGCCATGGCGGTGCTGGCGCTGGCGCCCTACCACGACGGGCCGCGCTGCCATTTCGTCTCCAATGTCGACGGCGCGCACATCGCCGACACGCTGGCCGGGCTGGAGGCGGAGACGACGCTGTTCATCATCGCGTCGAAGACCTTCACCACGGTCGAGACCATGACCAACGCGCAGACGGCGCGCGCATGGCTGACGGAGCGGCTGGGCGAGGACGCGGTTGGCGCGCATTTCTGCGCCGTTTCGACCGCGCTCGACAAGGTGGACGCCTTCGGCATCCCCGAGGACCGCATCTTCGGCTTCTGGGACTGGGTCGGCGGACGCTACTCGCTGTGGGGCGCCATCGGCCTGCCGATCATGCTGGCTGTCGGCCCGGAGGATTTCGGGCGCCTGCTCGAGGGCGCGCATGCCATGGACATCCACTTCCGCAACGCCCCTGCGCGGCAGAACCTGCCGATGATGCTGGGGCTGATCGGCTACTGGCACCGGGCGATATGCGGTCACCCCTCGCGCGCGGTCATCCCCTACGACCAGCGACTGGTGCGGCTGCCGGCCTACCTGCAGCAGCTCGACATGGAATCGAACGGCAAGGGCGTGACGCTTTCCGGCGAGGCCGTCGCGGGCGTGTCCGGGCCGATCGTCTGGGGCGAGCCGGGCACCAACGGCCAGCACGCCTTCTTCCAGCTCCTGCACCAGGGCACCGACATCGTGCCGGTGGAATTCATGGTGGCGGCGAACGGCCACGAGGAGAAGCTGCGCCATCACCACGAACTGCTGCTCGCCAACTGCCTGGCGCAGTCCGAGGCGCTGATGAGGGGCCGCACATTCGAGGAGGCCAGGAACCAGCTTCTCGCCAAGGGACTGGGAGAGACGGAAGCGGCGGAACTGGCGCCGCACCGGGTATTCTCCGGCAACCGGCCCTCGATCACCCTGCTCTACGACCGGCTGGACCCGCACACGCTCGGCCGCATCATCGCGCTCTACGAACACCGGGTCTTCGTCGAGGCGCAGCTGTTCGGCATCAACGCCTTCGACCAGTGGGGCGTGGAACTGGGCAAGGAACTGGCGACCGCCCTGCTGCCGGTGGTCGAGACCGGGGAAGGCGCGGAGCGCCGCGACGGCTCCACCGCCGCGCTGGTCAACCATGCGCGCCGGCTGGCAAAGCGCTGAGACCGGTTACGGCACCTCCGGCGGGCCACTTGCGGCCCGTCCGCGCATGGCCTAACGCTGGCGCGAACGATCAGGGGAAACATCGATGACAAGCCGTACAGGGAAAAAGCTGCGCAGCCAGGAATGGTTCGACAATCCCGACGATCCGGGCATGACCGCACTCTACCTGGAGCGCTATCTCAATTACGGGCTGACGCGCGAGGAACTGCAGTCGGGCAAGCCGATCATCGGCATCGCGCAGACCGGCTCCGACCTCTCGCCGTGCAACCGCCACCACGTGGAACTGGCCAAGCGGGTGCGCGCGGGCATCATCGCCGCGGGCGGCATCCCGTTCGAGTTTCCCTGCCACCCGATCCAGGAGACGGGCAAGCGGCCGACCGCCTCGCTCGACCGCAACCTGGCCTACCTGTCGCTGGTCGAGGTGCTCTACGGCTACCCGATCGACGGCGTGGTGCTGACCATCGGCTGCGACAAGACCACGCCGGCGCTGCTGATGGCGGCGGCGACGGTGAACATCCCGGCCATCGCCCTGTCGGTCGGCCCGATGCTGAACGGCTGGCACCGGGGCGAGCGCACCGGCTCGGGCACGGTGGTGTGGAAATCGCGCGAAAGGCTGTCGGCGGGCGAGATCGACTACGACGAGTTCATGGAGATCGTCTCCTCCTCGGCGCCGTCGGTGGGCTACTGCAACACGATGGGCACGGCGACGACGATGAATTCGCTGGCCGAGGCACTGGGCATGCAGCTGCCGAGCGCGGCCGCGATCCCGGCCCCCTATCGCGAGCGCGGACAAATCTCCTACGAGACCGGAAGACGCATCGTGGAGATGGTGCACGAGGACCTGAAGCCCTCCGACATCATGACCCGCGAGGCCTTCGAGAACGCCATCGTGGTCAACTCGGCCATCGGCGGCTCGACCAACGCGCCGATCCACCTCAACGCGGTGGCACGGCATCTCGGCGTCAAGCTGGACAACGACGACTGGCAGGCCCTCGGCCACAAGATTCCGCTGCTGGTCAACCTGCAGCCGGCCGGCGAGTATCTCGGCGAGGACTTCTGCCGCGCCGGCGGCGTACCGGCGGTGGTGATGGAACTGATGAAGGCGGACCTGCTGCCGCACCCCGACGCGATCACCGCCAACGGAAAGTCCATCGGCGAGAACTGCCGCGACACGGAAAACCTGAACCCCGACGTGATCCGCGGCGCCGACGCGCCGCTGAAGGAACATGCCGGCTTCATCAACCTGAAGGGCAACCTGTTCGACTCCGCGATCATGAAGACCAGCGTGATCTCGGAGGAGTTCCGCGAGCGCTACCTCTCCAACCCGGACGACCCGGAGGCCTTCGAGGGCAAGGCCGCCGTGTTCGACGGGCCGGAAGACTACCACAGGCGCATCGACGACCCCGCCGAGGCGATCGACGAGAACACCATCCTGGTGATGCGCGGCGCCGGGCCGATCGGCTATCCGGGCGCGGCCGAAGTGGTCAACATGCAGCCGCCGGACTACCTGATCAGGAAGGGCGTGCATTCCCTGCCCTGCATCGGCGACGGCCGCCAGTCGGGCACGTCCGGGTCGCCGTCGATCCTCAACGCCTCGCCGGAAGCCGCCGCGATGGGCGGGCTGGCGCTGCTCAGGAACGGCGACCGCATCCGCATCGACCTGGCGAGAGGCGAAGCCAACATACTGGTGTCCGACGAGGAACTGGCGGCGCGACGCAGGGCGCTGGAGGAGGAAGGCGGCTACGCCTACCCCGCGCACCAGACGCCGTGGCAGGAAATCCAGCGCGGCATGGTCGACCAGCTTTCCGAAGGCATGGTGCTGAAACCGGCGGTCAAGTACCAGCACGTCGCGCAGACCAAGGGCCTGCCGCGCAACAATCACTGAACGAAAAGCCCTGCTCGCGCGGGGCTTCCTTCATCGAGAGGGGCCGGTCGGACGATCGCGCGCCGCCGGCTGGAACCGTCAGGCCGCCAGCGGGCGCGCGGAGGACAGCGAATTGCCATCCTCGTCGAAGAGGTGCAGCGCCTCCGACGCGGCAGACAGGTGGACGGTGGCCCCGCGCTCGATCTTCACGTCGCCGGGCAGCTTGGCGATCAGGGACTCCTCGTGGCCTTCCATCCGGACATAGAGGAGCGTCACCTCTCCGAGCGCCTCGACGATCTCCACCTCGCCGGATACCAGCGCCGAGGCCTTGTCCTTCGCGATGGCAAGGTCCTCCGGCCGGACGCCCAGGCTGACCTTCTGCCCCTTCAGTTTCGCGTCGCCGCCGACCGGAACCTCCGCCTTGCCGGCATTGGCTATATCGACCCTGATGGCGCTGCGGTTCGCCGACGTCACCTTCGCGTCGAGTATGTTCATGGCCGGCGAGCCGATGAACTGCGCGACGAACAGGTTGGCCGGGCGGTGATAGAGTTCCATCGGCGAGCCGACCTGCTCGATGTGGCCGGCACGCAGCACCACGATGCGGTCGGCCAGCGTCATCGCCTCGACCTGGTCGTGAGTGACGTAGATCATCGTCGTGTCGGGCATCGACTCGTTCAGCTTGGCGATCTCGATGCGCGTGGCCACGCGCAGGGCCGCATCGAGATTGGACAGCGGCTCGTCGAACAGGAACACCTTCGGGTCGCGACAGATCGAGCGACCGATGGCGACACGCTGGCGCTGGCCGCCGGACAGCGCCTTGGGCAGACGATCGAGATAGGGCGTGAGCTGCAATATCTCCGCCGCATTGCGGACCCGCCTGTCGATCTCCTCGCGGGGGAACTTGGCCAGCCGCAGCCC